>CAYTRV010000138.1:0-6368 GCA_964440285.1 uncultured Bifidobacteriaceae bacterium
CGGCGCGCTCCTCCACGACCTTCGATTCGATGAACACGCGGTTCTCGTCGAGCAGCGGGTTCGGCTCGTGGTTCGGGAAGCGGCCGTCGAGCTCCAGGAAGTACGGCACCGCGTCGATGGCGAGGCGGTCGAGGACGGGGGGGAGGTACAGGCCCGCCATCCCGTTCGCCGAGTCCATGACCACGCGAAGCCCGCGGATGCGGGCCGGGTCGACGAACCGCAGCGACGCGGCGACGAACCGGTCGAGCAGCCCCGGGTCGCTGGACGTCAGCCCGGGGCGGTCGGCTCGCGGGGCCTCATCGGCGATCGCCATGCGCCCGAGCTCGCCGATGCCGGTGTCGCCCGACAGTGGGACGGCGCCCGCAAGGACGAGCTTCGCGCCCGTGTACTTCGGCGGGTTGTGGCTCGCGGTGATGACCGCGCCACCGTCGAAGCCCCCGTCGGCGACGGCGAAGTACAACATCTCCGTGGCCGCGAGTCCGAGCTCGCAGACGTCGGCGCCTCCGGCGCGGGCGCCGGCGCAGAATGCCGCCGACATGCTCGGCGAGGAGAGGCGCACGTCGTGGCCGACGGCGATGCGTCGCGCGCCGCTCAGCGCGGGGAACGCCCGGCCGATTCGCTCGGCGCCGTCCTCGTCGAGGTCGTCCGGGTACACGCCGCGCACGTCGTACGCTTTGAACGCCGCCGGGTTGAGCGTCATGCGGCGAACCCCGGGCGCAGGAGCTCGTAGGTCTCGTCGAGGTGCTGGGGCATGACCCTGGTATCCCCGATCGCCGGCATGAAGTTCGTGTCGCCGACCCATCGTGGGACCAGGTGCAGGTGGAGGTGCTCGTCGATTCCGGCTCCGGCCGCGCGCCCCTGGTTCATGCCGACGTTGAACCCCTGCGGCCTCATCGCCGCCTGGACGACCTCCTGGCTGCGCCGCGTGAGCTCGACCATCTCCGCGGCGGCGTCGGCCGCGAGGTCGGTGAGCGACGGTACGTGGGCGTAGGGCACGACCATCAGGTGGCCGTTGTTGTAGGGGTAGCGGTTCATGATCACGTAGGCTAGGCGGGCGCGGTGGAGGATATAGACAGCGCTGTCGTCGCCCTGGGCCGGCAGCTCGCAGAACACGCAGCCGGGGTTCCGCTCAGCCGGATCGGCGCTGACGTAGGTCATGCGCCACGGCGCCCAGATGATCCGTCTTGGCATTTGAGGCGGGGTTAGAGCCAGCGCTTGCGGTGGAAGAACCACGCGAGCCCGGCGCCGATCGCCCCCATCAGCCCGAGGACGATCAGGTTCGACCACCAATGGCTCTGGAACGGCAGGGGGACGTTCATGCCGTAGTAGCCCGTGACCAGCGTGAGCGGCAGCAGGACCGCCGACAGCATCGTCAGCACGCGGATGAGGTCGTTCTGACGGCTGCGGATCACCGATTCGCTCGTGGCGTCGAGGGCGTCGACGACCTCCTTCGAGTTCTCGAGCTCGTCCCAGATGCGCTCGTTCTTGTCGACGATGTCGTCGAAGTAGATCTCGAGGTCCTGCGGGGCGTAGCGCTGGGTGGTGCGCTCCAAGCCGCGCAGCGTCGGCCGCTGCGGCTTGATGATCTTGCGATAGTTGATGATCTCCTGCTTGGCATTGGAGATGTCGCGCACGACTTCGTCGCTCTTGCCCTCGAAGATCTGATCCTCGATCCACTCGAGCTTGTGGCCGATCTTGTTGAGGATCGGGAAGCAGTAGTCGTACATCCGGTCGACGATCTCGTAGACCAGGTAGCCCGACCCCTTGCTCATGTGGCGCGCCCGCTCCTCCTCGCGGGACTCGCACTGGCTCCACATCGCCGACAGCGGCTTGAGCGGGTCTTTCGGGAGGGTGATCAGGAGGTCCTCCGCGATGAACATGTCGAGCTCCGCCGCCTGTAGCCGCTCGGTGCGCTTGTCGTAGCGCGGGAAGTGCAGCACGATGAACAGGTAGTCGGCGTACTCGTCGATCTTCGACCGCTGCTGGCGGCGTGAGAGGACGTCCTCGATGTCGAGCTCGTGGAAGTCGTAGTTGGCCGCCAGCCACTGGGCATCGATGGCGGCCGGGGACTCGATGTTCAGCCAGGTGAGGCCGAACGCCTCCAGCCGCTGGACGTCGGCGCTGGTGCGCTCAGGCTGCGGCGGCGCGACGGAGCGACCGGCGACGCGTGTGCGGCGGATTTTGGGAAGGCTCGCCATCGTCGCCTTTCCCGACCGTCGGTGGGTCGGCAACGTCGGTGCGGATCGCGCTCATCAGAAGCGATGATACCCCAGGCGGCGGGTGCGCCCTACTCGATGAGCTTCGCGCGGTAGGCGTATCGGGTCGCCTCCGTGCGGTTGGCCACGCCGAGCTTGCGGTAGATGTTCGAGAGGTGGAACTTCACGGTCTGCTCGGTCACGAACAGCCGGTTGGCGATGTCGAGGTTCGACAGCCCCTCGGCGACGAGCCGGAGGATCGTGAGCTCCCGTTCGGTGAGCAGGTTGATGCCGCCGCTCGACCGGGCCGTCCCATCCTGGGTGGGGGCGTCGCCACGCGTCGCCGTGGTCGCCACCCCCCGCATGTGGACCGCGCCGTCGACGACCTGCCGGATCGTCGACGGCAGGTCGAGCGGGTTGATCGACTTCACGACGTAGCCGTCGGCGCCGCGCTGGAGCGCCTGGTCGATGTGCTCGGAGTCTTCGAACATCGAGAGGATGATGACCTTCATCCCAGGGTGGTCCTGCCGGATCCTGGTCAGCGTGTCCAGCCCGTCGCCATTGGGCATCCGCAGGTCGAGGATCACCACGTCCGGGTTGACCTGGGGCAGCAGCGCGAGCATCTCGTCGCCGCTCATGGCCTCACCGACGACTTCGATGTCGGGCGCGGTCTCGAGCGCCCGCTTGATGCCGTCGAGCATCAACCGATGGTCATCGGCGATTGCGACACGCATTGGTGGTTTGGCAGTCAGCGGGTGGACTCCATGGACATCGCCTCAAGGGTACCCCAAGGAGGCGGAAAACCGGCAATGGGAGGATTCGGGCGGTTAGAGGGGTTGCGAGAGCGCACCGTGACGCTTGATGGCGTCCACGATCTCCGTCGCCGGCGCACCCTTGACGAGGTACTCGGAGGCGCCGCCCGCGAGCCCCGCCTGGATCTCCTGCTCCTTGTTGCCGATCGACAACATGAGCACGGTCAAGTTCGGAAGGCGGCTCTTCAGTTCGTAGGTGGCCTCGACCCCGTCGAGTCCGGGCATGGAGACGTCCATCACCACGACGTCGGGACGGAGCTCGACTGCAAGCCGGACCGCCTCCGCACCGTCGGCCGCCTCGGCGACCACCTGGATCTCCTCATCGCGCTCGAGGAGCCGTCGGAGGACGGAGCGGAACTGTGCGTTGTCGTCAGCGAGCAGGACCCGAACCAACGTGACCTTCCCGGGGGCATTGGGCTTTTCGTCTGGAGCGTCACGAGGAAGCATACGGGCTGGATTCGCTGCGTTCCCTAAACGTCCTGCCAGGATAGCCCCCTCCAAAGGTCTGGTTCTCTTGCCACCTCGAGGAGAATCCGCACGAACCTCAGGAAACAGCTCGCGGGGGGAGGCCGCTAGGATAGCCCTCCGAATGCTCGACGACCACGCACCTCACGACCCATCCGCGGTCGCGGCGCTGATCACCATCACAGCGACGCCGAGTGAGCAGGACGACCCGACGGCGGAGATGGCGCGGCTCCTGCGCACCATCGTGGACGTCCTCGGCGCCCGCGCCGCGGTGCTGCAGGCCGCGGATCCGCGCGAGGGGCGATTCAGCGTCGTCGGATCGGTCAACATCCCGGCGGGCCTCGAGGACGTCACCATGCCTCCCGACGTCGCGGACCAGACGCACGGAAAGGGCATGGAGGTCGACCTCGACGGTGGGAGCCTGCCGGACGCGCTGCGGGTCGCGGGCTTCAACCACGCCCTCGCGCTCCCGGTGCGGTTGTCCGAGCGGGCGCTCGGCGTGGTCTGGGTCGCGGGCACCGAGCCGCTGCACGACGACCCGCTGCGCCGTCACGCCGCGCGCGTCGGCGCCGAGCGCATCGGGACGCTGCTCGAGCAGGTCCGGCTGTACGAGACGCTCGAGCGGGCCATGGCCCAGATCCTCGAGGGCGACGAGCGGATGCTGGGTCGCATCGGTCTGGACATCCACGACGGGCCGACGCAGCAGCTCTCCGTCGCGCTGCTCGAGGTCCAGCTGCTGGAGGCGGACCTCAACGACGCGGAGGCGGAGGGCGCGACGCTCCCCGAGAAGCTGCGCCCCGGGCTGGGCAGGATCTACGAGACGCTCGGCGGGGCGCTCCAGGAGATGCGCGAGCTGATCGGGCATCTGCGTCCCGCCCTGTTCGAGGACCGGCTGCTTCCCGAGGTCTTGAGCAACGCCGTGCGGGCGTTCGAGACGCAGCAGGGCGCGGCGGTCGACTACCAGGCCCTCGGCGAGTTCCCCGACAACCGCGTGTCCCTGTCGCAGAAGATCACCTTCTACCGGATCCTTCAGGAGGCGTTGAACAACGCCGGCCGTCACGGGGCCGCCACCGAGGTCTCGGTGCGGCTGCGTGAGGGGCCCGCCGGCATCACGATGGAGATCCGCGACAACGGCCGCGGCTTCGAGCCGGATGAGGTGCGCCGCCCGACGCCCGGGAATCCTCAGGCGCGCTACGGGCTGTTCGGGATGCGCGACCGGGCGCAGCTGCTCGGCGGGTCGCTGGAGGTCTGGAGCCGGCCCGGCGTCGGATCGCTCATCACCGTGTTCCTGCCGAGATGGCGGGGCGCGGAGCGGGGACGATTGGCGCAGATCGGTGCCTGATCCGGTGCTGGTCAAGGTGTGCGGACTCACCGATCCGCAGGAGGCGGCGGCGTGCGCCGACCTCGGCGCGTGGGCGATCGGGCTCGTCTTCGCCGCCGAGAGCCTACGGCGCGTGAGCCCGGCTGCCGCGCGGCGCATCGTCGACGCGCTGCCGGCCGGGGTGCGGAAGGTCGGGGTCTTCGTCGACCCGCCGCCGGACGAGGCGGCCGAGATCGCCGAGGCCTGCGGGCTGACCGACGTGCAGGTCCACGGCGCCGCCGCTGACGTCGCGGCGATCCGGGCCGCGTGCGCGCGTCCCGTCTTCCAGGGGTTCCCGGTCGCCGACGCCGCGTCGCTCGAGGCCGCCCGCCGCAGCGCCGCCGACCTGGTGCTGCTCGACGCCGCGATCCGCGGGCGTCATGGCGGCACCGGAACCACGTTCGACTGGGCGCTGATCGAGGGCGTCGACCTGGGGCGGCCGTTCGCGCTCGCGGGCGGGCTCACCCCGGGCAACGTGACCGAGGCTGTCCGGCGGGCACGTCCCGCGGTGGTCGACGTGTCGAGCGGGGTCGAGCGCGCTCCCGGACGCAAGGACCCGGCGCTGGTGCGCGCGTTCATTCGGGGCGTCCGGGACGGGGCCATGACCCGCGGCGCGGCATGAGCGAGCTGGCGACGCGGTTCGGGCCGTACGGCGGACGCTACGTCCCGGAGACGGTCATCGGCGCGCTCGACGAGCTGACCGTCGCGTTCGAGCAGTACCGGGCCGACCCGGAGTTCCGCCGCGAGCTCGACGACCTCCTCGCCGCGTTCGTGGGTCGTCCGACGCCCCTGTACCTCGCCGAACGTCTCGGGGCGCGCTACGGCATCCCGCGGCTCTACTTCAAACGCGAGGACCTCTGCCACACCGGGGCGCACAAGATCAACAACGCCCTCGCCCAGGTGCTCCTGGCGCGGCGCATGGGCAAGCAGCGGATCATCGCCGAGACCGGCGCCGGCCAGCACGGCGTCGCGACCGCCACGGCTGCGGCGCTGCTCGGCTTCGAGTGCCACGTGTACATGGGGCGCGTGGACATGCAGCGCCAGCGGCTCAACGTCGTGCGGATGCGGATGCTCGGGGCCGAGGTGCTGCCCGTCGACTCCGGCAGCGGCACGCTGAAGGACGCGACCAGTGAGGCGATCCGCGACTGGGTCACCAACGTCCGCACGACGCACTACGTGATCGGGTCGGCGGTGGGGCCGGCGCCGTACCCGGAGATCGTGGCCGACTTCCAGTCGGTGATCGGCGCGGAGGCCCGCGACCAGATCCTCGCGGCGGAGGGCCGTCTGCCCGCCACGGTCATCGCCTGCGTCGGCGGCGGCTCGAACGCGATCGGCACGTTCCGCGCGTTCCTCGACGATGCAGAGGTCGACCTGGTTGGGGTTGAGGCGGCCGGCCTGGGAATCGAAACGGGCCACCACGGCGCCCCGCTCGGCCACGGGCGGCCCGGTGTGCTGCACGGTTCCTTCTCGTACCTGCTGCAGACCGACGACGGGCAGGTGGTGGAGGCGCACTCGATCTCGGCGGGGCTCGACTAC
>CAYTRV010000139.1:0-6341 GCA_964440285.1 uncultured Bifidobacteriaceae bacterium
CTCCTCGCGCTGTTCGCGCCCACGCAGTTCCCGATCAGCGCCACGTGGGGCTGGGGCGAGATCCTGCTTCGGGTGAACCCGATCACCGCGGGCGAGCACTACGTCGGCAGGATCCTCGTCAACGAGGACGGGTGGAGCGACAACCTCTCCTGGCTCATCGCTCCGATCGTCGCGGCGGTGGTGTTCACCGCGGCAGCCGCGTTCGTCGGAGCGCGCTACCTCCGGCTCGGGCGGGGTGGCACGTGATCGGCGTGCGTCGCGCACTCGCGGCGAGTCTCGCGGCGATGATCGCGGTGTTCGTCCTCGCCGGGGCGGCCGGCGCCAAGGCCGGCGAGGTGTCGATCACGACGGACCGCTCGCAAGTGACGACCGGACTGGGCGACCGGTTCTCCTTCCAGACGACGATCGCGAACGACGGCTCGAGCGCGTCCGGCTCGCTGATCGCGCACCTCAACATCCTCAGCCTCCAGGACGGAACCTACGTCGACCCGGAGGACTGGTCGACGGACCGCACCGTCTACCTCGGCACGCTGCCCGCGGGCGGCCTGCGAACGATCACCTGGAACATCCATGCGGTCAACACCGGCAGCCTCGCCGCCTACGTGACCGTCCTCCCACAGGACGATGTCGACCCGCCGCCCATCACGGGCACGGCCGTGAGATTCGAGGTGGCGGAGCGCGACACGCTCAACGCCGGCGGCATCCTCCCGATCGCGCTCGGCGTCCCGGCAGCCCTCGCGCTGCTCGTCGGCGCGGCGCACCTCGCCAGGCGACGCCGCGGACTGGCGAGCTCTCCGGTTTCGAATCCGTGACACGTCCCGCGTAGGTCAGCGGAGGGGGGGGGATTTGAACCCCCGTCGGACCCAAAAGCCCGAAACGGTTTTCGAGACCGCCGCATTCGACCGCTCTGCCACCCCTCCGCTGGCGAGCCTAGCATGGGTGTTTCGCGGTCCAGACGGGCTCCGCGGGGTCCGGTACGATCGACGGGCTGGAGAGGTGTCCGAGCGGCCGAAGGAGCGCGACTGGAAATCGCGTAGGCGGGATCTCTCGCCTCGAGGGTTCAAATCCCTCCCTCTCCGCTGCCCGAATCCCGGGGTGCCGCGCCGCTTCGCATGGGCGCCCCGGGCGGCGGCGGAGCCGCCCTATCCGCCGCGTGCGTCCGCTGAGGCGCCGGCGAACCGACCGAGCACAAGATGCCGCCCGCCCCACAAGCAACGCCCCCGTAGTGACGATGGCGACGACCCTCACCGCCGCTCGTCGAAGAAGCGCTGCATGAGCGCGAGCGACTCTCGCGCCAGCACCCCGCCGGTCACCTCGACCCGGTGGATGAGCCGCGGGTTGCGCAGCAGGTCCACCACCGAGCCGGCGGCGCCGACCTTGCTGTCGGGGGCGCCGAAGACCACGCGGGTGACGCGGGCCTGCTGGATCGCGCCGGCGCACATCGGGCAGGGCTCGAGCGTGCAGTAGAGCACCGTGCCGAGCAGCCGCCACCCGCCCAGCGTGAGGGCGGCTTCGCGCAGGGCCAGGCACTCCGCGTGAGCGGTGGGATCACCCCGGAGCTCCCGCTCGTTGCCGGCGGCGCCGACGACCTCGCCGTCACGCACGATGATCGCCCCAACCGGCACGTCGCCGTGCTCACCCGCCGCGGAGGCCCGCTCGAGAGCGAGCCGCATGAAATGCTCGTCACGCGGAAAGACGTGGACCACGCACACGAGTGTACGTCGCGGCCCGCCCACGCCGGCCACGTATGGGTAGTGTTTCGCGTCGTGACGCTCTCGCATGAGCATCCGTCTCCAGGCGGCTACGGCGCCGACCGGCGGCTGGTGGAGGCGCTCCGAAGGGGCGACGAGTCGGCCTTCAGCGAGCTCATCGACATGTACCACGCCTCGATGCTCCGGCTGGCCCGATCGTTCGTCGCCGACCGGGCCGTTGCCGAGGAGGTGGTTCAGGAGGCGTGGCTCGGGGTCATCCGTGGCATCGCGCGTTTCGAGGGTCGCTCCTCCCTGAAGACCTGGATCTTCCGGATCCTCACGAACACCGCCAAGAAGCGCGGGGCACGGGAGCGCCGCACGGTGCCGTTCTCGGCGCTCATCACGCCGGGCGACGACGATGACGGGGTGGTCGACGCCGATCGATTCCTCCCCGCCGGGCACCTCTGGGCCGGGCACTGGGCTGCCGGGCCGGCCTCGTGGGGCCCTGCGCCGGAAGAGCGCCTCCTCGCCTCGGAGACCCGTCAGGTGATCGAGGCGGCGATCGAGACGCTGCCCGATTCGCAGCGCCAGGTGATCACCCTGCGGGACATCGACGGCTGGTCGGCCGACGAGGTCTGCGGCGCCCTTGAGATCACGGAGGTCAACCAGCGTGTGCTCCTACACCGGGCACGGGCGAAGGTCCGGACCGCGCTCGAGGGCTACCTCACCGACCCGGACGGCGGCTGACGCCGGCTGCGCCGCCCGCGCGCGACGAACCGGTAGCACCGCCCCCCGACCCAACGGGCGGGCGGCGAGCGAAGGAGGGGCGCCAGCCAGCCGGCGATCGTCGCCCGGGCGACGATCGCCACAACGGCGTCGTAGCCGCGGAAGACCTGGCCGCTGGCATCGACCGCGTGCAGTTCGCGCTCGAGGTCCTCCAGGGGGAATGACCCGGCGCCGTCGGCGAGCGGCCGGATGCGCAGGCGCCGGCGGCGGTCGGCGCGCGCGACGCGACGCGCCGCACCGGCGCACATCGCGCACTCGTCGTCGATGTAGACGGTGAGAACACCCTGGTCCGGCCGCGTCACCACGTCATCAGAGTAACGCGCCGCTTCCCGCGTAAAGTGGGATCTACCGGCGCCCCGCGCTCGGGCCCGCGAGCGCATGAGCGAACCGACCCAGACCCACTCCAAGCGGCGCATGGCGGTCATCGCCGGCGGCGTGTTCACGTCGGGGGCCGTGCTCCTCGGCGTCGAGCTCGCGGCAAGCCGCGTGCTGGCCCCCTTCTTCGGGAACTCCCTCTTCGTGTGGGGCGCGCTGATCGGCGTCGTGCTCACGGGGCTGATGCTGGGGTACTGGCTCGGCGGCGTCGCGGTCGACCGCCTCCCGGCGGAGTGGCTGCTGGTCTCGACGATGGGGCTGGGCGCGCTCGGTGTGCTGCTCATCCCGCTGATCGACGGCCCGATCCTCGAGTTCGTCGTCCGATGGGATCCGGGCCCGCGACTCAACCCGCTGGTCGCGTCGACGCTCCTATTCGGCCCGGCGAGCGTGCTGCTGGCCGCGACGACGCCGATCGCGGTGCGCCTGGTGGCGCGGTCGCTCGCGACCGTGGGAAGGACGTCCGGCGGGCTCTTCTCGATCTCCACGGCGGGCAGCATCGTCGGGACCTACCTCACGGCGTTCCTGCTCATCCCGGAACTGGGGACAGACCAGGTGCTGGCGGTCGCGGCGACGGTGCTCGGCGTCGCGTGCGCGGGCGTCGCGGTGTCGGAACGCGTGTGGCCGGCGGTGGCCGCGGCGGCCGTGCTCGTGGTGGCCGGTGCGGCGTCGACGGCGGCGCTCAACCCCGATGAGACCCGCCGCCTGTCCCGCGCGGAGACGACGAACTGGTCTCCGGTCTACCGGCAGCGCCAACGCCCCGATGAGACCATCGAGCGCGCGTCGCGTGCGCTCGACGCGGTGTACGCGCGGGACACGCAGTACCACCGCGTGCTGGTGACCGAGGACGGCGCCAACCGCTACCTGCGGTTCGACAGCTCGTTCCAGAGCGCGATGCGGATCGACGACCCGTTCGCGACGGTGTTCCCCTACACCGACGCGATGCACGTGGGACTCGCGTACCGGCCGCAGGCGAAGCGGGTGTTGTTCATCGGTCTCGGCGGCGGCTCGATCCCGAAGCGCATGTGGCGTGACTTCCCGGATGTCGGGATGGACGTGGTGGAGATCGACGGGGAGGTCGTCAACGTCGCACGGAAGCTCTTCGCGCTCCCGGACGACCCGCGGATCGACGTGCACGTCGAGGACGGGCGACGGTTCCTGCAGACGACGGACGAGCGGTTCGACCTGATCGTGGTGGACGCGTTCTTCTCCGATTCGGTGCCGGCGCATCTCACGACACGGGAGTTCGTGGCGCTCGCCCGGAGCCATCTCGCGCCTGGCGGGGCGGTGGTCTCGAACGTGATCGGTGCGCTGGAGGGTGAGCAGTCGCGGCTGTTCCGCGCGATGTACCGGACGCAGCGGTCCGAGTTCGCGACGGTGGCGGTGCACCCGGTCGGCGATGACCCGGGCCCGGGCGACGACGGGGAGGTGCGGAACCTCGTCGTGGTGGCGACCGACGAGCCGGTGACGGGGCGGGATGTGCTGCGCCGCCGCTGGGCGGCGATCCGCGCGGACCACCCGACCGCTCCCGACCTCGACGAGACCATCGACACGCGTTACGAGGCCCTTGTGGAGGTCGACGACGTGCCCACCCTGACCGACGACTACGCCCCCACGGACGCCCTGATCCTCGTTTTCTAGGAGGCCTGCGAGGGCGAGCGCATCTCCAGCGCAGGCGACGCCGGCAGCGGGTCCACGTCGTGGAGGGTGACGACCGCGCCCGCCGCGACCGGTCGCAGCACGCGGACGCCGTGAGCGAGCCCGATGGGCAACGCTCTCGCCGCGACCGAGTCGGCCGCCGCCAGCAGCCGGCCGACGACGGTGAACCCGCCGTCCCCGTCCAGCGTCTCGCCGGCGGCGAGGTCGCGCTTCGCGACGGCGCAAACGTCGGCACGGAAACCCGAGGGTGAGCCCGTGGGCTCTCCGAGCAGCCCGGCCGACAGCACGCTCACGGACGTCTCGAGCCCGATCAGGTGGTAGGGGCGGTGCAGCGCCGCGTACCGACCGGACGCATCGGTGCGAAGACCGTAGTCGCGGAAGCACTGCGCCACGTAGTCGCTGCCGGCGGCGAAGGTCACGTACACCCCCCAGCGAAGATCGTCGCCGACCGGCGTGCCGTCGCGCTCGACGCTCGAGACGACCTCCACCGTCCCGCTCCGGGTCAGCACCCCGCCGGCGTCCTGGGGAACCACGACCTGGGCGAGCCGACCGGCCGCGCACGGCGGGAAGCGCAGCCCGCCCTCCTGCGGCAGGAGGCCGGTGGCGTTGCACACGGCCGCCATCTCGATCGCCGACTTGGTGCCGTCGAGGAACGACGTGAACATTCGGGCGTTGTACCCTCCGGCGGCGACCTGCTCCGGTGACATCCCGTAGTGGCCCCAGACGGTGTCCGGCGTCACCCCGGGATAGCCCGGCAGGTACTTGGTGCCCTTCCCCGCGCAGACGACCTCGAAGCCGGCGGCCCGAGCCCAATCGACCAGCTCGCAGATGAGGGCCGGCTGATCGCCGTAGGCGAGGCTGTAGACCACGCCGGCCCGGCGGGCGCGCTCCGCAAGCATCGGCCCGGCGAGGACATCGGCCTCCACGTTCACCATCACCACGTGGCGGCCCTGCTCGATCGCGGCCAACGCATGGTCGACCCCCGACGAGGGCGCGCCTGTGGCCTCGACCGCGACGTCGAGCCCCTCGAGCGCGAGGATCTCCGACGCGCTGTCGGTGATCATCGGGCCCGACCCCACGCCTGCCCGCGCCAGCGCCGCCTGGGCTCGCCGGGTGTCGAGGTCGGCGACCCCCGCGATCTCGACACCCGCAAGCCGGTTGAGCTGCGACAGCGTCATCGTCCCGAACGTGCCGGCGCCGATCAGCCCGACCCGCAGCGGCCGCCCGTCGGCGCGACGTTCGTCCAGCAGTCTCAGCGCGCGGCTCAGCATCCCGTCACCCCGACCCTCCGGACGGTGACCGAGCACACATCAGGAGGTGCGTTCGACCTCCTCGGCCTTCGCCTCCGGCTCGATGCCGTCGACCTCGAGGCGCAGGATCCGCGACCCCTCGATGCCGAGCACCGTGAGGCGCAGCCCGCCGACCTCGACGATGTCGCCGACCTTCGCTTGGCGGCCCAGCGCGCCGAACACCAGCCCAGCCATCGTGTTGAAGTCCTCGCGCTCGAGCGTGGTGTCGAACTGCTCGTTGAAGTCGTCGATCGGGAACGTCCCGGCGACGCGGATGCGGTGATCGTCGACCCGCTCGACGCGCTCGTCCGGCAGGTCGAACTCGTCCTCGATCTCACCGACGATCTCCTCGAGCAGGTCCTCGAGCGTCACGATGCCCTGCGTCGCGCCGTACTCGTCCACGACGATCGCCATGTGCTGCTTCGTGCGGCGGAAGTCGGCGAGGAGCGCGGCGAGGTCCTTCGTCTCTGGTACCACGTAGGGCGGGCGCAGGATCTCGGTGAGCGCGACGGCCTCGACGCCGCCCCGTGCGTGGACCGCGGAG
>CAYTRV010000140.1:0-6286 GCA_964440285.1 uncultured Bifidobacteriaceae bacterium
AGACCCGGCCAATGCACCCCGCTGGTACGTCAACATCACGGCGGCCGAGTGGAAGACCCCTCCCCCGCTCGCCGTCGGCTCCAGGATCGCGTTCGTCGCCCAGTTCCTTGGGAGGAGGATGGCCTACACGTACGAGGTGGCCGACCTCGTCCCCGGCGAGCGCCTGGTGATGCGAACCACCGAGGGGCCGTTCCCGATGGAGACCACGTACACATGGCAGCCGATAGCCGGCGGCGGCACCCACATGACGCTGCGCAACCGCGGCACGCCGTCGGGGTTCTCGAAGCTGGTCGCTCCGCTCATGGCGCGCGCCATGCGGCGAGCCAACACCAAAGATCTGGCGCTGCTCAAGCAGCTGCTGGAGTCGCGGACGACCTGAGGGCGAGTGGTGCGATCATCGACCCAGTAGAAGACGACGCGTTCTCGGCGATCAACCGGAACCTACGGTAACGTAGTAGTCACAGACACGCTGACGCGGAGCAGTTCATGCCACCTTCGTTCACAGGGTCGGGTACGCCCGACGACCCTTGGATGCTGACCACCCCTCCCGGGGGATCCGAGTTCGAGGCGTACCGTGACGAGCGCGCCGATCCGCCTGCGGTGGTCGTACAGGTCGGGAAGACCGAGGTGCGTTATCACCTCAGCGCCATCAGCGACCTGCATGCCATGCTGAAGGAGCACGGAGACTGGATGCCGCTCGGCAACGCCGACGAGCAGAAGCCGGCGGCGGACGGCACCGTCGAGGCGTGGGGGCGCTCCGCGGATAACCCGGTCGGTGGGTGGTACGGGCTGAAGAAGGGCCTCCGAGGCCGGTTCGGCAACTACGTCCCGCCGATCCTCGAGGCGCTCGGCCTTGCGGAGGTCGAGCACAACGCCCGTAACAACCGGATGCGCGCGCTGTAGGCGAGGCACCGGAGAGCGGAGCGCTCCAGGATTCTCTCGGGGTGTTTGCAAGCGACCCGGACGAGGTTTCGCCCCGCGCGCTCATCAACGGAGCTTGAGGGCGGGCGAAGCTACGCGACCAGCAGGGCGATCAGCAGGCCGATCGCCAGAAGCCCGGCGATGACCACGATCACCAGGTTCGCCGTGAGCGCAACCGAGAGCAGGCGTTCCCGCCGGACCGCGGTCGGCGTCCGAGCAGGGATCGCAGCAGACTCGCCATCGCCGTTGACGCTCGGCGCGGCCGGTGACCCCCCGCGCTCCCCAGCCTGGCGCCATGTGATCGCGCCGCTCAGGATCCCGACGATCAGGGTGTTGAGGCTGACCTTCTCCCGATCGGCCAGGCGTGCGAGGTCGGCGTGGAGGGTCGGGGGCATCCGAACCAGCAGCCGTCCGCTGTGCGTGGCCGCGGCCCTGGGTGCCGGAACCTGCCGGCCGTTCGCGAGGGCATCGGCGATCCAGGAGGCCATCAACTCGCGGACCTCCGCCAGCGCCTCCTCCTCGGTGCGCCCGCGCGCCTCGCAGCCGGGGATCTCCTCGACCTGGGCGACCCAGGCAGGCCCGTGCTCGTCCTCTCGCCGGACGAGCGAGATCTCATACGGCATCTCGAGGTACTGATCCGCCGCGGTGCGTTCGCGGGTCGCCATCAGGCGCGACCCTACGGCGCACGGCGCTGCGGCACAACTATTCGATCGTCGAGTTCGACCCGGAGCCGCTCGAGGGCGGAGCGGATCGTCCGCGACACGTGAACCTGCGAGATCCCGATCTCGCCGGCGATGTCCTCCTGGCTCAGGTCGTCGAAGAACCTCCGCTCCAGCACGCGACGTTCCCGCTCGCTCAGCGTTCGAAGGGCGACGCCGACGGCGACGCGCGCCTCGCTCGACTCCCGGAAGTCCCATCCGCCGGCGCCCACTTCGCCATCGAGGAGGGAGCACGGTGTGCGGGCGTTGTCCGATGCGAGCGCCCGCTCGACGTCCTCGAACGTCGACCCGACCCGTACGGCGAGTTCCGCGGTGGTCGGCGACCGCCCGAGGAGCCCCGTGAGCTCCCCATCGGCGCGGCGCACCTCTTCCCGCTCCTCCTGGATCCGCCGCGGGAGGCGGATGATGCCCGCGGTGTCACGCAGATGCCGTTTGATCTCGCCGACGATGCTGGGCACCGCGTACGCCCCGAAGCTGCACCCGCGGGCACGGTCGAACCGGTCGACTGCGTTGATGAGGCCGATGGACCCGACCTGCACGAGGTCCTCCAGTTCCACGCCCCGGTGGGCGAAGCGCCGCGCCAGCCTGCGCACCAGCGGGAGATGCCGCTCGATGAGCCGCTCGCGCTCCGCCATCTCCCCCGTCCCCATCATCCCGATCCTCTCCTCGAGCGCATGTTGATCTCACATCACTTTGTATGACATGAGTTGACGGTGGGTAGTTAATACAGTGCGCGCCCAAGTGAAGTCAATACATTTGACGCGCAAGCCCCAGATGGGCCAGAGGGCCAGTTCACGTGACCGCCATCAGCCGACACCCAGCCGAGACGTCGCCATCCCGCCCAGGGCGGTCGTTCGTCGTCTTCGGCGCGGCGATGGCGCTGTCAGCGCTGGTTGTCCTCCCGGGTCCCGCCCGGGCCGAAGTTCTCGAGACGCCCGTCATAGAAGCGATATCAGAGCAGTATCACGACGGATCCGGGATCGCGCCCGCTCCGCAGATGGCCGAGGTCGCCGATGTCGCGGCAGGCACCGCAACCGCCGTCGCTGACGCAGCCGCCCCGGTGTCGCACGCTCCGACGCCGCCGGCCGGCGCGCCGACGGCCCCTCCCGCCGTATCGCCGGAAAGTAGTATCAATAGCGTTGGCGGTGATATGCAATCTATACCGGTTGCAACTCCCGCAGATGCCGTATCTCATGTCGTAAATTTGCCTCCCGAGGAGCCCGAGTCCTCACAAGCGGTTGCGTCGGGGGCGACCGACGCGGCCGTACCGGCGGCGGGGCCGGCGAGCGCCAACCTCCCGCAAGGTGGCGCACCCGCCCCCGCCGCGTTCGCGACTCCCGATGGGCAGGAAGCCGGCGCTGCCCCGGCCGCCGACGCGATCGCCGCCGCGGCGCAGGCCGCCCCGAGCAACGTGAACGTCAGCGTCAGGATCTTCAGCCCCGGCAACGACGGGCCCGTCACGCAGACCAACGTGGCCGGCGGCGAGGCGGTGTCGGTGGCGACGACCCCCACGGCGCAGGACGGCGTCTCCACGGGCGGCGGCGCGAACCCCGCGCCGGCGGTCGCCGGCCCCACCGTTCCCACGACGTGGGTGTGGAACTGGACCTGGGAGTCGGCCACGGCCGGATGCGCGCCCGGCGCGGCCCCCGCGACGCCGTCGTCGACCGTGGCCGGCTCGACCTGGGCCTGGACCTGGATCTGGCGGTGTGCGCCACAGCTTCCGCGGGTGCCGGGATTCAACGCGCCGGTCGATCCCCTGAGCCCGGATCTGCCGCCGCTCTGGGCGATCGACCTACTCGCCGGTGCGTCCGGTGACGCATACGCGATCGAACCATCAGCGGGGCAGTGGGCGGGAGCGCCGACCACGCGACGGGCGACCCGTCGCCCGCTCGCAACGCGCGAGCGGTCCGATGACTTCCGCAAGGTGTGGGCGACGCTCGGCTCGTCGTCCACAGCGCGCGGGCGCGGCGGAGCCGATTCGGGAGCCGATACGGCTCCCGCCGCCGCCCGCGTCGCCGACTCGCCGATCGGCGCCCTGTTCCCCTCCGGCCTGACAGCCTCGGTCGCGGCAGCCGCCGCGGCGGGCGCCGGGGGTTCCGGATCGGGCGGTATCGGCCTCGGTGCCGCAGCGCTCTTCGCAGTACTCGTCCTCTTCGTGCCACATCTTCTGATTCCGTTGAAGGCGGCGGCCGCCCGCCGTCTTCCCGATGTCTCCGCTCGGCGTGACCGACCCGGATAGCCCCGGCGCGGACCCAATGTCCCGCCGGGCGGTATCGCCCGGTATCAGCTGAAACCGTGTAAGGAGACACCATGCAGCGCAAGATGATTGTGCTGGTAATGGGCCTGTTCCTCCTGATTCTGG
Organism: uncultured Bifidobacteriaceae bacterium; assembly: GCA_964440285.1. GTDB lineage: Bacteria > Actinomycetota > Thermoleophilia > Miltoncostaeales > Miltoncostaeaceae > CALMEC01. The sequence continues at coordinate 4,003 of CAYTRV010000140.1, forward strand.
GTGGAACGGGGGTCGCCATGGGCGCCGACCAGCAGGTCGTCGGCCAGGCGGCGGACAGCAGCCAGACGGCGAGCTCCGCCGCGACGTCGACCCAGGAGAACCCAAGCAACCAGAACATCGATGTGCGCATCTTCAGCCCCGGCGACGCCGGTGCGGTGACCCAGACCAACAGCTCGGTCGCGGCGGCAGCCGCCGCCAACGCCAACGAAACCGACCAGTCGGCCCAGCAGCAGCAGGCCGGCGGGGCGGGCGGAGGCCAGGCCGTGGGTCAGGAAGCCGACAGCACGCAGACCGCGGATTCGCATGCCACATCGACCCAGACACGTCCGTCCAACTCCAACATCTCGGTTCGCATCGACAGCCCCGGCAACGCCGGCGCCGTCGAGCAGACCAACAGCTCGGCGGCCAAGTCCGCCGCGGCGAACCGCAACGACACCGACCAGACGGCGAACCAGCAGCAAGGCGGCGGCGCCTGCTGCGCGACCGGCGGCACACAGGCCGTCGGTCAGAAAGCCGACAACACCCAGGACGCCAGCTCCACGGCCACGTCGGCGCAGAAGCACCCGAAGAACTCGAACATCTCCGTTCGAATCGGGAGCGAAGGCGACGACGGCGACGTCACCCAGACGAACAGCTCCGCGGCAGCTTCGGCGGCGCTGAACGCCAACGACACCGACCAGTCGGCCACGCAGACGCAGGCCGGCGGCGAGTGCTGCCAGGGCTCGGCGGCCGGAACCCAGGCGATCGGCCAGAAGGCCGAGAGCGAGCAGGACGCCGACTCGTCGGCCGACTCCACCCAGACGGGGGCGAGCAACACCAACACGCCCGTCCGGATCGGAAGCCCCGGCGACGCCGGCAAGGTCGAGCAGACCAACACCTCCATCGCGCTCTCAGCGGCCCTCAACGCCAACGAGACCGAGCAGGAGGCAACCCAGTCGCAGGGCGGCGGCGGCTACGCCACCGGTGTCCAGGCGATCGGCCAGAAGGCCGACAGCGACCAGGACGCCGACTCGTCGGCGACCTCCACCCAGTACCACCCGTCCAACACCAACACCCCGGTTCGCATCAAGAGCCGCGGCGACGACGGCGAGGTCGAGCAGACCAACGCCTCGCTCGCGGCATCGCTCGCGGCGAACCACAACGACACCGACCAGACGGCCACGCAGACGCAGGCCGGCGGCGCGTGCTGCACTCCCGCCCCGGCCCGCGCCGCGTACGCCAACGGCGACAAGTGCTGCCACGGCGGCACCGGCATCCAGGCGATCGGCCAGTTCGCCGACAACGACCAGGACGCCGACTCGTCGGCCGACTCGAAGCAGATCGCTCCGTACAACACCAACGCACCGGTCCGGGAGTTCAGCGCCGGAATGGGTGGATCGTTGGAGCAGTTGAACGGCTCGCTTGCCAAGTCGCTCGCCCTGAACGGCAACGAGTTGGAGCAGTCCGCGGAGCAGCGGCAAGGAGGTGCCGTCTGACCGACTGATCGTTGTTCCGGAGAGGATGCGTGCGCCCCATTGCGGGCGCACGCATCTCCCGCTACGTTCCGGGAGCGATTCCCGCTCTCAGCAGCATTTTACTGTGAGGAAATGGAGAAGTCCTCGACGCGCTGGCCCTGTCGGATCCCGTTTCTGGCCGCGCTCGTCGCGACCGCCGCGGCGGGACTGACCGGCGGCGCCCTCGCCGTGTCGCCCGCGCCCGACCCCGGACCGGTCACGCAGATCTCGCCGCGACCGGACGCGGCTGGCACGCCGGCGCCTCGCAGCCACACGCAGCCGTCGACGCAATCCTCGACGACGTCGACGGGTGCGCCGAAAACGACGACCCGATCGAACGCGGCACCGCGTACCCAGTCCGACACCAAGGGCACTCCGACTCGCACCAACGTCACCCCGGCGAAGTCCGCGGTGCGGAACGAGGTGCTGCCGACCATCGCGCCCGCCACCCGCGCGGTCGCGTCGGCCAGGTCCTCCCGGGACGACACTCTCATACTCGGTGCGGCCCTCGCTCTCGGGACCCTGACGCTCGCGAGCCTCGGGTTACTGGGCCTCGTCCGCCGTCTACGGCAGGAAGTCGCGCTGCGGTGACGCTGCGTCGGCGGACCCTCTTGTTGGCGGTGGCCCTCGGTGCGTTCGTGGCGCTCGGTGCAACGAACGCCAGCGCCGAGCCCTCTGTGACAGCCACTTGTTCGCCAGGCCCGCCTGGCTGCGCCCGCTGGTACGCGGGAAGCGTGACGTTGGCGTTCACCGTTTCTGGAGCCACCGACATTCTGGAGGGATGTACACCC
>CAYTRV010000141.1:0-6269 GCA_964440285.1 uncultured Bifidobacteriaceae bacterium
CGTCGGCGCCCTCGGCGAGCGGGAGGCGGTGCGTGAGCATCGGGCTCGGGTCCATGCGGCCGGCCTCCACGAGCTCCAGCAGCCGGGGCATGTACGCCTTGCCAGGCACGAGCCCGCCGGTGATCGTGATGTTCCGGGTGAACTGGTCGAACCAGTTCACCTCCGGTGTCTTCCCCATGAAGTGGTCCATGCCCAGGCAGGCGATCGACCCGCCCGCCCGCACCGCGGCGTGGGCCGTCGTCATCGACTCCTTGCTGGAGATCGAGTCGACGATCACGTGGGCGCCCTGGCCGTCCGTCATCTCGTGCACGCGCTCCTTGATCTCATCGTTGTCGCGTGACGCGATGACCTCGGTCGCGCCCAGTCGTGTCGCCAGGGCGAGCCGGTCGGGGTGGTGTCCGGTGCAGACGATATTCGCGGCGCCCATCGCCGAGGCGCCGTGCACGGCCGACAGGCCGACGGCGCCGTCGCCGATCACCACGACGTTGTTCCCGGGCTCGGCGCCGGCGCGCACGAGTCCGTGCCACGCGGTCGACATCACGTCGACCAGCGGCAGCAGCGTCGCCTGGTGCTCGGGCCCGGCGAGCGATTCCGGCATGGGCTGCAGGGTTCCGTCGGCGAGCGGCACCCGCACGTACTGCGACTGTCCGCCCTGCACGTCCTCGCCGTGCCGCCACACTCGCGCCGCCCACCCGAACATCGACCACCGCTCGCACGATGACGCGAGGTTCTCCTGGCAGTACACGCACGTGCCGTCGGCCACGCTGCACGACGACAGCACACGGTCGCCGGGCGCGAATCCGGTCACGTTCGCGCCGACGGCCTCCACGGTGCCGATAAACTCGTGCCCGATGCGCTGCCCCTCCAGGAATCCGAACGCGGTGCCGGCGTTGAAGATGTGGAGGTCCGACCCGCAGATCCCCGCGAGCGTGACCCGCACGATGGCGTCGGTCGGCTCGAGGATGGTGGGATCGGGAACCTCGGTGACCCGGATGTCGCCGGTGCCATGGAACGTCACGCCCCGCAAGTTGGTCCTCCGTCGTCGGGTGGATTCCTGACGTGTCTCAGCATACGCAGGGCCGGGCGGTGCACGGAGACGCGCTTGATCGGGGCCGGACGGCTGGTAGCTTCGACGCTCCCAGTCGAGCGAAAGGACGCGATGAGCAGTGCGATCCAGGAGGCCCAGGACGCGATGGACGCGATCGCGGAGCGGTTCAGCACCCCCGAGGCCGCGCAGCGCACGCTCACGGTCGGGGTGGAGCTCGCCGCCGGCCTCAAGGTCGAGGTCGACATCCGCAGGCACCACCTGACCGTCGACGAGCCCAGAGGGCTCGGCGGGACCGACGAGGGCCCGAGCCCGGTCGAGCTGCTGCTTGCCTCGCTCACCACCTGCCAGGCGATCACCTATCGCATGTGGGCGATGAAGCTCGGTATGGCGCTCGACACCGTCGCGGTGGAGGCCGACGGCGACATCGACCTCCGCGGCTTGCTCGGCGTCGACGACGCGATCAGCCCGGGGTTCTCGGCGCTTCGCCTGCGGGTCAGGCTCGACGGCCCGGAGCCGCCCGAGCGCTACAAGGAGCTGGCCCGGGCGGTCGACGAGCACTGTCCGGTCCTCGAGTTCGCCGGAGCTCAGGTACCCGTGGAGCGCACGATCGCCTAGCTGAGGTTTTCGAGCCGCAAGCCAGCGCCCGAGTTGCTCACCACGCCGGAATCGCTGTTCTACGGCTGAACCGGACCTAGGCGTCCACGCCAAGCCCCGCGCGCTCGAAGGCGACGCGCGGCTCCATGACGAGGCCCACCCAGAACGGGCCGAACAGGGCGTACTTTGCGCTGGCCGCGTCGAACCGCATCTCGTAGACGATCTCCTTCACCGCGGCCGGGTCGTCGGCCAGGAGGGTCACCCCCCACTCCCAGTCGTCGAGCCCGGTGGCGCCGGTGATGAGCTGCAGGACCCGGCCGGCGTAGGTGCGCCCGGTCGTCGCGTGGCCGCGCATGAGCGTCTTGCGCTCGTCGAAGCTCAGGTCGAACCAGTTGGCGCCCGGGATCCGGCTCTTCGACATCGGGTAGAAGCAGATGAACCGCTTCCGGGGAAGGCGCGGGTGGAGGCGCGCGTCCTTGTAGTGGTCCATCCGCTCACGCCAGGTTGCGAGCGCGGCCTCCACGTCGGCCTCGCCGGCGGCCTCTAACCGGTCGCGCTCCTCATCCTCGGTGGTCGTGTACTCGCTGTGCTCGGTGAACGACACGAACGAGTCGAGCCGCTCCAGTGGTCCGGCCAGGACGTCCTTGACGAGCCGGTCGAGTGCGTCCAGGTCCGGAGAGAGGCACATCAGCGCGACATCGGCTCGGCCGCCCAGCACCGATGAGGCGATCACCTGGTTGGGCTCCACCGCGGCGAACCGGGCGATCGCGTCGAGCGCGGCCGTCGCCGGCTCACCCCGCCGGGCGCGGAGGAACAGGTGGATGACCCCCCACCCCTCGGAGGGGCGCAGCTCCGTCTCACTCATCGTCCGCGCAGGCTACCTTGTAAGACGTGACCGACCCCGAGACGTTCGACCCCCGCGGACGGTTCCGTGACGCAGTGGCGGCGAGCCTCCTGGCCGACCCCATGCCCACCTTCACGCGCCTCGCCGAGAACCTCGGCATCCCTGTCGGCGACGTCGTGCATTTCGCCCTGTACCGATGGGCGTCGGCGGGTTCGGAGGCGCTCATGTCCGGCCCGCCGGAGGTGCTGCGGGAGCTGGCCGACGCCGCCGAGACGGGCGATCTCGAGCGCATGCGCGGCATCGTGAGCTTCCTGCTGGCCGGGTACGAGGAGGCAGCCGATGCGCCGTGAGCGGCCCGGCCCCGGGCAGGAGTCGGTGTGGGACTATCCCCGCCCGCCGCGGCTCGAGCGAACCGGCCGGCGCATCCGCGTCGTCTTCGCGGGCGAGACGATCGTCGACACCACCCGGGCCTGGCGCGTGCTCGAGACCAGCCTTCCGCCCAGCTACTACATCCCGCCCTCCGACGTTCGCCCGGGGGTGCTGATCGCCGCGGACGGCGGGTCGGTGTGCGAATGGAAGGGACGAGCGGCGTACTTCACGGTCCGCGTCGGGGACGCCGAGGCGCCCAACGCCGCATGGGCGTATCTCGCGCCGACGCCGGCGTTCGCGCCGCTTGCCGGCTTCGTGTCGTTCTACGCGAGCCCGATGGACCGCTGCCTCGTCGACGACGAGATCGTCACCCCGCAGCCGGGCGCGTTCTACGGGGGATGGATCACGCCGGACGTCGTGGGCCCGTTCAAGGGCCCGCCGGGAACCTGGGGCTGGTAGCGGTCGGTCGCCCGCTACGGGGCGAACCGCCAGACGGTGCCGCCGGTGGCGACGTACAGCCGCCCTTCGGAGCCTTCGCCGAAGCCGCGCACGCCGGCCTGCGGAAGCCGGATGCCCAGGCTCCCGGTGATCCTTCGGAGCCCGCCCGGCGAGGGACCTGCCCGCAGCGACCAGATCTCCGAGCTGCAGTAGTCGCTGTAGATGTACCGCCCGTCGAGCCCGGGGATGCTCGGCCCGCGGTAGACGTACCCACCCGTCACCGAGCAGCCCTGACTGTGGCTGTACTGCGCGACCGGTTGGATGAGACGGCCCGCCGACAAGCCGACGTTGGAGAACCGGCTGCGTCCTTCGAAGCGCTTCCACCCGAAGTTCGCGCCGCGCGCGCGGGCCAGGGTCACGAAGTCGATCTCCTCGAGGCTGTTCTGCCCGACGTCGCCGATCCAGAGGTCGCCGCGGGTCCGGTCGAACGAGAACCGCCACGGGTTGCGAAGGCCGAGCGCGAAGATCTCCGGCGGCACGCCGGCCCGCCCACGGAACGGGTTCGTGATCGGGATGCGGTACGGGCGGGCTGCGGTGCGCCCGTCGACGTCGATGCGCAGCAGCTTGCCGAGCGGGGTTCGCAGGCTCTGGGCCCGGTTGCCGGGGTCGCCGCCGCTGCCGCCGTCGCCCATCCCGATGTAGAGGTACCCGTCCGGCCCGAACGTCACCATCCCGCCGTTGTGGTTCGAGAACGGCTGGGCGATAAGCATGAGCCGCCGCCGGCTCGCCGGATTCGCGACGTTCGGGTTCGCGGAAGCCCGGAGCTCGGCGATGACCGTGTTGCCCGACCGGTTCGTGTAGTTCACGAAGAGCCGGCCATTGCTCGCGTAGCGCGGATGGAACGCGAGCCCCAGGAGCCCCTGCTCGCCGCCCCTCGAGATGAGCCCGGAGACGTCGAGGAACGGCTCCGGGGCCACCGTCCCGTTCGGACGGATGATGCGGATCTTCCCGCTCTGCTCCACGACGAACAGGCGGTCGTCGCCTGCGGGCGCGGCGACGAAGAGGGCGTCGTCGAAGCCTCCCGCCACCTCGACGAGCCGCGCCCCCATCGCCGGGGCGGCGGCCGAGAGCGCCAGCGCGACGACGACGACGGCCCTGATCGCTGTCGAGAGTCGCATGCGGGTGACCCTACCCGGGGTGTCGGGTGCCCCGAAGGAGAAGCGGTCCGCGCGACCCTTGCGCGACGAACCAGACGGCCACCGCGATGAGCGGGGGCACGGTCCCCGGGACCTGGTCGGTGACGGCGAGGATCAGCCCGAAGGCGAGCGACCCGACCGCGGTGAGGAGCGCCGCCAGCAGGCGCGTTCGGGCAAGGCCCACGAGGAGGGCGGCGCAGAGCGCTGGAGCGAGGATGTCGAGCCAGCCGAAGAGTGCCGTGTCGAGCGTCGCGTCCTGAAGGGCCGGCAGGGGGCGCCCGCCTGCCTCGACCGGCACGATCGCGTGGAGGGCCTGCGTTCCCGGGTGCACCTGGTCGGCGAAGACCAGGGTCGCGTCGACGATCGCAAGCACCACGAGTCCGGCGGCGAGCGCCCAGGCCGGCGTGAACGCCCGGATCAGTGCCGCAAGGGTCAAGCACGCCGCGGCGATCAGCGCGACCCCGGCGATCTCGGCGGCGAGGCCGTCGGTCCGCCATGCGACGATCCACGCCGCGGGGGCGAGCGTGGCGTACGCCCACGGCAGACGCCAGCCCCACACGAAGCCGACCGCCGCGGCGACGAGGGGGGTGGCGAACGTCGCGAGGTGCGCCACGGCGCTCGTGCTCCAGTCGGCGCCCCGCGTCGCCGCCAGGCCGATGAGGAACACCACGATCGGCACCGCCACCCCCACCAGGCGCGAGTGCCCGAGCCGGAACGGCCGCCGCCACGCGGGCGCGACGAGGGCGCCCTGCAGCAGGCAGAGCACCGCGTAGGCGATGCCATAGGGAAACGCCACGGCCGTGTACGGTAGCCGCCCGATGAGGCCGCCCCGGGACGAGACACGGTGACGACGATCTTGCTCGGGTTGGCCGCGGGGGTCTCCTGGGGCTTCGCGGACTTCTTCGGTGGCTTCGCGAGCCGCCGGATGAGCGCCGCCGCCGTCGCCGCGGTTTCGCAGATCATCGGGATCCTGGTCGTCGCAGCGTGCCTCGTGGCGACCCGGCCCTCGCTGCCGGCGTGGTCGGACCTCGGGCTCGGCGCGCTGGGAGGCGTCTGCGGCGGCCTCGGCGTGTTCGCGTTCTACCGCGCCCTTGCAGTCGGAACGATCAGCCTCGTGGCGCCGGTGTCAGCGCTCGGCGCCGGCATCCCGGTGGCGGTCGGGCTCCTGCAGGGTGAGCGGCCCGGCCGGCTCGCGCTCGTCGGGGCGTTCGTGGCGCTGGTCGGGGCGGTCGTCGCCAGCCGCGCCCCCGGTCGCGCCACGCGTCGGGGGCTTGGAATGGCCGTGCTCGCGGCGGTGGGGTTCGGCCTGTTCTTCGTATTGATCACGCCGGCGGCCGAGACGAGCGTGCTCTGGGCGGCCTTCGCCACCCGCACGGCGAGCGTCCCGCTCCTCCTCGCCATCTGTCTCGGCTTCGGGGTGTCCCTGCGGGTGGGGCGCGGCCTGGGGCCGTTCGTGGTGGGGTCGGGTGTGCTCGACGTCGTCGCGAACATTGCCTTCGCCGCCGCGGCGGCTGCGGGGCCACTCGCCATCGCGTCGGTCCTGGCCGGTCTCTACCCGGTCGCAACCGTCGTGCTCGCACAGATCGTGCTCCACGAGCGGCTGTCGGGCGGGCAGACGGCCGGCGTCGCCGCCGCCCTCGCCGGCGTCGGCCTCATCGTCGCGGGGTAGCCCTTGGTCTACGCGGCGATGACCGGCTCGATGACCGGTGCGAGCACCCGGCTGATCGAGACGGGGAGCAGCCGGACGAACGCGTTGAGCTCGGCTGGCGGGGCACCGGTC
>CAYTRV010000142.1:0-6201 GCA_964440285.1 uncultured Bifidobacteriaceae bacterium
CGCCGGCGCACGGTCGAACGAGGCTCGGTATTGCAGGTAGACCGCCCGGGTGAGGGCGTCGTACTGCATAAGCGACACGGCGCCGAAGTCGGAGATGGCGTACAGCGCGGCGATCAACGCCCCGGTCGTCGCCGGCCGGCGGAGCATCGGGACGGTGACGCGCCAGAACGTCGCGGCGGGGCCCCGTCCGAGCGCCCGCGAGGCCTCCTCGAGGGCGGGGTCGGCGTTCGCGAGCGCCGAGGCGCTCAGCAGGAACACGAACGGGAACGTGGAGAGGACGAGGGCGAGGAGCGCCCCGGGGAACCCGGCGATGTCGGGCAGCCGCTCGACGCCGAAGGGCGCCTCGAGCAGGCTTTGGAGCAGGCCGCGCGGTCCGAAGGCGCCGAGCAGGGCGAGCGCCGCGACGTAGCTCGGGATGACCAGCGGCAGCGCGGCCGCCACTGACCACATCCGCCGCAGCGGCAGGTCGGTGCGCGCGACGAGCCAGGCGAGCGGTACCCCGACGATGACCGATCCCGCCGCGACCGCCCCCGCCAGCCCGAGCGTGTTGGCGAAGAGTCGCCAGGTGTGGGTTCGGCCGAGGATGCCCCAGGCGTCGCCTCCCGCCCCCGCGGCCCGGATGGCGAGGTAGCCGAGGGGCGCCAGCACGAGGGCGACGACGATCGCCGCGATCGTGACCAGCCCGATCGGGAGGCGCTGCGACCCGGGGGGCGCGCCCGGTTGGCGCATCAGCGCGACACGAAGCGCGGGACCACTACGTCAGGCCGACCTCGGCGAGCATCCTCAGGGTTCGCTCGAGCTCCGGGCCGAGGGCGTCGAGCGGCACGTCCGGACCCTTCAGGGTCGCGAGCGCCGGGAGCTCCGAGCGGGCGGCGACGCCCGCGACCAGCGGGTACTCGGCCTCCTCGGCCCGCTCGGTGTAGAACAGCTGACCCTCGCGAGACAGGAGGTAGTCGATGAAGGCCTGCGCCTCGGCCGCGTGGTCGCTGGTCGTCACGATCCCGACTCCGGCGGCGTTCACCAGGCCACCCGGGTCGCCCGGAGCCAGGAAGTGGTTGGCGATCGGGGCGTTGGGCGTCTCGCCCTTGACGAGGAAGAGGTAGTAGTGGTTGACGAGTCCGAGGGCGATCTCGCCGCGGGCCACGGCCTCCGCGATCTGCAGGTTCCGCTCGTACTTCTTGGGTTCGAGCGCCTTGATGTCCTCCAGCCACTTCCGCGCGCGCGGGTCGCCGACCGCGAGCCGCAGCGCCGTGACGGACGCCTGGAACGATGCGTTCGCCGGCGCGATCCCGATGCGCCCCTTGAAGCGCGGGTCGGCGTAGTCGAGGAGCCGATCGGGGAGCGCGTCCTCGGAGATCATCTCCGGGTTGAACGCCACGACCCGCACCCGTCCGGAGGTCCCGACCCAGTGGCCCTCGGGATCGCGGAACGGGGCCGGCACCTTGGCCAGCGTCACCTGCGGCAGCACCGCGAGCCGCGACGACACGCCGCCGAGCGAGCCGGCGTCCTGGGCGAAGAACACGTCCGCCGGGCTGGCGTCGCCCTCCTCCGCAATCGTGGCCGCGAGCTCGGCGCTGTCGCCGTAGCGGACCCTCACGTCGATTCCGCTGGACTGCTCGAAGGCCGCGATCAACGGCTCGACGATTTCCTCCTCGCGACCGGAGTAGACGACGATCTCGTTGGCCCCTCCCCCGCAACCGGCGAGCACCGCCGCAGCGATTGCGAGCGCCGTCGCTGCGGCCAGGACCACGCGCATCCTCCGGCTCAAAAGACGGGTATCTCCCTCGCGTGGACATGGACGGTGACCCTGGCGCCGAGCGGCACGATCTCGTTCGAGGGTCGCTGTGAGATGACGGTCGTGCCGTCGCCGAGGCGGACGCGATAGAGCACGTCATGCCCGCGGAACTCCCGGCCGACGACCTCAGCGGATCCGCCGCCTGCGATCTGCAGCTCGATGAGCTCCGGGCGAACGACCGCTCTCACGAGTCCCTGGCATGCCGGCTTGGCGGTGGGGAACGCGCCCACAGGCGTCGAAACCTGACCGTCCGGGTCGAACTCGCCGGAGAGCAGGTTCGCGGGCCCGAGGAACTCCGCCGCCCAGGCGGTCGACGGCTTGAGGTACAGGTCCTCCGGCGCGTCGCACTGGACGATCGTGCCGTCGCGCATGAGCGCGACCCGGTCGGCGAGCGAGAACGCCTCGTCCCGGTCGTGCGTGACGAGCACCACGGTGGCACCGGCAAACCGGAGGATCTGGACGAGCTCGTCCCGGACGGACTCACGCAGGATCGGGTCGACGCTGCTCCACGGCTCGTCGAGCAGGACGAGGGCGGGTCGTGGCGCAAGCGCGCGGGCGATCGCGACACGTTGCTGCTGGCCGCCTGAGAGCTCGTTCGGGTAGCGGCGCTCGAGTCCCGTCAGGCCCACCAGATCGACGAGCTCGCGCACGCGCTCTGAGCGTCCGCTGCGGGAGAGGCCGTAGCCGATGTTGCGCTCCACCGTGAGGTGGGGGAACAGGGCGTGCTCCTGAAAGACCATGCCGACGCCGCGGTGCTCCGGAGCGACCCAGGTGCCTCGGTGCGCAACCGTCCGCTCGGCGATCTCGATCGACCCGGCGTCGGGGACCTCGAAGCCCGCGATGAGGCGCAGGAGCGTGGTCTTTCCACAGCCGCTCGGGCCGAGGAGCGCGACGACCTCGCCACTCCGGACGTCGAGTTCGACGCGGTCAACGGCGCTGACGTCGCCGAAGGCGCGGGACAGGCCGGAAAGCCTGATCATGGCTACTGTCTCGATGACCGGGGTGGAGATTTCCGGACGCTCCTTCTCAGGTTGGCGCGCGAAGAATAACGAGGCCTGACTGTTTCGGCAATGGTGGTTACCGAAATATGTATGGGTCGCCTGACTTTGCCCGAGCGGTTACCAGCCGTACGGGATCAGGTCGGGCGTCACCGATGGGTGTGGACGTGGGCGGCGGTGCGCCGCCCACGTCCGATCGACCTCAGGATCCTTACGGGGTGCTCGCCCCGCCGAGCCCGGCGAGGATGATCGGGCCAATGTCCGTCTGGAGCTGCGAGAACGGGAGCACTCCGGGCGGGGTCTCGACGCTCGGTGAATCGGTTGGCGTCGCGGTGACCGCCAGTTCGAGGTTGACGCCGTCGAGTCCGCTCGAGGCCTTGGTCTCGGCGTCGAGCACGGCATCCAGGCTCAGCTTGAAGCGGTGCACCTGCTTGTCGGCCTTGCCGACCCAGAGATCGACCTTCGCGTTCTTCACGAACTCCTCGAGCTTGGCGGTCGCCTCGGTGATCTGCTTCGTGTCGATGGGGCTCGAGCTCGTGTCCACGGTCGCCGCGACCCGTGCGATCGCCTTGACGAGCTCGGCGGTGTTGACATCGCCGGCCACGTGGTCGGTGTCGATTCCCTCGATCACCTCGGGTCCGACGACGGCTCCGTTCGTGATCAACGCGCTCAGGTCGCCAAGGGCGGCCAGGGCCTTGGTGACGTCGACGCTTCCGGTGGACCCGCTCGTCGTCGTCGTCAGCGCGTCCGCGGGCAGCTCGTACCACTTGTCGTTGAGCTTGAGGAACGCCCTCTCCCCGGCGAGGCGCAGACCGCCGGCGAGGGTGATCTTCCCGGCCTTGAGGTCGAAGGAGAGGTCGGCCGCCTTGCCGGTCGCGTCGACCGGCCCGGTGAGGCTGAGCGTGATCGGTCCGGTGCCGAGCAGCGCCCCGACGTTGGGGTCCTTGATGGTGCCGTCGAGCTTGACGGCGACGTTCAGGGCGATCTTCTGCGGGCCCTGCTGGGCGACACCCTTGATCGACGACAGGATCGTCTTGACGTCGCCGCTCGGCGCCGACGACGTTGCGGTTGTGGAAGTGGCGGCGGGCTTGTCGTCACCGCCTCCGCATCCGGCTCCGATCAGGCTGAGCAGGACGAGCGGAGTCAACAGGAAGGCCAGGCGGCGGTGCATCGTGTGCAGCTCCTCGTTCGGTGTCGGTGCGTTGTGCGGCGCAGAGGCAGCTTCGGCCTCTGACGCGGGGTTCTTGAGGTCTATTCCGAGCGCGGGTGATCGCCCCCGCCGAGCTGTGACGCGGCGTGCTCGACGACCGGCGCGATCGTCGCCCAGCCGTCCCGGGCCCCGCCGGGCGATCCCGGCAGGTTCACGATGAGCGTCCGGCCCCGTACGCCCGCCGCGCCGCGCGACAGCATCGCGTGCAGGGTGGTGGCAAGCGAGGTCGCCCTGATCGCTTCGGCGATGCCTGGCGTGAGCCGCTCGCAGGCCGCGACGGTCGCCTCCGGGGTGCGATCCGAGGGCGAGATGCCCGTGCCGCCGCTGGTCACGATAAGGTCGATCTCGCCCGCATCGGCGAGATCGCACAGGAGCGCCGTCAGCCTCTCCGCGCCGTCGGGGACGACCTCGCGCCGGGCGACTCGATGGCCGGCGCCCACGACCTCAGCGTCCAGGATCTCACCGCAGCGGTCGGCGTAGACTCCGCCGGCCACGCGGGTCGAGACGGTGACGATGGCGACGTTCAGTCCGATGGCAGGTCCCGTTTCGTTTTCTCCAGGAGCCGTATCGACTCGATGGACACGCCCCGATCGACGCCCTTCACCATGTCGTAGATCGCCAGCGCGGCGAGCGCCGCGCCGGTGAGCGCCTCCATCTCCACGCCCGTCTTGGCGGAGGTCTCGACGGTCGTCTGGACGGTGACGAGCCCCGCGTCGGGGTCGACGACGACGTCGACCACGGCTCGCTCGATGGGGAGCGGGTGGCACAGCGGGATCAGCTCGGGCGTCCGTTTCGCGGCCATGATCCCTGCGACGCGCGCGACGGCGCCGGCGTCGCCCTTCGGGAGCGACCCGTCGCTGATCGCCCGTGCCGCGTCCGTCGACATCCGAACGAGCGCCTCCGCCCGGGCGACCCGCCGCTGCAGCGGCTTGTGGCCGACCCCCACCATCCTGGCGTGACCGTGCTCGTCGAGGTGTGATCGCTCCGCCAGGTCGCTCATCGGGCCTCCTTCATCGCCCTGTCGCGGGAGCGTTCGAGTTTGCGTTCGATGTCGACCTGCTGCGCCGCCAACCACTTGGTGACGTCGTTCTCGTTGACGATGCGACGCATCTGGTCCGCCCGGCTCGCGCGCTCGGCCGGGTCCATCGTCAGCGCCTCGTAGAGTGCCGCGGCCTGTGCCTCGATGTCGAACGGGTTGACCGACAGGGCAAACGATCCCACCTCCTCGTGCGCGCCGGTGTTCTCGGACAGGATCAACACCCCGTCGCGCTCGTTGACGATCGGCGCCTCCTTCGCGACGAGGTTCATCCCGTCGAACACGGGGTTCACCATCAGCGCGTCGTAATGCTTGTACATCGCCACCGCCCGGGGGAGGTTGTTCTCGAACCGCAGGTCGATCGGCATCCAGTCGGTGTTGCCGTGCTTGGTGTTGATGTGGCTCACGAGGTCGCGGATCTTCTGGATGTACTCCACGTACTCGTCGACGTCCTGCCGCGATGGCTGCAGCATCGCCAGGAACGTGATGTCCTCGGTGAACTCGGGATGCTGGTCGAGGAACCGGTCGAAGGCCTTGAAGCCCCGGAGGATGTTCTTCGAGAGGTCCGTCCGGTCGATCCGGCAGACCAGGTACTTCCGGCGCCGGCGGAGCACGTGCTCCTCCTCGGCCGCGACCTCGGGTCCGTGCGCCATCTGCGTGAAGAGCGGCGCGTTGATGGAGATGGGATAGGAACGGATCCAGACCTCCCGACCGTCCCACCGCACCATGCGCCGCCGGTAGTCGACGGGAATGTCGAGCAACTCCTCGCACGTCAGCAGGAAGTTCCGGGCATATCGCCGGGTGTGGAACGCGACGATGTCGTTTGCCAGGAGACCCCGGACGATGGACTCGCGGATGTGCGGGGGCAGGATGCGCCACGCGTCGGGCTGGGGCCACGGGATGTGCACGAAGAAGTGCAGGAACGTATCGGGTCGGGCGGCGCGGATCACGCTCGGCGCGACGTACAGGTGATAGTCGTGGAGCATCACGACCGACGTGGGGCGCTCCCGCAGCACCGCGAGCACCGCATCGGCGAACGCGTGGTTCGCGGCGACGTAGCCGTACTCCCAGGCGTCGAGCTCCTCGCGGCGCACGTCCGGGGCGTTCGAGAGGTCCCAGAGGTAATGCTGGATGAACCACAGCATCGGGTTCGCGATCACGT
>CAYTRV010000143.1:0-6057 GCA_964440285.1 uncultured Bifidobacteriaceae bacterium
CGGCAAACCCAGCAGACCCGGCCAACCCGGTCGACCCGGACTTCACCGACGGCGTCGACGGCATCGACCTGCTCGCCCCCAACTTCTGGAACCTCGTCTGGCCCGGCGACGCCGGACCCGTCGCCGACCCCGCGGACTTCACCGCCGACTGCGACGAGAACGTGAACCCCGGCTCCTGCGGCCTCTGGGGCGATGACGCGGCCCAGCTCATCCCGTTCGACGAGGTCATCCCCACCGTGGACCCGGCGCAGGCGCCCCCGACCACGCGCGACGCCGCCGCCCGGCTCATGCCGCCGCTCGGCAGGTGGATGGCCGATCAGACGCCCACGCTCCGCTGGCAGCCCGAACCGGGGGCGACGCACTACAACGTCCAGATCCACCTTGGCCCGCGGAGGGTTGCGAGCGGGTGGACCACCGACACCCACCTCACGGTGCCGCCGCGGGTGCTCCACCAGGGCCGCTACTACATGTGGGCCGTCTGGCCCGGCTTCGGCGCGCCTGAGCGCGGCGAGTTCGACGAGCCGATCGGCTGCTCCGTGTTCGGCGTCGTGCTTCGCCCGAGGATCGTCTTCAAGGCCACGCCGACCGGGGTGGAGGGTCGGATCCGCCCACGCATCCCGGGCGGACTGCTCGCCCTGCGCGCGCCAGGGGCGCTCGCGGACCGTGTCCCGGCCCGCATCCGCATCGACGGGCGCAACCGGATCCGCCTGCGACTCTCACGCGACGAGGCGGAACGCCTCAACGCCGTACTTCTCACCCCCGGGGATCACCCACCGCGAGGACTACTCCCGCAACCCACCGCAACCGGGCAAGATCTCCGCCGGATCGGCGGGATCGATTGGTCACGGTGAGGGGGCGCTCCTCGCGCACACCGGCCCGATTCGACATAAACTGACCATGATGCCCACGTTCCGGACGGTCCTTCTGGTGAAGGGGAGCGGTCACGTCGTCGAGCTGCCGTTCGACCCGAAGGCCGCGTTCGGGCGCATCCGAGTGCCCGTCCGGGTGACGGTCAACGGCGAGACGGTCCGCACCACGGTGGCGCGTTACGGCGGACGCGACTTCGTCGGCTTCAACCGCGCGTTCCGGGCCGCCGCGGGGATCTCGGCGGGCGACGAGATCACCGTCCAGGTGGAGCGCGACACCGAGCCACGGATGGTCGAGGTCCCGGCCGAGTTGGCGGCCGCCCTCGCCGACGCCCCCGACGCGGCGGAGATCTACGCGACGCTGGCATACACCCACCGACGCGAGTACGCCACATGGGTGAACGAGGCGAAGCGTGAGGCAACGCGCCAGCGGCGGGCCCAACGCGCCATCGACATGCTGCGCGCCGGGCGACGCAATCCGTGAACGATCCGGCGGAGATCGCCACTCGATACGACCGGAATGCCGATCGGTACGACGACGTCACCCGCTACAACCGGGAGGCCGCCGAGCGGCTCGTACGCGCCCTCCCGCCCGGGGATTACGGATCGCTCCTCGACGTTGGCTGCGGGACGGGCTTCGCAACCGTCGCGATGGTCGAGCGGTTCGCGACCGCCGAGGTGACCGGGGTCGACATCTCGGCTCAGATGCTCGAGCGGATGCGGGCGAAGCTCGCCGTGCTGCCCGAGGTGGAGGCGCAGCTTCACGTGGCCGACGTCCTCGCGATGCCTGCGCTGGACGCCGCCTTCGACTGCGTCCTGGCGAGCATGGCGCTGCACTGGTTCCCGCGGCGGGCAGAGGCGATCGCGGCGATGGCCGGGAAGGTCGCCCCCGGCGGAGTGCTCGGCATCGTCGCTCCCGGCCCCGGCCACGACTTCGAGTACACCGAGGTGCTCCGCACCGTCACCCCGCCCGTGCCGCCGCAGGTGATCGAGGTGTTCTTCACCGCCGAGGTCTACCCGGACGACGTCGAGGAGCAACTGGTCGTCGCAGGTCTCGAGCCGATCGACGTGTGGGTGGAGACCCGCCGACGGCGCGTCCCGCCGGAGCGCTACATGGCGCGCATCACGACGGTCGGAAGCCACGTCTGGACCCAGATCATGTCGGCCGCTGACGCCGACGCCATGGTTGCGCGCGTGACCGCCGCGGTGGAAGCCGCCGCCGGGCCGCGGGGCTTCGAGTACACGTTCACCAAGACGTACGCGGTCGCCCGCCGCCCACGCTGACCACCGCCGCCACGGGCCCGAGCGGCAACGCGGTCTGCCGGTATCGGCCAATTGGCCTCCGCTGCGACGGCCGAGTGGCCATGCGATCGCCTGCCGCCCGGGCTGACCGGCGACAAAGCCTCGTCCCCGCAGGGCCCGCGACGTCCCCGGCAGCGGGTCGTTCGCGGTGGCCAATTGGCAGACGCACCGGCGGCCCATTGGCCACGGTCGCGACCGGGCAGCACGGCGGGCTAACGAGGTGCAGCCCAGCTCGACTGACGTTCGGCTGTTGTCCCGACGCCGAGCGGCACCGCGGCGAGCGCGAACTCGGCTCGGTACGAAGCTCACCTGGGGTACGCATCGGCAATGCGACGACCGGGCCGACGACCACGACCGCGGGGTTCCCCAATCCCTCCTGCCGGCATCGCTCGGCCAGCGTCGCCAGGGTCGCGAGCACCGTCCGCTCCTCCCGAGTGGTTCCACCGTGTATCGCGGCGGCCGGCTCATCCGCGGGACGGCGGCCGTCGATCAGCGCCCGGGCAATCCCGTCGAGGTTCCCCATCGCCATGAGCAACACCAACGTGCCCGGCACCGCCGCGAGCGCCCGCCACCGTTCCTGCGCCGCCGTGAGCCAGGATCGTCGCGTCCGCTCGCCACCGTGACCGTCCGTGCCAGCCCGCGGTGCGTCACCGGGATTCCCACCGACGCGGGCACCGCCACCGCGCTGCTCACGCCGGGAACCACGAGGCAGGGCACGCCGGCATCGGCCAGCGCCCCTGCCTCCTCGCCGCCGCGGTAGGCGCCTGCCGCCGCGCGATCTTTGTGCATCGGTACAGGACCGACGGCCGATCTCATGACACCGGAACGGCGGCCACCCCCCACGTCCGGAGGTGGCCGCCGATCCGCGAAGGGCTCCCGCTGGCGTCGTCTACAGGTCGTTCACACCCTCGACGCGTTGGCGCCGGCCGTCGCCCGTAGAGGCGTTCCGAGTCGCTCGGCGATTCGATCCGCGACGCGCAGGGCGTTCGCGATGATCGTGAGCGTCGGGTTGACGGCGGTGGCCGATACGAAGAAGCTGGCGTCGGCGACGTACAGGTTGTCGAGGTCGTGCGCCTTGCAGTCGACGTCGAGGGCCGAGGTGGCGGGGTCATCGCCGAAGCGGATGGTGCCGTTCTGGTGCGCCACCCCCGAAATGCCGAGCCGTCCGCCGACGTACGTGTTGCGATCGTGCACAGGCTGGTGGCAGCCCATCACGCCAAGCAGCGAGATGAACTTCTCCTTGAGCCGACGGTGCGCCTCGAGGTTCGTCGGGGTGTAGGCGAGGTTGATGCCGCCGTCCGCGCCGAGCGTCACCCGGTTGCTCGGCAGCGGCAGGTCCTCGGTGGTCAGCCAGAAATCGAGGGAGTGGCGCGCCAGCTCGGCGGGGTCGTCGGCGTCGGGCACGTCGAAGCGCATCGTGACAGGGTCGGACCGGCCGAGCATCTGCATCGCTCCGAGCGGGTACTCCCAGCCGTCGCCGTCGAAGTAGAAGTCGTTGATGCCGAGCGTCTTCTGGAAGCGCGTGGGGTTCGGCTCCTTCGAGATCGCGATGAGCGACGAGTTGTTGTGCAGCATCAGGTTGCGGCCCACCATCCCGGAACTGTTCGCCAGCCCATCCGGGTGGCGGTCGCTCGCGGAGCCCAGAAGGAGCGCCGCGGAGTTGATCGCCCCCGCCGAGACCACGACCACGTCGGCCGAGTACTCCTCCCTCGCCCCCTCGCGCTCCACCGCCACCGTGCTGATCGACCGGCCGCTCGCGTCGGTCTCGAGCCGCATCACCCGGGCGTGGGTCAGGAGGGAGACGTTCGGGTAGCGCAGCGCCGGCTCGACGCACACCACCTGCGCGTCCGCCTTCGCGTTGACCAGGCACGGGAAGCCGTCGCACGTGTCGCATCGGATGCACGCGCTCTTCTCGGGGCGTGCCTCGTCGATCATGATCCCGACCGGAAGCGGGAACGGCCGCAGGCCGGCGCCCTCCAGGTCCGCGCGCAGCCGCTCGATGCGCGGCTCGTGGCTCACCGCCGCATAGGGGTACGGCCCGCTCGCCGGCGGCTCCGTGGGATCGGTGCCCCGCTCACCGTGCACGGTGTAGAGCTCCTCCGCCCGCGCGTACCACGGCTCCAGATCGTCGTAGACGATCGGCCACGCCGGCGAGATGCCGTCGACGTGGCGGATCTCTCCGAAGTCCCGTTCACGGAACCGGAACAGGATCGCGCCGTACACCTTGGTGTTGCCGCCCACGTAGTAATGCTGCTTCGGGGTGAACTCGGCGCCGGTTTCGGCGTCGCGCCATTTGCCCGAGTTGCGGTAGCGCTGGTCCGCCCAGATGGACTGGGGATCCCAGTTCTGCTTCTCGCGTGGAAGGAACCCGCCGCGCTCGAGCAGAAGGATGCGCTTGCCGGTCGGAGCGAGCGCATGGGTCAGCGTGCCGCCCCCCGCGCCAGATCCGATAACGATGACGTCGTAATGCTCGGCCATGGCCGTCTCCTTAGGTGAGGGCGAGCGGCGCGACCCACGCGCCGGTGGCGCCCCGCAGCTTGGGGTGGGACACGACGAACATGAACTCGCCGACGCCGGCGCCGGCCAGCTCGGACAGGCGCAGGTTCTCGAGGACGATCACGCCGTGCTTGACGTTGAGGGTCTGGGGGACGACGAACGGCTCCTCGGGATCCTCGGCCGGCACCGGCCCGTAGCTCCATGTGTCGCAGCCGGTCACCGAGACCCGCCGCTGCACGAGCCAGTCGGCGAGCTCCATGCCCGGGCCCGGCTCGCCGGAGACGTAGGTATCGTTGTCGAGCGACCACCACCGCCCCCAGCCGGTGTGGAACAGGACCGCATCGCCCGGAAGCACCTCAAGGCCGAGGCGCTCCAGCGCCGCCTCGGCATCGTCCGGGCCGATCGCCTCGCCCGGCTCGAGGCGTTCCACCCCTCTGCCCGCCGCGACGTCGAGCATGAGCCCGCGCGTGACGATCTGCGGGAGGGCGTCGATGCCGAGGCGGTTCGTGCCGTACTCCTCCACCACCTCACCCAGGCGGTGGCCGTTGTACAGCCGGTCGCCGATCTGCAGGTGGTTGAGCGAGTCCATGTGGGTGCCCATCTGCGACGTGGCCGACACCTGCTCCACGATCCAGTTGACGTTGTTGCGGCCCCAGCCGCCAGCGTCGCCGGCGTCGGGACGGCGGGCGTTGAGCTGGTGCGCCGGGGTCGTCAGGAACTGACGGAACGACCGGCCGGGGAACGCGGGGATGTGCTCGTCGAGCACGTGGCTCAGGTCGAAGACGTTGCCGTCGCGCACGAGCGTGGCGGCCCGTACCACCGCCTGCGGGGTGATCTCGTTGAGCGAGCCGATCTCGTCGTCGGCGCCGTAGCGCGACGGCCACCATCGTTCGACGGTCGTTGCGCTGTTCGCGAGCTTCACGGCTGTCCTCCACGTCGGGCGATGGTCTACAGTCACGTTGCGGAGGGAACCGTTACGCGTAACGCCCGACGCCTCCCGAAGTACAACAGGAGCGTGAAGATGACGACCACGCCCAGCCAACCCGTCGACGCCACACCTGGCGCCCAACTCGCCCGAAACCCCCGCGCCGAGGCCCAGCGTCTCCTGGCAGGTCGGTTCGACGCCCGTGTGCTCGAACCGTCGCCGCCGGCCGTGACCGACGACTGGTTCGCCGACGACCCCACCGACCCGACCGGCAGCGAACTCCCCGTCGTCGGACCCACATCCGCAGCGGACCTCACCTGGGAGCGGTGGCTCGGCGACTACCCGGAGCAGTCGGAATGGGCCGCCAAGCGCTGGCTAGGCGCCTGGCGTCATCTCCCCCGCCCGCCCGCGACTCTGGCCGAGACCCGCCTCGCCCTCCACCGGCTCGGCGTGTACGTCCTCTCACCC
>CAYTRV010000144.1:0-6020 GCA_964440285.1 uncultured Bifidobacteriaceae bacterium
CATCGGGAGACCTCCGGGATCGACGATGCCCAGGTATACGGGCGATGGCGAAGGCCGGATCACCCACGGCGACGAGGGTCACCAGATGTTCACCGTGGCACGCGCCAGCCCAGGCGGAGCAGAACGCGACCCCTCGACGCCGGGTGCTCGGCGAGCAGCGTCGGGACGGCGTAGCGGGCGATTGCCGCGTCGCGTGTGACGATGACCATGTCCTCCTCGAGCGCCTGCGCCATGAGGTTCCGGCAATACCGATCCCGGTGGTGGTCTGGAAGGCTCATCCCCGATCCGCATGGGTCACCGAACCGGGAGAGCCGCGTCTTCGCTTCGTGCATGTTCACCCGCACCACCATTAGCTAACCAAGCAGCCGCCGGTAGACCGCCGCGGTCTGCGCCGCGACCGTGGACCAGTCGAAGTGGGCGATGGCCCGCGCGCGTCCGGCCGCGCCCATCCGCCGCGCCCGCCCCGGGTCGGAGAGCAGCGCGTTGACGCGTTCGGCGATGTCGGCCGCGAAACGAGCCGGGTCGCGCGGCAGCCGGGAGGCGTCGTCGACCGGGTCGAACGGCACGAGCAGCCCCGTCTCGCCGTCTTCGACGACCTCGGGGATCCCACCCGTCGCGGTGGCCACGATCGGCGCCCCGCACGCCATCGCCTCCAGGTTGACGATCCCGAGCGGCTCGTAGATAGACGGGCACACGAACACGGATGCGTGGCTCAGAATCTGCACCACCTCCGTCTTGGCGAGCATCTGTTGGATCCACACGACGTTGCCCCGTCCGGCCCGCACCCGAGCGACCTTCGCGGCGACCGCGCCGGCGATCTCCGGGGTGTCCGGGGCGCCGGCGCAGAGCACGAGCTGTGCGGAGGGGTCGATCGCCGCCGCCGCATCGAGCAGGTGGGCGAGGCCCTTCTGTCGGGTGATGCGCCCAACGAACACCACCGCCGGCGCGCCGGGGTCGACGCCGTGGCGTTCGAGGACGTCGGTGGCCGGGTCGGGCCGGTACTCCTCGGCGTCGATGCCGTTGTAGATCACGCTCACCCGGCCGGGATCGATCATCGGGTAGCAGGCGAGCAGATCGCGTCGGTGCTCCTCAGACACGGCGATGATCGCGTCGGCGGCCTCCAGGCCGGTGCGCTCGCAGAACGACGCGAGGGCGTACCCGCCGCCGAGTTGCTCGGCCTTCCACGGGCGAAGCGGCTCCAGGCTGTGCACCGTCGCCACGTGCGGGATGCCGTAGATGAGCTTCGCGAGGTGCCCCGCGAAGTTGGCGTACCAGGTGTGGCTGTGAGCGATGTCGGCCCCGTCGATCCCGGCGGCCATGACCAGGTCGATCGAGACCGCCTCCAGCGCCGCCGCGTGGGGCATGTCGCCGTGGAGTGCGTCCCACGCCCGGTAGGCCCGCACGGCGGGCCCGGCTCCGGCGGCACGCTGGGCGCCCCAGCAGTGGACGTCCACCCGGACGAGTTTCGCGAGCTCGCGGGTGAGGTACTCCACGTGGACGCCCGCCCCGCCGTAGACCTCCGGCGGGTACTCGCGGGTGAGGACCGCGACCCTCAAGCGGCGGTGACCCGCTGGCCCTTGCCGATCACGACGATGCCGCAGTCGGAGACCACGAACCGCTCGCGGTCTGCGTCGAGGTCGACGCCCACCTGGGCGCCCTCCTCGATCTCGACGCCCTTGTCGACGATGGCTTTGCGCACGACGGCGCCGGGACCGACGATGACGTCGTGCAGCAGCACCGAGTCGCGTACCTCAGCCCGTTCATGCACCCGCACGCCCGGCGAGAGGATGGAGTGGTGTACCCGCCCGCCGGCGACGATGACCCCGGCGCACACCAGGGAGTCGGTGGCGATGCCCATGCGGTCGTCGTCGGCGAACACGAACTTCGCCGGGGGGAGCGGCTCGGGCATCGTCAGGATCGGCCACTGCATGTTGTAGAGGTTGAACGCCGGGATGACGGAGATGAGGTCCATGTTGGCGTCGTAGTAGGCGTCGATGGTGCCCACGTCGCGCCAGTACCGGTTGCCGTTCGGGTCCCGCCGCAGGCCCGGCACGTGGTTGTCGTTGAAGTCGTAGACGTGCGCGTCGCCGCTCCCCGTGAGCGCGGGGATGATGTTGCCGCCGAGGTCGTGGCGCGAGGTGGCGTCCTCCGCGTCGGCGGTGACGGCGTCGATGAGCGTCTCGGTGGTGAACACGTAGTTGCCCCTTGACGCGAGGATCTCGTTTGGCGAGTCGGGCAGACCCTCGGCGGTCGCGGGCTTCTCGCGGAACGTCTCGATCCGGGTGCCGGAAGCGCTGCGGTCGATGACGCCGCAGCGGCTGGCCTCCTCGATCGGCACGCGGATCGCGGCGACGGTGACCCCCGCGCCGCTCTCCATATGCCGCTCCAGGATCTGCCGGGGGTCCATGCGATAGATGTGGTCGGCGCCGAGCACGACGACGTAGTCGGGCTTTTCGTCGTAGATGAGGTTGAGGTTCTGGTAGATGGCGTCGGCGGACCCGGCGAACCAGTGCGGCCCGCGGCGCATCTGGGCGGGGACGGGCGTGACGTAGTTGCCGAGGAGCGCGGAGAGCCGCCAGGTGGTGGAGACGTGCCGGTCGAGGCTGTGGCTCTTGTACTGGGTGAGCACGACGATGCGCAGGTACCCGGCGTTGACGAGGTTGGAGAGCGCGAAGTCGACGAGGCGGTAGTTGCCTCCGAACGGCACGGCCGGCTTGGCGCGGTCCTCGGTGAGGGGCATGAGGCGTTTGCCTTCCCCTCCCGCGAGCACGATGCCGAGCACGTGGGACATGTCCTGAAGCCTAGTCGTGAGGTCGCCCGCTCGGGCGGTCCCGGGGCCGAAGTCGATGTGCCCGTGGGGACCCTTGCGCGGGACCAGCGGGGGAGGCAGGCTTCAACGAAGCTCAGATGTCCAGAGTTCAGGTGAGGGATGAGTGGGCAACTTCCACAAGCCGATCTCCCGTGGGACATTCGCCCTGAGGGGCCGCGCCTGGACCAGCGAGGCGATCGACCGAGCGATGATGGCGCCGAAACTCGAGCCGATCGGCAGTGTGCTCGTCTTTGACGACGAGGACCGGCCGGGACCGCATCGGCCGCTTACCGCAACGTGATGGCCCGGCGGTTGATGACACCCACGCCCAGGG
Organism: uncultured Bifidobacteriaceae bacterium; assembly: GCA_964440285.1. Taxonomy (GTDB): domain Bacteria; phylum Actinomycetota; class Thermoleophilia; order Miltoncostaeales; family Miltoncostaeaceae; genus CALMEC01. The sequence continues at coordinate 3,144 of CAYTRV010000144.1, forward strand.
CGTCGCGGAACACGGTAGTGGCCCCCAGGCCCCGGGCGCGGCGCCCCCGGGCGTTGAGCCGCATCGACAGGGCCGCCGTCGTGCCCGAGGCGATGGAGAAGCTCCTCCCGCCGACCCGGGTGGTGCCGGAGCGCAGGGTCAACGTACCTGTGCAGCGGACGCCCTCGATTGCGGGGCACGTCAGGCGGATCACCGCGGTGCGGCCCCGTCTGGTTGCCGACGCGACCGCCACGCCGCGGCTCACGATGTCGCACGCCCGGGGGTCGTCGCGGGCGTCGAGCACGGCGGTGTCGACCCCGCCGCCACACGACACGTCGTCGCGCGAGTTGTCGCGTCCGCGCAACCGGTCGGCCCCGGCGCCCCCGGCGAGGGCGTCGATCCCTGCGCCGCCGTCGAGCGTGTCGGCGCCGCGACCGCCATCGAGCCCGTCCGCCCCGGCGAGGCCGCTGAGGGTGTCGTTGCCATCCCCGCCGTCGAGCTCGTTCGCCGCGGCGCTGCCGGTGAGCGTGTCGGCCTTGCCGGAGCCCTTGATGTCCTCCACGTCCACGCCGACGTTGTCGTCCTCGCCGGCCACGCCGTCGTTGGAGGCCCCGTCGAGGGAGACGTTCACGGCGTCGTTCGCGCCTGAGTAGTCGGCCAGGTCGGTGCCTGCGCCGCCGCCGACGACGTCGGGGTCGTCGTCGAGGAACCCGCTGAATATGGTGTCGTCGCCGGCGCCGCCCTGGACGGTGTCGGCTCCCGTGCCCCCTGAGATGGAGTCGTTGCCCGCGCCGCCGGCAAGCGTGTCGTTGCCGCTACCGCCGCCGAGGACGTCGTCGCCCACGGAGCCGTCGACGGTGTCGTTGCCGTCGTTGCCCTGGAGCGTGTCGTTGCCGGGCGACCCGATGATGGTGTCGTTGCCGGCTCCGCCGAGGATCTGCTCGATGTCGGCGCCGATGTTGTCGTTCTCGCCCGCCTCACCGTCGTCGGCGACGCCATCGGCGGTGAGCCGTAGCGCTGCGGTGCGGGTGCTGTTGTCGACGGTGTCGATGCCCGGTCCGCCGTTGTAGATGTCGGTGCCGTCGGGGGCGGCGCCGCTTTCGATGCGGTCGTTCCCTGGACCGCCGTTGATGGTGTCGTTTCCGGCGCCGCCGCTGATGCTGACCTGGACGAGTTTGACCGAGGCGGCGATGGCGGCCTGGTCGTTGAGGTCGCCGAGGTTGAGGCTGACGGCGGTCACCCCGGTCACCGGGCAGGTCGCGGTGTTCGCGTTGACGGTCAAGCAGGGCCCGGTCGGCGTGATCGTCGACCCGGGGTCGGTGACGGTGTAGAGGGTCGCGCCGCGGGAGACCGTCACGCTGTTCGTCTCCGCCGCGCCAGCGGAGAACTGGAGCGTGCTGCCGCTCTGGATGACGAGGGTGGAGGCGACTGCCGCCTGGGCCGCGCCGAGGCAGCCGATCGCGACGAGGGTGGTGATCAGCGTGCGGCGCATTGGCGGTCTCCCATCCACGGGTGCGGGTGCGCGGCGAGGGTACCAGCGGCCCTCGCAGGCACATTGCGGGGCCGGTTCCGGGTCGCCGCCCGCGATCGGCCGAGCGCGACGAACCTGGCGGCACCTGGCATCCGAGGTGACGCCGGGGGAACGACGTCAGGCCGCAGCACCAGCCCCGCGGCTCCTACGCGGCGATCCGCTCGCCGAGGCCGAGGCAGCCGGGGCAGGCGCGGGGCACGAGGCCCTCGCCGTTCAGGTCCTCGTAGATGCGCCGCTGACCCCAGCAGGTCGGGCATGGCGTCCAGATGGTCGGCGTCTCGGCTTGGGCGGTGAGGATGTCTCGGGGGTTCATCGGTGTGGGCTCCTGGTGGGTGCGTGACCGTGACCCGAAGGTACGGTCGGGCCGCGTGGGGGTCGTTCTGGGGCGCGACGCGGCATGTGTCACGGCGGTGACACTCGTGCAGCGCCGGTCTGGCCGGCGTGGTGCCCTGCCGCGGGGAGGTCCGGTGGCTAGAGGGGTGAGCGCGCGGCCCGCGGGTTGGCGTTCAGCCAGGCGAGCACGTCGGCGGCGTTGCGGTCGGGCGGGAAGACTGGGTAGAAGACGGTGGTGACGCGCCCGTCGTCGATGAGGAGGGCGAGCCTGCGGATGAGGGTGAGGCCGGCGACCTCCATCGTGGGCAGGCCCATGGCGGTGGTCAGGGCGAGGTCGGCGTCGGACAGAAGCGGGTAGGGCAGTCGCAGGCGCTCCGCGGCTTCGGCCTGTTCGGTGGTGGTCTGGGTGGAGACGCCGTAGACGTGGTCGGCGCCAGCGGCGCGGAGGTCGGCGTGGTGGTCGCGGAACGCGCAGTTGTGCGGGGTGCAGCCGCGCGCCCCGGGGATGTCGTTCCAGCCGGCAACGAGGGGCGGCTCTCCGGGGACTCCGGTGCGGGGGTACGCGTAGACGACGCTGCGCCCGGGGAGCGCGCCGAGACGGATGCTCGTGCCGTCGGTCGCGGGCAGGGCGCTGTGGGGCACCGTCATCCCGGTGAGGTGGCGGGCGGCGCCGTCGTCGACGGGGGCGGGGATGGTGCTCCAGTCGACGGTATCGGGTGACGGGTTCTGGGGGGTGCTCATGTGGGGGTGATGGCGCTCCGGCGGGGATCGGGGTTTGGCGGGGCTGATGGCGCGGGCGGGAGTCGAACCCGCTGTCTCGAGCTCATGAGGCTCGCGAGATGGCCGTTTCTCCACCGCGCGGTGATCGGCCCGCTCGCCGTGACACGGGCGGGCCGTGGGGACGCACCCGGACGCGTTGGCCCGGGTGCGGAGCGCGCCGCTCGATCAGGCGGCGTCGGGCCCGTCTCGCCCGCGCGCCGGGCGCCGGAGGGGATCCGGCGCGACGCCCAGACGAACGCGACGGGCGGGCAGTC
>CAYTRV010000145.1:0-5961 GCA_964440285.1 uncultured Bifidobacteriaceae bacterium
GCGATCACGCCGACCAAGAGCGACACCCTGGCCCCGTACGCGAGGCGCACCAGCACGTCGCGTCCCGCCTGGTCCGCGCCGAGTGGAACGGTGCCGTTGGGGCCGTTCGGCAGGCCGAACTGGTCGGACTGGCTCGGAACGACGATCTCGTTCGGGCCGTGACCCACGATCGACGCGATCAACGGGGCCGCGAACGCGAGGATCACCATGAGCAGGATGAGCCCAAGCCCCACGAACGCGAGGCGGTCCTGCCTGAAGCGCCGCCAGAACAACTGCCAGGGAGTGCGCCCCTCGATTCCCTCGCCCCCCTCGGCAACGAGGAGCGGGGTTTCGGCAAGGGTGGTCACATGCGACCTGCGGTCTGGTTCGACCCGGGTGCCATTCGTCTGAATCTATCCTCCCCGTAGGGGGAACCGAAACGTCCTGCGGCCGTCAGCCGCGCAGACGCTCCCGTCCGGTCGGGACGCCGCGGAGGCCCGTCGCGGTTCGCACGCCGTCCCGCACCGCCTCGGCCGCCAGATCGGCCGCCACCACCCCGCACACGAATGCGCTCGAGGGGTGCGCGCCGGTGGCGATGCAGAAGGCCGCGTCGCCGTCGAGGGGGGTGTTGACCGGCGACACCGCGCGGGCGATCCCGGCCTGCGCCATCCTGGCCACCTGACCCGCCTCGGTCTTGCTGAGCCGCGCGTCGGTGGCGACGCAGATCAGCGTGGTGTGCTGGCCCTCGGCGAGACGCGGGTGCTCCGGCGGGGCGATCAGCACGTGGCGGGACGCGGTCAGGAAGCCGTGTTCGGCGTCCCACGCCCCGGCGATCACCTCGCCATCCTCCCCGAGCACGTCACCGAAGGCGTTGACGACGGCCAGCACCGCGACGGTCGCGCCGTCCGGGAGGCGGGCGCTCGCGGCGCCGAGGCCGCCCTTGCACCAGCCCTGCTGCCCGTTGAGCTTGCCGACGGTCGCTCCCGTGCCGGCGCCCACGCTGCCCACGGCGTGAGCGTCCTCGGTGGCGCTCGCGCACGCGGCGTACCCCTCCTCCGCCCCGGGCCGGCGCCGGTTCCCGGCGATTCCGAGGTCGTAGATGACGGCGGCGGGAACGATGGGCACGCGCCCGCCGGGCGTTTCGAGCCCCAGGCCCTGCTGCTCGCACCAGCGCATGACCCCGTCGGCGGCGGCCAGGCCGAACGCCGAGCCGCCCGTCAGCAGGAGCGCGGACACCTCGCGGTCGCCCGCGAGGGGCGCCAGCAGGTCGGTCTCGCGCGTGCTCGCGCCGCCGCCGCGCACGTCGACCGCACCGATGTTGCCCGGGGCCGGGATCACCACCGTGCAGCCGGTGCCCGCCTCGGCGTCCGTCCAGTGGCCGACCCGGATCCCCGGGACGTCGGTCAGCCGGCCGGCTGGCATCGCGGGCAGAGGTAGGTTCCCCGCTGAGCGACGCGGGTCTTGACGACAGTCGTGCCGCAGGCAGGGCATGGCTCGCCCTCGTGGCGGTGCACCCTGAGCATGTCCTGCATGGCGCCGGGCTCGCCGATCGTGTCGCGGTAGCGGTCGATCGAGGCGCCGCCGCTGCGGATGCCGGCCCGCAGCCGGTCGCGGATCGCATCGCGCAGGGCGCCGACCTCGCCGGCGTCGAGGGAGCCGGCGGGTCGGGTCGGGTGGATGCCCGCCTGGAAGAGCGCCTCGTCCGCGTAGATGTTCCCGACCCCGGCGATGAGCCGCTGATCGAGGATCGTGGCCTTCACCGGGGCGGCGCGCCCCGCCAGCAGCCCGCCGAGGCGGCGGGCGGTGAAGGCCCGCTCGAGGGGCTCGACGCCGAGGCGGGCGTTCCAATAGCCGTCGGGGTCCGGGTGGTCGGCGGGCACGATCCACGCACGGCCGAAGCGCCGCGTGTCGGAGAAGTCCAGCGTCGCGCCGTCGTCGAACTCGAAGCGGGCCCGTCTGTGCCGGTCGGCCGGCGCGCGGGCGCCGGGCGCGTGGTGAAGGCGGCCGGTCATGCGCAGGTGCATCGCGAGCGTGTCGCCGGAGTCGAGCCCGAGGCGCAGGTACTTGCCGCGACGCGAGACGTCGGCGACGGTGCGGCCCTCGACGGCCCGGCGGAAGCGGTCGGGGCTCTCCGGGGCCACGAGCAGGGCGTCGTGGACCCGGACCCGGCGGATTGTCCGGCCCACGAGCACCGTCGCGAGCTGCCGCCGGACCGTCTCGACCTCGGGGAGCTCAGGCACTCCCGGCCTCCTCGACGACGAGCTCGGCGGGCTCGACCGGCTCGTCCCCAATCCGGCAGGCCCCGGCCATCATCTCCACGGCGCGCTCCCCGAGGGCCAGGTCCCGGCAGTGCACGATCGCGACCGGTGCTCCGGCGGTGACGGCGTCGCCGGTCTTGACCATGAGCTCGATCCCGACCGCCGGGTCGACCGTCTGCGACGGGTGGAGGCGCCCGGCGCCGAGCTCGCGCGCCGCCTCGCCGACCTCGCGGGCGTCGAGCCCGGTGAGGTACCCGTCGGCGGCGGCGTGTACGTCGAGCGTGTGCGGCGCGGCGGGAAGCCGGTCGGGCTCGGTCCACACCGCGGGGTCGCCGCCCTGGGCCGCGACCCACCGCTCGGCGACGCCCAGGGCCGCGCCGGAGGCCAGCGCGTCGGCGGCGGCAGCGAGCCCCTCGCCCTCCGGGACGACCCCGGCGGCCTCCGCGAGCGTGCCGGCCGCGCGGATCGAGAGCTCCCGGAGATCCTCGGCGCCGCCGCCGCGCAGCACTTCGCCGGCCCCGCGAACCTCGAGGGCGTTGCCGACCATGGTGCCGAGCGGCTCGTCCATCCGGCTGATGATGTACCGCACGTCCCGCCCCCATGGCTTGCCGAGCGCGACCATCATCTCGGCGGCCTCCCGCGCGGCCGCGACGTCCCCGAAGAACGCGCCGGATCCGACCTTCACGTCGAGTACGATCGCCTGGGCGCCCCCGGCGATCTTCTTGCTCATGATCGAGCTGGCGATGAGCGGCGGGCTCTGCACCGTGGCGGTCTGGTCGCGAAGTGAGTAGAGGCGCTTGTCGGCGGGCACGAGCCGTTCGCTCGCCCCGATCACGGCGACGCCCACGTCCCGCAGCTGGCGGACGAAGTCGCCGAGCTCCAGGTCGACCCGCATGCCCGGAATCGACTCGAGCTTGTCGAGGGTGCCGCCGGTGTGGCCGAGTGCGCGGCCGCTCATCTTCGCGACCTTCACGCCGAGCGCGGCGGCGAGGGGCGCAACGACCAGGGTTGCGGCGTCGCCGACCCCGCCGGTGGAGTGCTTGTCTCCGGTCGGACCGAACTTGCCGAGCTCCAGGCGGTCGCCGGAGGCGATCATCGCCCGCGTCAGGGCGTCCGTGCCGGCCATGTCGAGGCCGCGGATGCAGACCGCCATGCACCACGCCGCCATCTGCGGGTCGCCCACCGCGCCGTCGAGCCACGACTCGACGAAGCCGGCGATGCTCGCCTCGTCGACGGCCTCCCCGCGCCGGGTGCGCTCGAGTAGCTCCAGGGGGGCGAGCGCGGCGACCATTGAGCCTGGGATACTACCGGGCCTCTGTTAGCCTTCCGCCGCGATGGCGTCCCCGTGGAAAGTGCCTGCGTTCACTGTCCTCGCCGCGCTTCTTCCGGGAGTCGCGCTGGCCGCTCCGGCTCCCACGACAACCGGAGGCACGACGCCCGTCGCCGCGCCCGCGCCGCCCGCGCCGCGGGTGTCGAGCGTGCTCACGCCGTCGAGCGTGGTCGCCCGGCAGGGGCACGCGCGCTTCCTGGTGGGGATGCGGACCGCGACGGAGGCCCGGGTGATCGTCCGGGTCCTCTCCGAGGCCACGGGCCGGGTGGTGAAAACCACCAAGACCGCCGGCCGCCACGCGCGCGGCGGGGTCTGGTTGCTGGTCGCGGCGACGAACGACCGCGGCTTCCAGCTCGTCGCGGGGCGGTACCAGGTGGAGGTCTACGCCGTCGACGCCCTGAAGCGCCGCTCGAACGTCATCAAGCGCCGCTTCCGGTTGACGCTGCGCCCGCCGCGCGGGGCGCTCCACGCCTACACGGTGCCGGCATGGCCGTCGATCATCGCCGGGGTCGCCGCCGCCCCCGGGGGACAGATCGTCGCCGCGGTCGGCCCCGATAGCGCCGTCGCGAAGGCCGGGTTGCAGCCGGGCGACGTCATCCGCGTGCTGAACGGCAGGGCCGTCGACAACCGCGGCGCCTGGTTCGCGGCCGTCCGGCTGCTTCCGGCGAACGTTGCGGTGGCGGTGGAGATCGACCGGGCCGGCGTCCGTTCGGCGTTGCAGTTCACGCCCCCGCCGGACTGGACGGCGCTCCCCGACTACGCGCCGGTGCTCGCCGCAGCGGTGACGGCCTCCCCCGCCGTGCGAGCGTACCGGTACGCGGCGGCCCGCGAACGGCTCGACGCGCGGGCGACTGCGACCGCGAAGACCCTGTACACGGGGTGGCCGGCCGCCGAGAAGACGAGCGCGCCGGGCGAGTTCATCTCCGGAGCGATCTTCGCGGCCGAGGGCGATTCTCTGGGCGCGCTCGGCGCGTACAACCGCTCGCTGGTGGCGGACCCGACGATCTCATCGCTGCAGTTCGGCCGCGGCGTCGCCTTCACGTCGATCCCGAACCGCAACGACAAGGCGATCGAGGCGTTCCGGCAGGCGACGGTGCTCGACCCGACCGACGGCGTCGCCGCGACGTTCCTCGCGTTCGCGCTGCTGCGCTCCGACCAGTTCGCCGAGGCCCTCGCGGCCGCCGACACCGCCCTGACCCTCGATCCCCGCTACGAGGAGGCCCGGATCGCCCGTGGCCTCGCCCTCCTCGGTCTCACCCGCACCGCGGAGGGCGTGGCGGAACTGAAGCGCGGCCTCACCCTCGTCGCCAACCCTGCCCGGGCCCAACAGATCATCACCGCGAGCCTCGAGCCCAACACCCGCTGAGCGGTTGCACCGATCGGGCCGCGCCGTGCGGTGCGCTTAGATCTCTTCGGTCAGGTCACTCGGTGCGGCGGGGCGGCGTGGCCTTGGGCGGCGGCCGTTCCGGCCGCGGCCGCTGTCGCCGATAAAGAGCACCGTGCCGATGCCGATGAGCAGGCCCACCCAGAACCACCATTCCCCCAGCCAGCTCTCCAGCACCAACCACAGCAGCAGCACGCCGACGAACCCCACCAGCGCCATCAGACGCTGCCGCGACGGGGCCAGATGCACGACCCAGGGGCCGGCGATCGCCACGAAGAACAGGAGGATTGAGCGGAGCACCGCTCCTAATCGTACCCGGCAGACTCGGACGCGGCACCGGTAGATTGACAGTTGCCGTGCGGACCGTGGGACTCCATCTGCTGCAGTCCCTCGACCTCGTCGACACGCCGCGCCCGTCGACCGTCGCCGAGCTCGACCCCTCTGGCGCGCTCATCCGGCTCGAGCACTTCGCCACCGATGCCGAGATCGTCGTCGCGCTTGGGGATTCGCCCGTCCTGGTCGTCGCCGATTGCCCGCTCGCCGTGCCGAACGACGCCGGCCAGCGCGACGTGGAACGGCTCCTTGCGTGGTGCGACATCCCGGTCTTCCCGGTCTCCCGGCGGCGGCTGCAGCAGGTGTTCGGCGGGCTCCGAGGCGTCCGCATCGCCGAATCGTTGGTAGGGACGGTCGAGCTGGTCGAAACCTCGCCGGACCTCGTGCTGCGCCAGCTCGCGTGGGAGGAACGCCATCCTGGCGCGCCCCTCGATCTCGCCGACTACCGGGAGCGGTGGATCGCGCTGCGGCCGCCGGCGTACCGGCCGAAGGGACCTGGCCGCGCCAAGCCCGCCGGGATCATCGCCGCGCACGCGCTCCTCGCCCGGCACGTCGACCTGCAGGGGTGGCTCCCGTCGGGGGCGGGCGATGACTGGAACGCGATCCGCGACGCGGCCGCCCTCGACGCGATCGCCTGCGCCTACGTCACCTGGCGAGCCACGGTCGAGCCGGGCCGG
>CAYTRV010000146.1:0-5887 GCA_964440285.1 uncultured Bifidobacteriaceae bacterium
GGATCGTGTACCTGGGCGGGCTGGGCAGCGGCGACGACCTTTCGAGTCACCTCGAGAGCCGTCAGGAGGTTGGGCGGATCCTCCGCGCCTCCGGGGTTCCCACGATCGAGCTGCGATCTTCGATCATCGTCGGGGCCGGGAGCCTCTCCTACGACATGATCCGGTCGCTCGTCTCACGGCTGCCGGTGATGGTCACCCCGCGCTGGGTCCGTACGATGACCCAACCGATTGCCATCGCCGACGTCGTCGCCTACCTCGTCGCGGCGGGTGACCTGCCCGGCGACGAGAGCCGCGTGTACGAGATCGGCGGCCCCGACCGTGTCTCCTACGGCGACCTGATGCGCGAGTACGCGAACCTCCGCGGACTGCGCCGACTGATCATTCCCGTCCCCGTGCTCAGCCCGATGATCTCGAGCCTGTGGCTCGGCCTCGTCACCCCGCTGTACGCGCGGGTCGGGCGGCACCTCATCGAGGGGGTCCGCAACGAGACCGTCGTGCGCGACGACCGCGCCATGCGGGAGATCCCCATCCACCCTCGCGGCGTGCGCGAAGCGATCGCCGACGCGCTCGCGGAAGAGGAGCGGACGCCCAAGAGATGGCAGGACGCCATCCTCTCCCGCTCCCCGCTCGGCTCAGGCGCGAAGCCCCTCAAGAAGCAGATGGTCGACTCGCGCTGGGTCCGGGTCGAGGCGACCCCCGCGGCGGCATTCGAGCCGATCAGGCGGATTGGGGGACGCACCGGCTGGTACTTCGGCGACCGGCTGTGGCGGGTCCGCGGACTGGTCGACCTGGCCTTCGGCGGCGTCGGCATGCGTCGCGGGAGGCGGGATCCGGTCGAACTCGCCCAGGGCGACACGGTCGACTTCTGGCGGGTGGAGGTGATCGAGGTACCCCACCTGCTGCGCCTCGTGGCGGAGATGCGACTACCGGGACGCGCGTGGCTGCAGTTCCGGGTCGAAGCCGACGGCACCGGGTCGATCATCCGCCAGACCGCGTTCTTCGACCCGAGCGGGCTCAGGGGCCGCGTCTACTGGCTGTTGCTCGCCCCGATCCACCAGCTGATGTTCCCGAGGATGCTCGGCCGCATCGCCGCCGCCGTCGTGGAGCGCGGTCCCGACGATCAAGATGCGCAGGCTGCCGTCGGGGCGCGAGGCCCGGAGGGCTGATCGTCAGGCGCCCGCGACCCGGTCGCGTTCGCGCTTGCGTGCGATGCGTGCGACGTACCAGCGGCGAAGCGGGCCCGGCGCCATCGCCAGCGCCTTCATGAACACGAGCGCCTTCCCCGGGACGCCGATCTCCGCCCGTCCACGCTCCAGGCCGTCGGCGATGATCCGCGTCGCGCCGTCCGCCTCGATGATGCCGGGCATCTTGAAGTCGTTCTGATCGGTGAGCGGCGTGCGCACGAACCCCGGCGCGATGACGGTGACACCGACGCCGGACGACGCGAGGTCCGCCCGCAGCGAATCGCACATGCTGTTGAGGTAGGCCTTGGTCGCCCCGTAGGCCGACGCCAGCGGGAGCCCCGCGAACCCGGTCACGCTCGAGCTCACCGCGATGCGGCCGCGGCGTCGCGCGCGCATGGCCGGAAGCACCGCCTCGATGCAGTTGATTGCCACCATTGGTCACTGGACGTCCGGACGCCGATCACGCACGATGCACACCATGGAACTCTCGATCGATCGATTCTCCCGCGATGCGTTCGTCATCGACCAGCCGTTCACGATGTTCGTGAACCGGTACCGGATCCACGCGCCGGATCCCGATGGCGGGCCGGGCGAGCTCCTCGCCTTCTGTGAGCAGAAGCGCTTCGCGTGGAAGGAGGACCTCCGGTTCTTCGAGGACGAGTCCCGGACCCGCGAGGTCCTTCGGATCAAGGCCCGCCGCGCGATCGACATCGGCGGTCGCTACGAGATCACCGATGCCGACGGCACCGGGATCGGCGCCCTCGAACGAAGAGCGAAACGGTCGCTGATCCGCACCACCTGGGCGATCCTTGGGTCGGACGGCGAAGAGCTCGCGGTGGTCCAGGAACGGAGCGTCGCGGTCGCCGTGATCCGGCGCGTCCAGAACATCCTCCAGCTCGTCCCGATCATCGGCGGACTCATCGCGCTCGTCACCGACCTCATTCCGATCCCATACCAGTTCGACCTGCTCACGGGCTCGACGCTGGCGGGCACGCAGACGCGGCGGTTCGGGTTCAGGGACCGGTACCTGCTCGATCTGAGCGGCGACCCGGACCGGCGGATCGACCGGCGCCTGACGGTCGCGCTCGGCGTCGCTCTCGACGCCCTGCAGTCCCGCTGACGCGCACGCATCGGGTCAGATCGAGATGGCGTCACGCTGGCCGGTGACCTCTGTGGTGAGCTCGTTGACGACGTGCTTCGCGTCGCCGAACACCATCAGCGTCTTCGGGTCGTAGAACAGCTCGTTCTCGATGCCGGCGAACCCGGGGCGCATGCTGCGCTTGATGACCATCACGCAGGCGGCTTGATCGACGTTCAGGATCGGCATGCCGTAGATCGGGCTGCTCTTGTTGTGACGCGCCGCTGGGTTGACCACGTCGTTCGCACCCAGGACGAGTACGGCGTCGACCTGGGCGAACTCCGAGTTGATCTCGTCCATGTCGAGCAGCTTGTCGTACGGGACGTTCGCCTCGGCGAGCAGGACGTTCATGTGGCCGGGCATGCGTCCGGCGACCGGGTGGATCGCGAAGCGTACGTCGACCCCCTCATTCTCGAGGGCGTCCGCGAGCTCGCGCACCTTGTGCTGGGCTTGCGCGACCGCCATCCCGTAGCCGGGGACCACGACGACCGAGCGCGACATCTTCAGGATCTCCGCGGCCTCGTCGAACGAGGCCGAGCGGACGTTGCCGGCCTCCCCCGTCTCGGCCGCGGTCTCCTGGATCTGTCCGAACGCGCCGAACATGACGTTGCGGAACGAACGGTTCATCGCGCGGCACATGATGATCGCGAGGATCAGCCCGGACATGCCGTCGAGGGCGCCGGCGACGATCAGCAGCTTGTTGTCGAGCACGATGCCGAGCGCCGCCGCCGAGATGCCGGCGTAGCTGTTGAGGAGCGCGATGACGGTGGGCATGTCGGCGCCGCCGATCGGGATGATCAGGAGCACGCCGAACGCGAGCGATAGCGCGATGATCGGCGGGATCAGCGCGGTGCGGTTGGGGTCGAACACGAGCAGCACGACGAGCACGGCAGCGGCCGCCAGGATGGCGAGGTTCGCGACGTTCTGGCCCTTGAAGACGATCGGCCGCTGCGGGAGCCACTCCTGGAGCTTGCCGGCCGCCATGAGGCTTCCGGTGAAGACGAGGCAACCGAGGATGATCTCGAAGCCGAGGACCGCCATCTCGAACTCGCCGACGTTCTCCCGTTCGAGGTAGTAATGGGCGGTGCCGACGAGGCCGGCGGCGAGGGCGCCGAAGGCATGCGACAGGGCGATCCGCTGGGGCATCGCCGTCATCGGGACCTTCAGGCCGAGCGGCACGCCGATCGCCGCGCCGATCAGCAGGGCGGCGGCGATGAGGCCGTAGCCCTGACCGGTGATGTCCGGGTCGGCGAGGGTCGCCACGATCGCCAGCGCGAACGCAGCCTCACCGGCGAAGATGCCGCGCCGCGCCGTGGAGGCGGACGACATCCACTTGAGCGAGAGCGCGAAGCCGATGGCCGCGACGAGGTAGACCAGCTGGACGATGTTGTCCCTCACTGGCCGGCCTCCGGCGTCGCGGCGGGCTTCGCGGGTTCACGGCGCTTGAACATCCTGAGCATCTTGTCGGTGATCAGGAAGCCGCCGACCACGTTGATGGTCGAGGCGACGACGGCGACGAAGCCCATGATCTCGGAGTACGTCGTCTCGGCGTGACCGAGGATCACGAGCGACCCGACGAGGGAGATCGCCGACAGCGCGTTGGTGAGCGCCATGAGCGGCGTGTGCAGCAGCTTCGGCACCCGGCGGATGACCTCGAGCCCGAGGAACCCGGCCAGGGCGAAGATGAAGAGGCTGGTGATGATGACGTCGTTGCTCAGCACGAGTGCTCCGTCTCAGGGGTTTCTTGGGTATCCGGCGAGTGAAAAGCCCCCCTGACAAGGACGCAGCCCGCCCATAGCGGGAATATGGGCGAAGGCGAGGACACAGCTCCCAGGGCCTACAGAGCCACGGCGGATCGTGCATCGGGGGGAGCTTTGCAGCCGCGGGATGCCAGGAAGACCTCCGGGACGGAGCACTAGGCGACAGCCTCCCGGCTCGGGCCGGTCGGAGTGGCCGACTCAACGGCGGGTGGGGCCGGGAGCGGATCGAGGCCGAGCGCCTCGCGCACGCGGACGTGCACGACCTGCCCGTCGTGGGTGGTGACGGTCTCCCGGACGATCGGGTCGTCGACGTCGAGGTGCAGGGCCTTGTTGTGGACGATCAACGCGACGAAGTTCGCGATGTTCTTCGCGTAGGTGAGGCTCGCGTCGTGCGGGACGGTGGCGGGCACGTTAGCCGGGCCGACGATGCGAACGCCGCCGACCTCCACGGTCTCCCCCGCGACCGACCCCTCGACGTTGCCGCCCTGTTCGGCGGCGAGGTCGACGATGACGGAGCCGGGCAACATTCCGGCGACCATCTCCTTGGTCACGAGAACCGGCGCCTTCTTCCCCTGGACCTGCGCGGTGGTGATGACCACGTCGCTCGCGGCGATGGTCTTTGCCATGAGCTCGCGCTGCTTGGCGATCTGCTCGTCGGTGAGCTGCGTTGCGTACGCCCCGGAGCCGCCGCCCTCCTGGCCCGTTTCGAGCGGAAGCTCGACGAACCGGGCGCCGAGGCTCTCCACCTCCTCGCGTACGGCGGGACGCACGTCGTAGGCCTCGACGACGGCGCCGAGACGCCGGGCGGTGGCGATGGCCGACAGCCCGGCCACGCCGGCGCCGATCACGAAGACCTTCGCGGGGGGGAGGGTGCCCGCGGCCGTGGTGAGCATGGGGGCCATCTTCGGAAGCTCGGCGGCGGCGAGCAGCACCGCCTTGTAGCCCGCGATGTTCGCCTGCGAGGAGAGGACGTCCATCGCCTGAGCGCGGGTCGTTCGGGGGAGCAGTTCCAGCGCGTAGAGCACGGCGCCGCGGTCGGCGACGGCGGCGGCGACCTCCGGGCTTGCGAGCGGGGCCGCCATCCCGATGACGACCTGTCCAGGCCGCAGGCGCCCCCGGTCAGGGCTCTCGGGGTCCCCGCCGAGTACTCGCACCGCGGCGAGCACATCGGCGGCAAGCGCCTCGTCGCGGGTGGCGATGACGGCGCCGCGATCGACGTAGGCCCGATCCGTGAAGCCGGCGGACGCTCCCGCACCGGATTCGACGAGCACGCGGAACCCGGCCTTGACGTAGCCGGCGACCACCGTGGGGGTGATCGCGACTCGCCGCTCGCCGGGCAACGCCTCTTTGGGCGCACCAATCGTGAGCGTGCCCGACTGCTCCATCTCTCGCGGTCCCCTCCGGTTGCGCTGTGCCGGCTCCCGTCTGGAGACGCCGGCGTAGGTGCGGGGGTTTCCTACATGACCGTCAACCAAGGGTCAACGCTTCGTAGCGTCTGTTGCGACGCTTCACCACGGTGTCGTGGTCAAACGTCGCGGGACCGGCCAACCAAACGGGGCCACTCGCCCAAGCCGATGCCCGCCGGCGCGGGCAGGGGGCTAGACGGAAGGCCGTCCGCCGGGGATGCGGCGTTGTAGCCGCTCGGCGCGACGTCGTTCGGCCCGTCCGGGTACAGGGCGGCGGCGACTGCCTGAATCTGCGCCCGGCCGGGGCCGAGCTCGAACTGGCCGCCGCCGTACATCTGGATCCCGTACCGCTCGCAATGCTCGATGCACTCCAGCAGCCGCTCCACGGTGGCGAAGCGC
>CAYTRV010000147.1:0-5874 GCA_964440285.1 uncultured Bifidobacteriaceae bacterium
CTCCTTCCGGCCGAACTCCGCGAGCGCCAGATCGGCGACGCGATAGTCGGCTGTGGGCTGGGCAACGGTCGTCATGCGGTCTCCTCGGAGCGGCGGCTCGAACTCGGCCCCGGCGGGTGCGCAGCAGGGCTCGCAGCACGCGGGACGCGCGGCCGCGAACGTTAGCAAGCACCGGCCGGCACCGGTCCACGAGCCGCCCGCGACGCTTGGTCCAACTGCAGGGTGACCGGGTATCAGCCCTGTTCTCGATCTGTCTCGGTGCGCGACGCACCCGTCCGGACGGGGATCGTCACGGTGGGACTGGTCCACTCGGCGCTCGCGCCGGAGCGGGTCGTGCCGGACCATCTGGCCCGTATCGCGAGCGTCTCCTGGGCGGTCACCACGAGACCGAAGGTGCCGTCGCCAAGCGTGCGGACCTCCTTGAGCGATTTCCAAGCGTCGCCGGATCGCCACTCCACCTCCACCGTGCTACGGCCCGTCGCGGGGCGGGCCTGCCCGACGATCCGCACCCGTGCGCCCGTCGCGACCTCGCCCGCGGGGTCCGCGAAGAGCGGCATGGCGAAGGCGTCGCGTCCTGGCTTCGGCGTCCCGTCGAGCTCCGTGAGCCCGGACTTGAAGCCCTGGTTGTCCTGCAGGAAGTAATACGTCATCAACTGGACGCGGCGAACCTCCCGAACCCGTCGCAGCGCGTCGGAGATCGCCGTTGCCTGCTCTGCGGGTGTCAGGAACGTCGCGAGGTTCACTACCGGCTCGGTCGCGAATCCGTACTCCGAGAGCCAGATTGGGCGCCCGCGAAGGTAGGTGCGATCGATCGCGGCGGTCAGTTGCTCCAAGTTGTAGAGCTCGATCGCCCTGGGGCGCGGGCGCGACGCCAGTTCCGGCCGGATCGTGGGGTACGGGTGGTGGCTTACGACGTCCATCGGCGGCCGCAATTCAGGGGTGTCGAGGCCTTGGAGGAACGCTGCAGGCGCAACGCGTGCAGGACGGGCCGTCCGCTTCGGCGAACACGAGAGGCCGCAGTCATCTCCGGTTGGAGCCGTCACCGCGCCGGCGACGACGACGTTGGGCGCCACCCGTTTGACGTTCGCGTAGAAGCGCTTGAGCAGGTCGCTGTAGGTCGCGGGCGACGTCGCCACCCACCGGGCGCCGCGCCGCTCGTACTGCGGGATGAGGAAAAGGGGGATGTTCGGCTCGTTCCACGCCTCCCATTTCCGCACCCCGAGCGGGGCGTAGCGCCGGGCGGCCGCAGCGGCGAATGCCCCGTAGTCGTCGGGGTTGCGCGGCCGCACGGCCCACGGCTCGTTGGGGCTCGGATGGATCGAAGGGTCGGCGGCCCACGCAGGAGTGCCCCAGACGGTGAAGAGCAGCTCCACCCCGTACGTCTTCGCGGCCGCGACGATCCGGTCGTAGCGGTCCCAGTCATAGGCCGGATCGTCCGGGTTCCGCGGGTTCCGGGGCTCACGCACCGCCACCTTGTCCCAGCGAAAATCGACCCGTATCAGCGCCCCACCCAGATCGGCCATCGTCTTGATGCGTTCGTCGATGAGGCGCTGGCGCTCCGCGGCGCTGATCCCCGGGACATCCTGGTACTGGTACACGCGGTCATCCTGAAGGGACGCGATCGGCGACGCGGGCACTTCGTCAACTGCGACAGGCGGCGGGGTGGCATCCCGCCCGCACCCGGCGGTGCCCAGGGAGAGCCCGGCGATCGCGGCGAGGATCGCCACGACCGGTCCGCGCGGCGCGCTCAGATCTCGCCGACCCTCATGCCGGGCACCCCGCCGAGCGCAGCGATCTGCCGCTCCGAGCGAGCAACGTGGGGTACGCGCCGGGCATCGCGTCACCATAGCGGCCGATGCGGCTGCGGCATTGTGCGTTGGTGGCGCCGGGACCGTGCAGGCGCGACATGGGAGACTCCGCGCGATGAGCCCGTCCGTGCTGCTCGGCCTGGTGTTCGCTGTGGCCACCGCCCTCACGGCGGTGATCGGGTTCCTGCTGAAGCACCGGGGGGCCGCGTCGGCCCCGCCGGTCGAGGCGCGGCGACCCGTCCGCACGTCGCTCGCGCTGTTCACCTCACGCTGGTACGTGATGGGCATGATCGTCGCGATCGGCTCGTGGGGGTTCCATGTGGCCGCGCTCGCCCTCACGCCGATCTCCCTGGCGCAGGCGGTGATCGCCGGCGGGCTGGTGTTTCTCACGGTCGCCGCAGATCGCGCCTTCGGACTGGAGGTCACCCGTCGGGAGTGGGTCGGGGTCGCGGCGGCCGCGCTCGGACTCGCGATCCTCGCCGCCACGATTGGCGGCGGGGCGGATTCCGCGCATGACGAGTACGCCACAGCCACGATCGTGACCTACGTGGGCGTCGCCATCGCCGGCGGCGTGGTGGTGGCGCTCTGGGCCGCCAGGACCCCGGCGGGCGGCCCGTTGCTCGGCGTGTCGGCGGGTTTGATGTGGGGGGCGTCCGACGTCTGCATCAAGGCCCTGGCGGGAGATCTCGCGAGCGACACGCTGGGAACGATCTTTCACCCGCTTGCCCTCGTCGTCCTGTCGGCGTCCTTGGTAGGGCTCACCGTGTCGGCACGGAGCTTGCAGGTGGGCCCGGCGGTCGTGGTGATCGCGATGACCACGGTCGCCGCGAACATCTGCACGATCCTGGCGGGTCCGGTGGTGTTCGGCGAGCCGTTCCCCGACCAGGCGGGAGGGGTCGCGCTGCGGCTCGTCGCGTTCGCGCTGGTCATCGCCGCGGCCGCGCTGACACCTCCGCCGTCGGGGGTGACGACCGACCCGGAACCGTTGCAACCTGAGTGACGTTGTCGTAGTTCCCCCGAAACCCCTGCTACTGTCACCGCATCGGGACGTCCCGTCACCGTGTGAGACTCAGCTTCCTTGTTCCGCGTTCGTTCGGGTTCGGGTCAGCGAATCTCAACCCGAATTTCCGAACGGAGTCGTGAATGCAGAAGTTGTCCTTCCCCGCACTGGGGATCAGTGCCCATGTCGACCACGCCCTCGCGAAGCGCGGCGTGACCGAGCCGTTTCCGATCCAGTCGCTCGTCATCCCGACCGCCCTCGACGGCACCGACGTGCTCGCGAAGTCGCCGACCGGTTCCGGCAAGACGCTGGCATTCGGCCTGCCGATCATCGAACGGATCGACCCGCGGACCAGCACCGCGTACGCCCTCGTGCTGGTTCCCACGCGGGAGCTCGCGCTGCAGGTCGCGGAGACGATCGCTCCGCTCGCCGCCGCTCGCGGCCTGCGAACCGCCGCGGTGTTCGGCGGCGCGTCCATCGCCGCCCAGGCGAAGAAGGTACGGGGCGCCCACGTGCTGGTCGCAACTCCCGGCCGGCTCGAGGACATGTTCCGCCGACGGCTCGTCGACATCGCGAACGTCCGGATCCTGGTGCTCGACGAGGCGGACCGCATGCTCGACCTCGGCTTCGCGCCGCAGGTGGAGCGCATCGTCCGCCACCTGCCGACCGACCGCCAGACGCTCCTGTTCTCGGCGACGCTCGACGGCCAGGTCGGCGACATCGCCGCGAAGTACACGCGCCAGCCGGCCCGGTTCGAGGCCGAGCCGATCGTGCCGATGGAGGACGCCGGCGAGGTGGAGCACCGGTTCGTGCCGGTCACCCAGGAGGGCAAGGTCGACGCGCTGGTCAACGAGATCGACCTCGCGGAGGGGCTCGCGCTGGTCTTCGTCCGCACCAAGCGCGGCGCCGACCGCCTCGTGCAGACCCTCCACCGCCGGGAGGTCGCCGCGGAGGCGATGCACGGCGACATGTCGCAGCCGGCCCGCCAGCGCGCCCTCGAGCGGTTCCGCTCCGGCCGCGTGCGCACACTCGTCGCGACCGACGTGGCGGCCCGGGGCCTCGACCTGAACGACATCACCCACGTCATCAACTACGACCCGCCCGGTGACGACAAGGACTACGTCCACCGCGTCGGACGGACCGGGCGGGCCGGGCGCGCCGGAAATGGCGTGACGCTGGTGCTCCCCGACCAGGTGGCGGACGTGAGTCGCGTGGCCGCACGGCTGGGGCACCGTGACGACTTCGAGCGCGAAGGGTTGAAGACCGCAGCCCCGCGGCAGGTGTACCGCACCCGTCGCCGTGGCGGCAGGTCCCGTTGGTAGACGCGCCGCGGTCGCGTCGGCAGGTGCAGGCCACCTCGATTCCATCCCGGAGGACGAAGACGAATGGCTGAACAGGCGATGTTTACCGGCGGCGGCGAGTTCCAGCGTGAGCTGAAGCGGCGGGTCGCCGCGGAGCTCACACCCGAGCGCGTTCGCCGCGGGAAATGGGAGATCAGCCTCAAGGGCGTGGTCCTCGTCACCTGGGCCGTGGGGTCGTACCTCGCGCTTCTCCTGCTCTCGAACGGCTGGAAGAGCGCGGTGCCGCTCGCGATCTCACTCGGCCTCGCCGTCGCCGGGGTCGCGTTCTCGATCGGGCATGACGCCAACCACGGAAGCCTGAGCCGGAGCAGGCGGGTGAACCGGGTGCTGGGGTGGACCTATGACCTGATCGGGGCGAGCTCGTACGTGTGGCGGATGAAGCACAACCACGCCCACCACTCGTTCACGAACGTCGTCGGCGCCGACAACGACATCGACCAGATGCCGCTCGCCCGGTTCGCCCCGGAGCAGCCGCGCCGCTGGTTCCACCGCGGGCAGCACGTCTACATGTGGGCGATGTACGGGTTGTACTCCATCAAGCATCACCTCGTCGGCGACGTCAGGGGCGTCACCGGGGGCAGCTTCGGCGAGGGCAGCCAGCTGAAGCGCCCGAAAGGCTCGGAGCTCGCGGTCTTCTTCACCGGGAAGGCGGCGTTTGCCACCTGGGCAGTCCTGCTGCCGATGCTGCTGCACACGTGGTGGCACGTGCTCCTGCTCTTCGTGCTGGCCTCGTGGGTGCTCGGCTTCACGCTCGCGACCGTCTTCCAGTTGGCTCACTGTGTCGACGAGGCACATTTCTCGAGCGTCGACGAGCTGCGCTCAGGGGAGCCGAAGAACTGGGCGGTCCACCAGGTGGAGACGACCGTCGACTTCGCGACGGGGAACCGCCTGCTGAGCTGGTACCTCGGCGGCCTGAACTTCCAGGTGGAGCACCACCTGTTCCCGAAGGTGTGCCACGTTCACTACCCGCGCCTGCTGCAGGTGGTCCGCGAGACGTGCGCCGAGTTCGGCGTCAACCACTCGGCGCACCCCTCGGTGCGCGCCGCCCTGGCCTCACACGCCCGCTGGCTGCGCCGCATGGGTCGCCCGGAGCCCGCGATCGCGTAGTCGGCACGTGCAGGCACCCGAGGCTGACTCGCCTATCGCTGCGCGCCGCCCGGCTCCGGCTCGAAGACGAACACCTCGACGTCGACGTCGACCTCTGGGCTCAGGTGGAGCTGACTGAGGAAGACGCGCACCGTGCGTCCGGTGAGCGTCTCGACCGCTGCGATGAACTCCCCCTCCATCGCGTCCTGGAAGCCGCGCCTCAGGGCGTGCACCCCCTGGTCTGGCCCTTGCCGTAGTGGGCGGCGTGCAGCGGCACGATCTCCCTGGTGAGCGCGGCCAGGACGGTGCCGTTGGTGAGTCGATCCGGCGGGGTGGCTGAGGCCATCTGCCATCTCGCTGTTCTCGGCCAAGGAAGCACACGAGAACAGGAGTGGGCGGCAGCGCCATCGCTCCGCACGCCGACGGGCGGGCGACTCGACCAAGTGCTCGCGGACGACAAAGCGGACGCACGATCACCGGGATTACCGGCGACAGTAGCGCACGGTCGCCGTCGTGCGAGGCCGGCAAGCACCCGGCCCTCGTCGGCCACCGGACGGGGCCCCTCGTGATGTCACTGGGGGCGCAGTGCGGTGAGCCAACCGGCCCACTCACGCCCCGC
>CAYTRV010000148.1:0-5818 GCA_964440285.1 uncultured Bifidobacteriaceae bacterium
GCCACCTGGAGCAGGTCAACGCGGTGGTCGAGGGCGCCACCCGCGCCCGTCAGACGATCCGCAAGGGCCGCGACGCCCACGTCGACCCGAGCCTCGCGGTGCCCGTGCTGGTCCATGGCGACGCGGCGTTCCCGGGCCAGGGCGTGGTCGCCGAGACGCTCAACCTGAACGGCCTCGCCGGATACACAACCGGCGGCACCATCCACATCATCGCCAACAACCAGATCGGCTTCACCACCGACCCGCAGGACTCGCGCTCCACGCGCTATGCCAGCGACCTCGCGAAGGGCTTCGACATCCCGATCATCCACGTCAACGGCGACGACGTCGAAGCGTGCATCTCCGCGGTGCGCCTGGCCGTCGCGTTCCGCAACAAGTTCAAGCGCGACATCCTGGTCGACGTCATCGGGTACCGCCGCCACGGACACAACGAGGCGGACGAGCCGGCGTACACCCAGCCGGTCATGACCCAGACCATCAAGAACCACCCCCGCCCGTACGAGGTGTACGCCAGGCAACTCATCGGCGAGGGCCTCATCACCGCAGCGCAGGTCGCGCAGATGGAGGAGCGCGCCAACGCCCGCATGAGCGAGGCGCGCGCCACGGTCGCCGCCCTGGTGGAGCAGAACAACGACGTCGGCGACCTGCCCCCGTCCCCGGAGCGGAATCGCAGCGCGGTCAGCACAGCCGTTACCAGCGATCTCCTGCGCCGCCTCAACGAGGAGCTGCTCACGGTGCCCGAGGGCTTCACGGTGCACCCGAAGCTCCTCCCACAGCTGGAACGACGGCGCGAGGCGATGGGTGAGGACGGCGGGATCCTCTGGGCGCACGCAGAGGCGCTCGCGATCGCATCGCTCCTCGTCGACGGGGTGCCCGTGCGGCTCACCGGCCAGGACACCGAGCGGGGCACGTTCAGCCAGCGCCACCTGCAGCTGCACGACGCGGCCGAGGAGGGGTGGATGCCGTTCACGGGTCGCACCCACACGCCGATGCGCGGCCTCCAGGACGCCAAGGCGAGCTTCGAGGTGTTCAACAGCCCGCTGTCAGAGGCAGCGACCATCGGCTTCGAGTACGGCTACAGCACCCTCGCGCCGGAGACGCTGGTGATGTGGGAGGCCCAGTACGGCGACTTCGCGAACGGCGGCCAGATCATGGTCGACCAGTTCATCGCGTCGGGACGCGCCAAGTGGGGCGAGCGGTCCCGCTTGGTGATGCTCCTGCCGCACGGGTACGAGGGGAACGGCCCGGAGCACTCGTCCGCTCGTATCGAGCGGTTCCTGCAGGCGTGCGCCGAGGACAACATGCGGGTCGCGAACCCGTCGACGGCGGACAGCTACTTCCATCTGCTCCGCCGTCAGGGGCTGCTGGGCGAGCTGCGACCGCTGATCGTGTTCACCCCAAAGAGCCTGCTGCGCTCGAAGGACGCGTCGTGCCGCCTGGACGACCTCGTGAACGGCGAGTTCCAGAAGATCATCGAGGATCCCCGGGCGGCGGACCGGCGCGAAAGCGTGACCCGACTCCTCCTGTGCTCCGGGAAGATCTACTACGACCTCGACGCGGCGGAGGCCCGTGCGACCGCGACGGACGTCGCGATCGCCCGCCTCGAGCTCCTCTATCCCCTTCCGGAGGACAGGCTCAAGGAGCTGTTCGCCTCGTACCCGAACCTCAGCGAGGTGACGTGGGTGCAGGAGGAGCCGCGCAACATGGGCGCATGGACGTTCGTGCCGCGCCGCTTGGAGCGGATCCTTCCGCAGCGAGTGACGCTCTACTATGTCGGTCGATCCGCCCGATCGAGCCCGGCGGAGGGCTACCCGCAGACCCACCGCGTGGAGCAGCAACGAATCGTGAACGAGGCGTTCTCGGCGGGCGCCGACCGCGTCATTCCCTAGGGCACGGCGCCGTGATCGCCGCCGAGGCGCTGCGCGAGGGGCTCGCGCGCGTCGAGCTCATCGACCCGCGCGACCCCGTGACGGCGATCTGGTGGAGGGTCGCGGCCGACGCGGTCGTACTGGGGCGCGGCTCGCGCGTCTCGGCGGACGACGCAGCGTGCCGAGCGGCGGGCGTGGCAGTCGTCCGACGCGGGTCCGGCGGAGGCCCGGTGTTGTGGGGACCGGACCTGCTCGCGCTCGATGTGCTGGTGCCTGCCGGACACCCGCTGCATACGGCTGATGTCGCCGCGTCATACCGCTGGCTGGGCGAGGCCTTCGCCGCCGCGCTCGGGGAACTGGGCGTGCCCGCGACCGCCGTCCCGCCCGACACGGCGCGGCGGCTGAACGACCGGGCGGCGGCCGAGCGGGCATGCTTCGCCGGATGTTCGCCGTGGGAGGTGCTCGCCGGCGAGCGCAAGGTGGTGGGCCTCTCGCAGGTGCGGCGCCGCTCCGGCGCGCTCCTTCAGGCCGGGATCCTTCTGCGCCACCGACCGGACCGGCTTCCACGGCTGCTCGCCCTCGACCCGGTCGCCCGGGCGGCCACGGTGGCGAGCCTGGCCGCACGCGCCATCGCCCTCGACACGCTGACCGGCACGACCACCGCCGAGGTGATCGCCACGGTGGAGGGCGCCCTCGCCGATGCGGCCCCAGATCTGCGGGTGGAGCGCCACTGATCGCCCGGCGACGCCGGACCGAGTGGGCATCCGGTCGACCGACGGCGGTGCCATGATCCCGGTGTGCACAAGGCCTCCACCGACGGCGGTGACGCTGCCAAGCCGCCGCCGCCGCCGCCTGGCGGGCTGACGCGCATGCTACGTGGGCTGGCGCAGCCGCGCGTCGCCATCCCGCTGAGCCTCACCGCGCTCACCGTGATCGTCGCCACGGCGGCGACTCGGGCCGGGGACACGCTGCTGTCGATCCCCGAGGCGATCCTGCTGGGCGTCGTCGAGGGGCTGACGGAGTACCTGCCCGTCTCGTCGACGGGCCACCTGACCGTGACCGAGCGGCTTCTGGGGCTGACCGACACGGACGCCGCCAAGGATGCGGCCGACGCCTACGCCATTGCAATCCAGGCGGGCGCCATCCTGGCGGTGCTCGGCATCTACCGGCGTCGCATCGCGACCGCGCTGCTGGCCGTGGCAGGCCGGGGGCCAGATCCGGTCGGCGGTCGACGGCTCGCGGTGGCAATCGTCGCCGGGTTCCTGCCCGCCGCCGTCGCCGGCTTCCTGCTGGGCGACACGATCAAGGAGCACCTTTTCGGGCTGTGGCCGGTCATCGCGGCCTGGTTCGTCGGCGGCGTCGTGATCCTGGCGTGGCCTCCCGCCGGCGGGAGGAAGGGCCGTCCCCTGGAGGCCATCACGCTGCGCAACGGGCTCGTGATCGGGCTGGTGCAGGTCCTGGCGCTGTGGCCGGGCGTCAGCCGCAGCCTGGTGGTGATCCTGGCAGCCCTCGCCGTCGGGCTCAGCATCGCCGCGTCCGTGGAGTTCGCGTTCCTGCTCGGCCTCGTCACCCTGGGCGCGGCGACCCTCTACGAAACGCTCGACAAGGGTGGGACGATCGTCGACCAGTTCGGGGTCTCGGCCCCTATCGTGGGCTTCGTTGCCGCGTTCCTGTCGGCGGCGGCTGCCGTGGTCTGGATGGTCTCGTACGTGCAGCGGCGCGGACTCGCGATCTTCGGGTGGTACCGCATCGCGATCGCCGCGCTGGTCGCGGTGCTCGCGCTCACGGTCTTGTAGCGCCCCGGGCGGTCCCTATACCGGGTAGCCGACGGCGGGCGTCCTTCCGGTCACGGGAACGACGAGAACGGCCGGTCCGCCCTCGGCACGGTGCCAGAGGTCCCGCAGCGCGTCGCCAAGCTGGTCGCGATGGTCGATCCGTGTGGCGCCCGCGCCGAATCCCCGGGCGATCGCCACGAGGTCGAGTGGCGGGTCGGCGAGCGCGAGTCCCGGCCACGGGGAGTCGGGCACGCCGGTCAGGCCCTCGAGCCCGGCACGGAGGATCTCGTAGCCGCCGTTGTCGGCCACCACGACCGCGACCCCGAGCCGCTCACGGGCGGCGGTCCACAGGGCGTGGACGCCGAACAGGAAGCTCCCGTCGCCATGGACGCACATCACCCTGCGGGCCGGGTCGGCGATCTTCGCCCCGACGGCGGCGGGCAGTCCCCAGCCGAGGGCGCTGCCGCGATGGGCCAGCCAGTTGGTCCGGTCGCGCCGGCCGAGCGCGGTACGCAGCCACCGGCCGGAGGTGAGGGCCTCGTCGACGACGAGGTCCTGCGGACCGACCGCACCGGCCACCGCCTGGCAGAAGCCAGCCGGGGTGATGCCGGTGCTCGCCGTGGCCGCGATCATTCGCTCTCGCGCCTCCGCTCGCTGCCGGGCCGACTCTTCGACCGCCGGTGCGAGTCGTCCCACGGCGGCCTCGTCGGCACCGCCGAGCCGGTCGAGGAGCGCGGCGAGCCCGGCCGCGATCGACATGGCGAGGCCGACCTCCGGCACGTGCACGCGACCGATCTCGTGGGCGTCCGAGTCGATGTGGATGAGGCGCGCGTGCGGATCGAGCGACTCCCCTGGGCTCGTCCCGAACACGCGGAATACGGGCATTCCCACCGCGAGGACGACGTCGTGCCCGCGAAGCAGAGGTCCGATCTCCGAGGCGAACCCTGGGAGCGGTCCCCGCCACAACGGGTGATCGGTGGCGATCGGAGCCCGCGCCGCAAACGGCTCGCCGAAGATCGGCGCACCGATCCGCTCGGCGAGCAGCGTCACGAGGTCCGCCGCATACTCGTGAGCGACGCCGTCACCGGCCAGGATGACCGGCGCGATTGCCCCGGCGAGCACCCCGGCGGCGCGATCGATCGCGTCGCCGTCAGGCACCGGTTTCAGAACAGCCATGCCAGCCCACGAGTCCGGAGCCGATCCCGCCTGAACGTCCATCGGGATCGACAGCACCACCGGGCCGCGCGGATGACGCGTCGCGAGCTCCACCGCCCCCGCCAGCTCCCCCGGCAGGTCGTTCACGGTGGCCACCTCGGACGCGTGCTTGGCGACCGGCCTCGCCAGCTCCACCAGCTCGCCGCCGAGGAACGGCGCCTGATCCAGGAGGTCGGTTACCTGCTGGCCAACCGTCACGAGGAGCGGCACCCGCGCACGGGCGGCGTTGAGGATGCCCGACATCGCGTTCGCGAGACCGGGTTGGACGTGCACGTTCGCAACGCCGAGCCGGTCGCCCTGCTGCGCGTACCCGTCGGCCATCCCGATTACCGACGACTCGTGAAGGCCCAGGACGTACCGCACCCGGCGCTGCCGGGGGAACGCGTCGATGAGCGGGAGCTCGGTGGAGCCGGGGTTGCCGAACATCACTTCCACGCCCGCATCCGCAAGGGCCTCGAGCAGCCAGTCGGAGGCGTTCCTCACGCCAGGGGCGCCATCGTGAGCCCGGCGTCGCGCAGCTGCTCCCAGTACAGCTCGGCGCGCTCACGCTCACCGCTCCACACGCGTGCCCGCCCCGCCTTGTGGATCTTGTTCGCCAGCGCCATCCCACGGTCGTAGTCCACGTCCGGGATGTAGCGCGCGAGGATCGTCGCGACGCCCTCAAACGTGTTGTGGTCGTCGTTCAGCACGATCACGCTGACCGGCTGGCCCGTCCCGGTGTCGTCGCCGGGGCCCTGCTCGCGCGGCTTCTGCGCCGGCGGCCTGACGGTCGGGGCGGTCGCCATGACGACAAGTCTACCGCCAGTGGATGGGCGATTCGGCGAGCCAATCGCCACGACCGGCATGAGATACTCATGGGAGCGAGAGGCGCGCGCTTCGGCGTTTTCCCCCGCAAGCGCCATAAATCAGCGCCCGGAAACTGGTTCGGGACCGCCTCGACCGCTAGCCTTTCTTGTTCCG
>CAYTRV010000149.1:0-5704 GCA_964440285.1 uncultured Bifidobacteriaceae bacterium
GATGAAGGCCTCGTAGCAGTTGAACAGGCCGTGGCGGCCGGTCAGCAGGTACCCCTCCAGCCAGCCTTGGCAGGTGTGCTCGCTGAGGATCTCCATCACCCGGCCGGTTGGAGAGAGGTGCTCGTCGCCGGGCAAGAGCTCCGCCATCCAGGTGCGGTCGGTCGCGTCGAAGATCGCCGAGAGGCGGTTCGAGGCGGTCTCGTCGGGCCCGAACACCCGGAAGTTGCGTTGCTCCTCGTTCAGTCGCATGACGTCGCGCAGGAACTCGCCCATGACCCTCGTGGCCTCCGCCGTGCCCGTCGCCGGGCGCTCGACGGGCACGGCGTAGTCCCGGAAGTCGGGCATCCTCAGGTCCCGCAGCATCAACCCCCCGTTTGCGTGGGGGTTCGCGCCCATGCGGCGGAGACCGGTCGGGGCCAGGGCACGCAAGTCGTCGCGAAGGCGGCCGTCCTCCTCGAACAGATCCTGCGGCCGGTAGCTTCGCATCCACGCCTCGAGCGCCTGGACGTGATCGGGGCGACTTGCGAGCTCCGCCAACGGCACCTGGTGGGAGCGCCACGTCCCTTCCGTCCTCTTCCCGTCCACGTCCCGCGGGCCCGTCCAGCCCTTCGGCGTGCGAAGCACGATCGCAGGCCAGCGTGGGCGCTCCGACCGGCCACTCGATGACCGGGCTCGCAACTGGATCTCGGCGATGTCGTCGAGCGCGTCGTCCAGGGCCTCCGCCATCCGCTGGTGCATCTCACGGGGCTCCGACCCCTCGACGGTGATCGGCCGGTAGCCGTAGCCGGTGAGCAGGCGGTCGAGCTCGTCGTGCGGGATGCGCGCGAGCACGGTCGGGCTGGCGATCTTGTAGCCGTTCAGGTGCAGGATCGGCAGCACCGCGCCGTCGCTCGCGGGGTTCAGGAACTTGTTCGAATGCCACGAGGTGGCGAGGGGCCCGGTCTCCGCCTCGCCGTCCCCCACCACACAGGCGACGACGAGGTCGGGATTGTCGAACGCGGCCCCGAAGGCGTGCGACAGCGCGTAGCCGAGCTCCCCTCCCTCGTGAATCGATCCTGGCGTCTCCGGAGCGGCATGGCTGGGGACCCCCCCGGGGAAGGAGAACTGCTTGAACAGGTGCCGCATCCCCTCAACGTCGTCGGAGACGTTCGCGTAGACCTCGCCGTACGTTCCCTCCAGGTACGTGTTCGCCACGAGACCGGGGCCGCCATGGCCCGGCCCCGCGACGTAGATCATGCTGAGATCCCGCGCCCGGATCACGCGGTTCAGATGGACGTAGACGAAATTCAGGCCGGGCGTCGTTCCCCAGTGACCGAGCAGGCGCGGCTTGATGTGAGCGAGCTCGAGCGGCTGGCGGAGCAACGGGTTGTCGAGGAGGTAGATCTGTCCGACGGAGAGATAGTTCGCTGCACGCCAGTACGCGTCGATTGCGGCGACCTCGGACTCGGCCAGCGGGCCGGGTGGAGTGTCGACTGCTCGTTCCATTCAGCACCTCCCCTTCGACATTCGATACCCAGAGCGGTCCCAACGCAAGCGAATGAGCACCCGGCTGTCATGTTCGCGGCACGATTGCGGCTGCGAGCCCGGGGGCCGTCGGACCGGCACTAGACGAAAGCGGCGACGATCCAGAAGTAGATGAGGATCGACAGCAGGTCCTGGGTCACGGTCGCCAGCGGGCCGCTCCCGAAGGCCGGGTCGATGCCCCACGCGCGAAGCGCCGCAGGCAGGCTCATCGCCACGACGGTGGCGGTCGAACACGCGCCCAAGAGTGCCAGCGCGACCGCGAGGATCACATCGGTCTCGCCCCAAACAATCAGGCCGATGGGAACGAACACCGCCGCGAGCACGATTCCGACGAGGAGACCCGTGAGGAGTTCGCGACCGGCGACCCGTGCGACGGGGACTCCGACCGACATGCCGCGAATCAGGAGCGTCTCGGTCTGTGTACCCACGGCGTCCGCCATGTAGACGATTCCCGGAATAAAGAACGCGACGAGCACATTCGCCTCGAGTTGGGCCTCGAAGCCTTGAACGATCAGGGCTGCGGCGACTGCGCCTACGAGGCCCGCCAGCAGCCACGGCAGCCGGTGCCAGAACCGCCTGACGACCGGTTCTTCGCTGGCGGTGCGCGCGGTCTGCGCGTCATGAAGGAAGCCGCCGAGGCGTGCCATGTCCTCGTCGTGCTCGCGCAGGAGCACGCCGAGCATCCGCCACGGGGGGATCAGCCCGAGGAACTGGCCGCTCTCGTCGACCACGGCGATGCTGCTCTGCTCGTGTCTGACGGCGTGCCAGGCGGCGACCTCCTGGTCGGTCCCCGGCGCGACGCACGGCGGGTCAGGATCCATCAGCTCGCGCACCGGGACGTCACGCCTGGCCCCGAGGAGATCCTCGATCCGGACGAGTCCGACCAGCCGGCCGGCGTCGAGCAGGACCACGTCACCGACGCTGTCGAAACGCTCTCCCGCGAGCGCGTCGCGCACAACGCCGGCGCTGTCGTCGGGTCGCGCTGTCGGGATCTGCCGGACCAGCAGCTCCGCCGCTTGACCGATGAGCTGTGGCGGCGGCGTGGTCTCGCTCACGGCTCGAGTCGGGCGTCCAGGGCCGGCCTCGGCGGTGTGATCATCCCGGCGCCGACCGACCCGGCACGCGGGAGGCCCCGGAGCGGGCAGCGAATCGGGTGTCTGCGACGACCCTCGTACCCGCCGTCCGTCGCAGCGCAGGCTCGGCGTCCTCGAGTGCCGCGATGACGCTGAACCCGCCTTTCTCGGCGAAGCGGCACGCTGCTTCGAGCTTCGGGGCCATGCTGCCCATCCCGGCTGAGCCGTCCGCCACCAGCTCTTTGGCCTGGGCGATCGACAGCCTGCGGATCGGCGTCGCGTTCGAGGCACCGAAGTTGCGGTAGACGGCGTCCACGTCCGTCAGCAGGATCAGGGCGTCCGCGCCGACGGCCTCCGCGAGAACGACTGCCGCGAGATCCTTGTCGACGACGCCCTCGATGCCGCGTGGTCGCGACGAATCGTCCAAGACGACTGGGATTCCGCCTCCGCCCGAGGCGATCACGGAGACGCCGGCCTCGATGAGCGTGAGCAAAGCGTGTTCCTCGAGTATGGCGCGGGGTTCCGGCGACGGGACGACGCGCCGGTATCCGCCCGTGTCCGCCGTGATCGCACAGCCGCGCTTGCGAGCCATCTCGTCGGCGGTCGGGCGATCGTAGACCGGCCCGATCGGTTTGGACGGTCTGGCGAAGGCGGGATCGTCCCGGTCGACGATGGAGCAGGTGAGAAGCGTGGCGATGTCGAGGCCGGGAGTCGCGCGACGCAGGCCCACCTCGAGCAGATAGCCGATCATCCCTTCACTCTCGGCTCCGAGGATGTCGAGCGGGTAGGGGGCGACAGTGGGATCGGCTTCGCTTTCGAGCAGGAGGAGCCCGACCTGCGGCCCGTTGCCGTGGGTGAGGACGACGTTGTGGTCTCGAAGCAGGGGTGCGAGCGCCTTCGCCGCACGATCGACGCTCGCCCGCTGCAGCTCGGCAGAGATCGGCTCGCCCCGCGGGGCGAGGGCTTTCCCGCCGAGTGCGACCACGATCTTCACCCGCCGCTGCCCCTCGTAGCGTCGATCGTTCGCTCGGCGACTGGGCGCGGGTAGGCGGTCGTGACGTTGGCGACGACGAGCGCCAGCAGGATCGGCGCGCGTTCGATGATGCTCATCACTCCTCCCATCACAGGACGACTCCTCGCTGTGACCCGAGGCCCGAGTGAGCATCGTCGCGATGGACAGTGGCGACGGCATCCGCGGCGGCACGGAACGGGCCTTCGGGTCCCTCCGGCCCTGATCCGGGTTTTCCGCGGATCAGGGCCGGAGGTGCGCTCACGGGGTGTCTACCGATACCGCAGCGCTTCGGCCGGAAGGACATGCGATGCCCTCCGAGCAGGCGCCAATTCGCCGCAAGCGCAACCGTCTTCGACGTGGCCGTCGGCGAGCGCCGCGAAGCCCCAGTGAATGTCGTCAGACCCTGCGGCGACGATCGTGGCGCCCACGAGCCCGCCCACGAGGCCATGGGTCGAGGACGCCGGGATCCCCGCGCGCCAGGTCAGGACGTTCCAACCGATCGCCGCGCCGAGGCCCGCACCGTGCGCAGCGCCGAGCCGGGCGCGAGCCCGCCGAGGTCGACCAACGACCCGATCGTGGCCGCCACCGCCGTGCCGGCCACCAGGGGGCCGGCGAACCCGCAGACCCCGACGATGGCGATCGCGGCGAGGCGTGAGCGCGCGCGAGGCGATGCCGCTGGCGGTCAGCGTCCCGGCGTCGTGGCCCCCCACACACGGCCCAGATGAGGACGATGGCCACCACGATCGCTGTCCGCGCCGACACGGCACGATCCTGCCAGTCCCTCGGCCGGGCTGAGCGGCAGACCGGCGGGCGACGAGGGGCGCGGCGTGATCCCGCCGGGCGAGGACCGGTCTGCCGCGACGGTGGCGTCGCGCCCCGCCGCGGCGGGGCGACAGCACACGCGGCTTCTACGGTACCGTCGACGTGGCGGGTCGAAGGCTCGCGGCTTCGTTGCTCCGCCGGGGCTCGACAGCCTCACGTGGGGCGCTCACCCCGGCGAACCAAGCGGGGGTCTTCCCCGACCGTTACCTGATACTTCAGCTGCGGCCGATGGACGATCACGTCATCGGTGAGCCGGGGAGAGCCCGCCTTGCCGAGCTGCGGCAGGCTCTTGCGCGTACCTCGACGAACCTCCGTGAGCTCGCGATCGAGCTTCGCCCGTCGGGGCTCAAGGAGCACGGGCTGGCGAGCGCCATCGAGCGTCAAGCGGCGCGGCTGGGCGAAGCGAGCGGGATCGCGATCGATGTCGCCGTTGCCCAACTGCCGGCCCATCTGACGGAATCGGTCGAGACGGCGCTCTTTCGGTGGTGTAGGAGCCGCTCACGATCGTCGCCCGCCATAGCGGCGCGAGGAACGCGAGCGTGATCGCCAGTATGCGGGACGGTAAGCTCCGCGTGGTCATCGAGGACGACGGACGCGGTTTCGATCCGTTTGCTCCGACTGGTCGCCTTGGGCTCGTCGGCATCGGTGCACGCATCCAGCTCCTCGGGGGAGCGCCGCGGATCGAGTCGGCCCACCGGGCGGGCGCAACGGTCATCGTCGAGTTCGAGGTCGCCGGTGGATGAAGCGATTCGCGTGATGATCGTCGACGATCACGCAGTGTTGCGGAGCGGACTGCGTCTCGTGATCGAACGGGAAGAAGGCCTCGAGGTCGCAGGAGAGGCGGGGACGGCGGAAGACGCGGTCCGTACCTTCGAGCGTCTCCAACCGAACCTCGTGCTGATGGACCTCGAGATGCCGGGCATCGGCGGCCTCGCCGGCGTCGAGCGTTTGACGGAGCTCCACCCAAATGTCCCGGTGCTGGTCCTCTCGATGCACGGCGAGGCCGATGACGTGCGCCGCGCCTTCGAGGCCGGCGCCCGCGGCTATGTGTTGAAGACGGCGGTCGACGAGGAGCTCATCCGCGCGATTCGGGTGGTGTCGAGCGGGGAACTCTACCTCCATCCCTCACTCGGAGCGGTGCTGGCACAGCCGCCGCCGCCGCGAGGGGCCGTGGACGAGCTCTCCCCGCGGGAGCGCGACGTGCTCCGGCTCCTGGCGCTCGGGCACACCAACCAGGAGATTGCCCAGGAGCTCTACGTCAGCGTCCGGACCG
>CAYTRV010000150.1:0-5694 GCA_964440285.1 uncultured Bifidobacteriaceae bacterium
CACTTTCACCACGGACTGCTCGGGAATCAGGGGACTGACCGTTCAGTCATAATCTCACGAAGGTTGATGGCGCCCGGGCCTGCCCACCGCCGCTCCCCGACCCCCGGCCTCCTGGTGGGACTGGTCATCACGACACTTGGTTTCCTCCTGCTGACGGTATCCCAGAGTTCGACATGGTTCGTCACGGCGACGCTTGGCGATGCGCTCCTTGGGTGCGGCATCGTCATCGGCGTAATCTCGAGCGCGAGCCTGCGCCAGTGCAGCGTGCCAACTGAGCTCCTCGGCAGGGTGACGGTGAGCTATCGGCTCGTCGTGCAGGGCGCGGTGACGCTCGGTGCGGCGATTGGTGGTGTGGTTGGAGAGTTCATCGGCGTCCGTGAGGCGATCGGCGTGGGCGTCGTGGTCTCGGCGCTTGCTGCCGCCGCGGCGCTCCGCACGTGCCTCAACGGTCCCGACCCTCAGGGGGTCGTGACGACCTGAGCCGCGACCTCGGTCACGATTCCGAGCTCCTGCGCCGCGCTGACCGCGGCGGTGCGGCTCGTGACGGCGAGCTTCGCGAAGATCCGCTCAAGGTGGCGTCCCACCGTCTTCTCGCTGATGTAGAGCCGATGTCCGATCTCCCGGTTCGTCAGCCCCAGGGCGAGCTGTTCCAGCACCTCGACCTCGCGTTCTGACAGCCCCGAGCTGTCGCGGTGGCGTGAGGCCATCACGAACTTGTGACCGCGCGCGCGGAGGGCGGCTTCGCACTGGGCCCGCCAGCCCGGGGCCTCCATCTCGCGGAACAGCCGGCGCGCCTCAAGCAGGTCCTCGACCGCATCCGGTTTCACGCCCCCGGCCTCGCCCGCCAGCATCAGGGCGCGGGCCGACCACCATTGCAGGCCCGCCTCGGCAAACCGGGCCGACGCTTCGCGGAACGCCGCCACCTTCGGTCCCGCGGACCGGGCAGCCCAGCCCTCCGCGTAGGGCAGGAGCGCCCGCGCCAGCGGGGCGCCCGCTTCCGCAGCCACCGCGAGCTCCGCCCGGACCGGCTTCGCCTCCGCCGCCGGAAGCACCTCGCAGGCCGCCCCCAACAGCCCGATCGCATCGACGCGGTCCTCCGTCCCGCGCCAAGACTCAACGGCCGCGCGGGCAACCGCACGCGCCTCGTCCGCCTCACCCGCGGCCTGAGCGGCATGCGCGTGGAAGGCCGAGAGCGGGCCCATGTGCTCGATCGTCATGCTGGGATCGGCGTCCGCGGTGATCGACCGGAGCGCCTCGAGGGCCTCCGGGATCTTGCCCTGGCAGAAGTCGATCCAGGCGATCAAGCCGTCCAGATGCGCGAGCGACCGGGAGCCGAGCGCCTCGAACGCCGCCCGTGAGCGCAGGGCGACCCGCCTGGCCTCGTGCAGACGGCCCATCGCGGTCATCGCCTCCGCCAGGTTGTGCGTGAGCGGGGCATCGACCTCCGCCACATTGTGGGCGTCAACCACGTCGAGCCCCTCCTGGGCCCGGTCGGCCGCGCGGCGGACCATGCCGAGCATCAGCAGGCACACGCTCTCGTTGTTCATCGTGACCGCGACCTGCCGCCACAGGCCCGCCGCCCTGGCCTGCTCGAGGCCCTGCCGGAAGTGCGCCAGCCCATCGGGGCTCGCCGACGAGCGGACGCTCGCAAGGCCGATCGCGTTCACGGCCCGAATCGCAGTGAGAACGTCGCCGGCGGCGGTCGCCTCGCCATGGGCACGTGTTGCCCATTCGAGGGCTTCGGAGTGGCGACCGGCGGTCTGCGCGAACATCGCGGCCTGCGTGAGTGCCTGCGCCCGTTCGGCGAGCGGTTGATGGCCGTCCGGGACGTTGGCGTGGATGACCTCGAACGCCTCCTGCCGATGGCCCGCGTACCAGCGCACCCGAGCCCATTCCGTCGCGGCACGGATCGCAGCGCCCTCGTTGCCAGCCTTGCGCTGGCGCCGGATGACGTCGCGGAGCGCCTGCGTCGCCTCATCCCACTGTCCGATGCCGGCCAGGGCCAGGCCCCGTTCCAGCATCGCCTCCAGGCGCTCGCCCTCCGGCCAGCGCCGGTCGCACCACGCGAGCGCGCGATCGGCGTGCGCGAGGGCACGGGCAGGTTCCCCGCGCTCGCGGGCGAACGCGGCGGCCCGCAGGGAGAGGCCCACGACCTCGTGGGGATCGAAGCTGCCGATGGCGTACTGCACGAGCTCGGCGGCGGCGGCGCCCCTGGCCCGGCGAGCTCCGAGCACGGCTGCGTGGCGGCGGCGGAGCTCGCTTGGCGGGGTGGCCTGGCGGACGACCTCGGCCACGAGCGGGTCGGTGAACCCCAGGCGGAGCGGTCCGGGACCTGGGAGCTCCTCGAGGAGTCCCGATGCGGCCAGGGCGTCGAGGATCGGCGCGAGGCCGTCCTCGCTGCGACTGGTGAGCCGGACCAGATGCGACGGCTCGAACACGGATCCCAGCACCGAGGCCCACCGGGCGATGTCGACGTGCGCCGGGTCGATCGCGTCGACGGTCGGCTGCACCGCTCGCACCAATGCGGGGGGCAGGCGCAGCGGGGTGTCCTCCGACGCGGGGGTCCGGTTCGCCCGGGCCAGGGGTACGAGCACTCCGGGTCGGCCGCCGCCCAACGCGAGGAAGCGGGCGAGCATGACCTCGCCGACCGTCGGGGCGACGTCGTCGACGATCTCCCGGGCGGCCTCCTCGTCGAGCGGATCCAGCTCGACGAAGGACGGGCCGGCGGGGATCTCACGCATGCACGCGATGAGCAGGCCCGGGGTGCCGGCGAGCGTCTCGCCGAGCTCCCACGCCAGGTCGAAGGAATCGTCGATGTCGTCCAGCAACGCTGCGAAGGGGCGCAGCTCGCTGGACTTGACCGGGTCCGCCCGCAGACCCGCGGCGCTCAACCCGGCGCCGAGCCGATCGGGGAGCGGGCCGCCGCCGCGCAGCCGCACGCGCACCGACCCGTCGGCCTCGAGCGCCGCGACGACCTCCGCCGCGAACCGTGTCGAGCCGACCCACGTTGCTCCGACGACGACCACCAAGCCCGGCCGGCCGGCGGCAGCCTGCAGCGCCGCGGCCAGCTCGGAGTCCCGGCCGACGAAATACGGTTCGCCTCCTGCGGTTGCGTGTCCCGCCGTCACGGCCTCCTCAGATCCGTCGCGGCTCGTCCTGGGCGCAGGGCCACCCTACCAACCGCCCCACGGATCGGGTGAACCCGCCCCGGGTTCGTTCGAGGCTCTGAGCCTCCACCAATCCGCGGGGCGGTTCAGGGCGATGCCGTGGGGCTCTGCGTGTGGTGCAGAGCCCCTCCGGATAGCGCATACGGGATTCGAACCCGTGTTACCGGCGTGAGAGGCCGGCGTCCTAGGCCCCTAGACGAATGCGCCCTGGACGTACCGCTTGAGTTGAGCCGCTCGGGAGTCGAGTTGGGGGAGGAGGATTCGAACCCCCGCTACCGGGGCCAGAACCCGGCGTCCTACCGCTAGACGATCCCCCACCGGGGCCCCTTCGCGACCGGTGAGGCTAGCACACCGACCCTCCCGCTCCATGCTCCGAGAGGAGGCCCTACGCGGCCGACTGCTCCCAATCCGTGTAGAGCCGGGCGTATCGGCCGCCGGCGCGCAGGAGCTCGTCGTGGCTGCCCTCCTCCGCCACGCGGCCCTCCTCCACGACCACGATGCGGTCGGCGTCGCGGATCGTGGAGAGGCGGTGGGCGATGACGATCGCCGTGCGGCCGGCGAGGAGCGTCGCCAGCGCCTGTTCGATCCTCGCCTCGGTGCGGAGATCGACGGATGAGGTGGCCTCATCGAGGATGAGGAGCCTCGGGTCCGCGACGAGCGCGCGGGCGAACGCCAGGAGCTGGCGCTGGCCGGTCGACAGCCGTGAGCCGCGCTCCTCGATCTGCGTCTCGAACCCGTCCGGCAGCGCGTCGATGAACTCGAGGGCGCCGATCGCCGCGCAGGCCCTTCGCAACTCGGCATCGGTTGCGTCCGGCCGGGCGAAGCGCAGGTTCTCGGCGACGGTCCCGCTGAACAGGTACCCCTCCTGCGGGACGATGCCCAGCTGCGCGCGGAGCGAGGCCTGCGCGACGTCGCGCAGGTCGTATCCATCGATCAGCACCGCGCCCTCGTCGGGGTCGTAGAACCGGGCGATGAGTTTCGCGAGAGTCGACTTCCCGGCGCCGGTCGGCCCGACGAGCGCGACCGTCTCACCAGCACGGATCGTGAGGTTGACGTCGTGGATGACCGGCTCGTCGATGTACGCGAACGTGAGGCCGCGAAGCTCGATCGACCCGCTGACGGGGGGGAGATCCCGCGCGCCCGGCCGGTCGACCATTGACGGCTCGGTCTCGAGCACGCCGAGGATCTTCTCCAGGGCCGCCATCGCCGATTGGAAGGTGCCGTAGAGCTGCGAGAGCTGCTGGATCGGGTCGAAGAAGATCACCACGTACCCGAGGAACGCAACGAGCACGCCAACGGTGAGGTCGCCGTCGAGCACGCGCCGTCCGCCGAACAGGAGCACCAGAGCGGTGCCGATCGCCGTAAGGAACTCGACGGCGGGGAAGTACACCGACGAGATCCGGATGGTGTGCAGGTTCGCCTGCCGGTACTCGTCGTTGACCGCGCGGAACTCGCGCTCGGCCGGCTCCTGGCGGCCGAAGCCCTGCACGACGCGGATGCCGGAGATGGTCTCCTGCAGCGCGGCGAGGACGTTGGCGACCTTCTCCCGGGTGCGCCGGTACGCGCCGGCGGACGCGACCCTGAAGACGGCGGTGGCCACCGCCAGGAACGGAAACACGCTGAACGCCACGAGCGCGAGGCGCCAGTCGTAGCTGAACAGGATCGCGATG
Source organism: uncultured Bifidobacteriaceae bacterium (assembly GCA_964440285.1). GTDB lineage: Bacteria > Actinomycetota > Thermoleophilia > Miltoncostaeales > Miltoncostaeaceae > CALMEC01. Next base: position 4,838 of record CAYTRV010000150.1, read on the forward strand.
ACCCCGACGAAGGTGAGGCCCTGCACCACCAGGGTCGTGATCCCGTCCGTCACGAGCTGGCGGAGCGCCTCGATGTCGCTGGTGAGGCGGCTCACGGTGACGCCGGTCGGGATTCGCTCGTGATGGCCGATGGAGAGGCGCATGAGGTGCGCGAACACGCCGGTGCGCAGGTCGAGCAGCATCCGCTCCCCGATCCAGCTCGACAGGTACGTCTGCCCGTAGCCGGTGAGCCAGCCGACGAGTCCCGCGCCCACCAGCAGCAGTACCGCCGTCACAAGCACGCCCTTGTCGCCCTTGGCGATGCCGTCGTCTATGGCGATCTGGGCGAGGGCCGGCGCGGCCAGGCCGGCGGCGGTCAGCAGGACCATCAAGAGCAGGGTGACGGCGATGAGCCAGCGGTAGGGCCGGAAGTACGGGACGAGCTTGCGCAGCTTCTTCGTGGGGACGTGGCCCGACCGCGCATCGCGGTCGACGAGCGCGCCCAGCACGATCGATGCCGGGCCGTGGCCGGGGGGACGACCGATGCTCACCCGCCCGCCACCAACTCTGGTCGTGCGAGGCCGCGGTCGTAGATCTCGCGGTAGATCTCGCTCGTCGCGTAGAGCGCGTCGTGCGTCCCCCTCGCGGCGATGCCTCCACCGTCGAGCACCACGATCTCGTCGGCGAGGGCGATCGTCGACAGCCGGTGGGCGATGATGAACGTCGTGCGGCCGCTCATCGCCGCTCGCAAGGCGTCCTGGATCTCGTGCTCGGTGGAGGCATCGACCGACGCGGTGGCCTCGTCGAGGATCAGCACCCGCGGGTCGGTGATGACCGCCCGCGCGATCGCGATGCGCTGGCGCTGCCCGCCGGACAGC
>CAYTRV010000151.1:0-5667 GCA_964440285.1 uncultured Bifidobacteriaceae bacterium
GTTCGTCGCCCAGGTGCGGCGGAAGGGTCAGGTCACCCGGTCGGGCGCGTCGCGCCCCGCGAAGAACGCCACCAGGTTGTCGACGGCGCGGTACCCCATGGCGAGTCGTGCCTGGTGCGTCGCGCTGCCGAGATGCGGCAGCAGCACGACGTTCTCGAGCACGAGGAGCTCCGGCGACACGCGCGGCTCGTCCGCGTACACGTCCAGACCCGCCCCCGCAATGGCTCCTGCGGCAAGGGCGCGAGCCAGCGCGGCCTCGTCGACGATATCGCCGCGTGCGGTGTTGATCAGCACCGCACCCGGACGCATGCGCGCCAGCCGCGTCGCGTCGATCAGGTGGCGCGTGGCCGGCGTCGCCGGGCAATGCAGGGAGACGGCATCGCATGTCGCCAGGAGCTCGTCCAGCGTCTCGCACCGGATCGCGTCGAGCCCGGCGAGCGGCGATTCATCGACCGGGCCGGGCTGGTGAAATCTGATGCGCATGTCGAAGCCGTGACGTGCCCTGGAGGCCACGGCGCGACCGATCCGCCCCATGCCGACGATGCCCAGCGTCGCGCCCGTCACCCGGGTTCCCAGCATGTGGGTTGGCCGCCAACCGCTCCAGGCGCCGGAGCGAACGTGGCGCTCGCCCTCCCCGACCCGCCGCATTACTGTGAGCAGCAGCGCCATCGCCAGGTCCGCGGTGTCGTCGGTGAGCACGCCGGGGGTGTTCGTCACGACGACTCCGTGTGCCGTCGCGGCGGCGAGATCGATGTGGTCGTGTCCGACCCCGAAATTCGCAACGATCCCGGCCCGGCGGGGTTCGGCCCCGAGGACCGCGGCGTCGATCCGGTCAGTCACCGTGACGAGCACGCCGTCCGCCGCACGCAGCGCGTCGACGAGGGCCTCCTGCGAGAGCGGAGCGTCGTCGGTGCTGAGGCGAGCGTCGAAGAGCTCGGCGATGCGCGCCTCGACGGGCGCCGGAAGCTGCCGGGTCACGACCACGCGCGGACGTTTCACATCTGCTCCGTCGCGTAGCGCACCGCCACGAGCGTGAGTGGATGGGCGGGCGCGGTGGGGCCGGCGGCCGCACGCGGAAGCCCCTCGAGGAGGCTCCCGAACCGGGCGACATTCCAGTAGCCGCGGCCCACGAGCAGCATCGAGCCCACGAGCACCCGCACCATGTGCCGCAGGAACGCGTCCGCCTCGACCTCGAACACGAACTCGTCATCGCGCTGCGACCAGGCGCAGCGGATCACGGTACGGTCGAAGAAGACGTGCTCGGTCTTCGTCGGGGTAAAGGCCCGGAAGTCGTGCTGACCGACCGTCGCGGCGGCCGCCGCCCGCAGCGCCCCGGCGTCGAGCGCGACCGGGACGTGCAGCACCCCACGCCGTCGCAGGGGCGACCGGATCCCCGGCAGCACGCGGTACTCGTACGCGCGGCTTCGCGCATCGCTGCGCGCGTCGAACCCCCCGGGCGCCTCGGCCACTCCCCGCACCGCGACGTCGTTCGGGAGGCTCCCGTTCAACGCCCGCAGCAGCCGGGGCAGGTCGACCTCGCCGGACGTGGTCAGGCTCACGACCTGGCCGGACGCGCTCACACCGGCGTCAGTGCGGCCGGCCACCTGCAGATCCGCCAGAGGCGCGGGGAGCACCGCAGCGAGCGTCTCGCGGAGGACACCCTCGACGGTGCGCACCGACGGCTGGGCGGCCCAGCCGGCGAAGCGCGCCCCGTCGTACTCGAGGTCGAGCCGAAGGGTCGGCACGGGAACCCCCGCGGGCGCCTACTCCGCCGAGGCGGCGGCGACCGGCACCTCGCGGGACAGCTCGAGCAGCACCATCGGCGCCGCATCCCCCGGACGGGGGCCGAGCTTGATCACCCGCGTGTACCCGCCGGAGACATCCTGGAACACCGGGGCGATCTCGTTGAACAGCCGGTAGCTCACCGGCTTGTTGCGAAGCAGTGAGATGGCCTGGCGGCGGGCGTGCAGACTCCCGTCCTTGCCGAGCGTGATCGCCCGCTCCGCCACGGAACGCGCGAGGCGCGCCTTCGCCTCGGTCGTCTGGATGCGGCCGTGCTCGAGCAGGGCCGTGGCGAGGTTCGCTGCCATCGACTTGCGGTGTGCACTCGTTCGGTTGAGCTTCGGACCCTGGCGGCGGTGACGCATCGTGAACTCCCTTAGTCGTCGGCGCGGAGCCCGAGGCCCTGTGCGGCGAGAACTTCCTTGACTTCCTCGATGCTCTTGCGACCGAAGTTCGGGATCGCCCCCAGCTCGCCCTCGGTCTTCGAGATGAGGTCGCCGATCGTTTCGATCCCGACCCGCTTGAGGCAGTTGTACGAGCGAACCCCGAGCTCGAGCTCCTCGATCAGGATGTCGTACATGTCGCTCCTCTGGGCGTCCTCATCCTCCGGGGCGTCGTCCTGCGGGGCGGCCGGGTTCGCGAACATCGAGAGGCGGCCGATCAGCGTCTCCGCGGCGCGCGCGAGCGCCTCGCGGGGATCGATCGAACCGTCCGTCTCGATCTCGAGCATGAGCTTGTCGTAGTCGGTGCGCTGACCGACGCGCGCAGCGCTGACGTCGAACCGCACGCGGCGGATCGGCGAGAACGCCGAGTCGACCGGGATGACCCCGATCGTCGTACCCGCGCCCTTGTTCTGGTCGGACGGGACGTACCCCCTGCCACGGGTGATCGTCAGGATCATCTCGAGCCGCGCGCCCTTGTTGAGGTTCGCGATCTCGAGATCCGGGTTGAGGATCTCGAGGTCGGCCGGGCAGATGATGTCGGTCGCGGTGACGGTGCCGGGACCGCCCTTCGCGATCTCCACCTCCACCTCGGGGGACTCGCCGTGCAGGACGCACACGAGGCCACGGAGGTTGAGGATGATGTCGGTGACGTCCTCACGGACGCCGTCGATCGTGCTGAACTCGTGCTGCACGCCGTCTATGCGGATCGACGTGACCGCCGCCCCTTCGAGTGAGGACAGCAGCACGCGACGGAGCGAGTTACCGAACGTGTGGCCGAAGCCACGGTCGAGCGGCTCCACCTCGAAGACCCCGAGGGTGTCCGAGCTGGGGTTGTAGGTCATGCGGGGCGTCTGAATGTCGAGCAACTTCTTCCTCTTCCTCCGGCCAGGGCCGGCATGTTGTGAACGCGAAAACGGAGCCCCTTGCCTCGGTCGTCCGTCTCCGCGTCAGAGACTGACCACCATCGCCGGAGGCCCCGGGGAGCGCTACTTGGAGTAGAGCTCCACGATGAGCTGTTCCCGCACCGGGGTGTCGATCTCGACCCGCTCCGGGAACTTGAGAATGGTGCCGCTCAGCTGGTCGTAGTCGGCTTGGAGCCACGGCGCCACAGACGCGACCAGATCGGTCGCGTTGCGGATCGTCTGCTCCGCTGCGGACTGCTGCTTGACCGAGATGACGTCGTTCGGACGGACCTGGTAACTCGGGATGTTGACGCGACGGCCGTTGACCTGGAAGTGGCCGTGCGTGACGAGTTGACGGGCCTGACGCCGCGAGGCTGCGAAGCCAAGTCGCGTCACGACGTTGTCGAGCCGGAGCTCGAGCAGCCTGAGCAGGTTCTCGCCGGTGATTCCCGGCTGACGGCTCGCCTTGGCGTAGTAGCGTCGAAACTGCTTCTCGAGCACACCGTAGAACCGGCGGGCCTTCTGCTTCTCCCGAAGCTGCAGCAGGTACTCGCTCTGCTTCTGGCGCCGTCCCTGTCCGGCCTCGCCCGGCGGGTAGGCGCGGCGCTCGATGCCGCACTTGTCGGTCAGGCAGCGCTCGCCCTTGAGGAAGAGCTTCTCGCCCTCACGGCGGCATTGCTTGCACTGGGGGTCACGGTCGCGGGCCAAAGCTAATGCTCCGTCTTAGAAGTTCGGTGGATATCCGGCGAGCGAAAAGCCGGCCGGACACGGACGCAGCCTGCGCCCATATCGGTGTATACGGGCGCAGGCGAGGACACAGCCCCCGAAGCGAAGGTTCTCTCCGCGGCGGCCCAGAATCCGGCCGAGTTTTGCGGCCGCCGGATGCCATCGACACTTCTGAGACGGAGCACTCGACCTCTCGAACCTAGACGCGGCGGCGCTTGCGGGGGCGGCAACCGTTGTGCGGGACGGGGCTGACGTCGGTCACCGAGGTCACCTCGAGGCCGGCGGCTTGGAGCGACCGGATCGCGGTCTCCCGACCGGACCCCGGGCCCTTGACGTACACGTCGACCTTCTGGAGACCGTGCTCCATGCCCTTGCGAGCGGCGGCGTCGGCGGTGACCTGCGCAGCGAACGGGGTCGACTTGCGGGAGCCCTTGAACCCCGCGGAGCCTGCCGTCTCCCACGCGATCACGTTGCCCTCACGGTCGGTGAGCGTAACGATCGTGTTGTTGAACGACGTCTTGATGTGGGCGTGCCCCACGGCGATGTTCTTCTTCGTGCGGCGGCGTGTGCGGCCGCGCGTTGCCTTCTGACGGGACACAGCTCTCCTATTTCTTCCGCTGCTTGCCGACCGTCCTGCGCGGCCCCTTGCGGGTGCGGGCGTTCGTCTTCGTCCGCTGACCCCGCGCCGGGAGTCCGCGCCGGTGGCGCACCCCGCGGTAGCAGCCGATCTCGGACAGGCGCTTGACGTTGTTCGCGCGCTCCCGGCGAAGGTCACCTTCGACGATGAGATCCTTCTCGATCACGTCGCGCAGCCGCGTGACCTCTTCCTCGGTGAGGTCCCTGACATAGGTGTCGCGGCCGATGCCGACCTGGGCCAGTACCTTGTTCGCCGTCGACCGGCCGATGCCGAAGATGTACGTGAGCCCGATCTCGACGCGCTTCTCGCGCGGGACGTTGACGCCTGCGATGCGTGCCATTAATGCTCCGTCTCGGGGGTTCGTGAATGAAGCATTAACCCTGGGTCTGCTTGTGGCGGGGGTTCTGGCAGATCACCATGATCTTTCCGTGCCGCTTGATGACGCGGCACTTCTCACACATTGTCTTGACCGACGCGCGGACCTTCAATGGTTTCGTCCCTTACTTGAAGCGGTACGTGATACGTCCGCGGGTCAGGTCGTACGGTGAGAGCTCAACCTTGACGCGGTCGCCCGGGAGGATTCGGATGTAATGCTGGCGCATCTTGCCTGAGATGTGCGCGAGAACGTTGTGGTCGTTGTCGAGCTGGACGCGAAACATGGTGTTGGGCAGGGCTTCGGTCACCTCGCCCTCAAGCTCGATCGCATCTTCCTTCTGACCCACAGACTCCTCTCACACCCATGAGGGCGTCCCCGCAGGGCAACCCGGTCGAAAACGCAGCACGTCACACGCGGGGTTCCGCGAGCGGCCATGGATCCTAGCATGATCACCCTGCTCGCTGCGTCAAGATCCGGGGGCCGTTCTCCGTGACGGCGACGGTGTGCTCGGCGTGCGCCGACAGGGACCCATCGGCGGTCCGGATGGTCCACCCGTCCGTGTCGATCGTGATGTCTGCGCCGCCGGCGTTGACCATCGGCTCGATCGCGATCACGATGCCCGGCTCGAGCAGCGGGCCGGTGCCCGGCTCGCCGAAGTTCGGGACCTGCGGCTCCTCGTGCATCGTCCGTCCGACGCCGTGGCCGACGAGCGCTCGGACGACCGCGTAGCCGGCGGCCTCGACCTCCGTCTGCACGGCGTGGCCGATGTCGCCGACGTGGCGCCCCGGGCGGGCCTGCTCG
>CAYTRV010000152.1:0-5486 GCA_964440285.1 uncultured Bifidobacteriaceae bacterium
GATCGTCGTGACGAACGGGTTAGCATGAGCGCGTGGCCGCTGAGACCCCCCTCCTCGACACGATCCTCATGCCCGACGATCTTCGCCGGCTGCCCGAACGCGCCCTGAGGCAGGTCGCGGACGAGCTGCGCGCCGAGACGATCGACGCGGTATCGGTCACCGGCGGGCACCTCGGCGCCGGCCTCGGCGTGGTGGAGCTCAGCGTCGCGCTGCACTACGTCTTCGACACCCCGGACGACCGGCTGGTCTGGGACGTCGGTCATCAGACCTACCCGCACAAGATCCTGACCGGCCGTCGCGGCCGGATTCGCACCGTGCGCAAGGGGGGCGGGCTCTCCGGCTTCGCCAAGCGGAGCGAGAGCGAGTACGACACCTTCGGGGCCGGCCATTCGTCGACCTCCATCTCCGCCGGTCTCGGGATGGCGGTGGCCCGGGACCTCACCGGCTCCACGCGGAATGTGGTGTGCGTCATCGGCGACGGGGCAATGTCGGCGGGCATGGCGTACGAGGCGATGAACAACGCCGGCGCCCGGGATGAGCGGCTCGTGGTCGTGCTCAACGACAACGACATGTCCATCGCGCCGCCCGTCGGCTCGATGTCGGCGTACCTCGCCCGCCTCGTCTCCGGCGGCACCTACCGCAACATCAGGGAGGCCGCCAAGCACGTCGCCGAGCGGTTGCCGCGATCCATCTACGACAAGGCGCAGCGTGCCGAGGAGTTCGCTCGCGGCTTCTGGACCGGCGGGACTCTGTTCGAGGAGCTCGGCTTCTATTACGTCGGGCCGGTCGACGGTCACAACCTCGACCATCTGGTGCCGGTGCTCCGCAACGCCCGCGACGCGCCGGAGGGCCCGATCCTCGTCCACGTCGTCACGCACAAGGGCAGGGGATACGCACCGGCCGAGGCCTCGTCCGACAAGTACCACGGCGTCGCGAGCTTCGACGTCGAGACCGGCGCCCAGCTCAAGGGGGCCTCGACCGCCCCGTCCTACACGAGGGTCTTCGCCGAGGCGCTGATCGCGGAGGCGCGGGCCGACGACAAGATCGTCGCCATCACCGCGGCGATGCCGGCCGGGACCGGGCTCGACGTCTTCGGCAGCGAGTTCCCGCGGCGCACCTTCGACGTGGGCATCGCCGAGCAGCACGCGGTGACCTTCGCTGCAGGCCTCGCCGCCGACGGCATGAAGCCGTTCTGCGCGATCTACTCGACGTTCCTGCAGCGCGCCTACGACCAGGTCGTGCACGACGTCGCCATCCAGCGGCTGCCCGTGCGCTTCGCCATGGACCGCGCCGGACTGGTCGGCGCCGACGGCGCCACCCATGCCGGCTCGTTCGACAACGCCTATCTGGGCTGCCTGCCCAATTTCGTCATCATGGCGGCTTCCGACGAGGCCGAGATGGTCCACATGGTCGCCACGCAGGTTGCGATCAACGACCGCCCGAGCGCACTGCGCTATCCCCGCGGCGACGGCGCCGGCGTCGTGCGCCCGGGTCGCGGCTCGCTGCTGCCGATCGGGAAGGGCCGCATCCTGCGCGAAGGCACCCGGGTGGCGCTGCTCTCACTCGGCACCCGGCTCGCCGAGTGCGTGACGGCCGCCGAGATGCTCGAGGCGGAGGGCGTCTCCGCGACCGTCGCGGATGCTCGCTTCGCGAAACCCCTCGACCTCGGCCTCCTGGCGATGCTCGCCGCCGAGCACGAATGCCTCGTCACGGTCGAGGAGGGTTCGATCGGCGGGTTCGGCAGCCATGTGCTGCAGGCACTTGCGGTCGACGGACGGCTGGGCCGGGGGCTGCGGGTGCGGCCGATGGTGCTGCCCGACCGGTTCATCGACCAGGACAGGCCGGAGCGGATGCTCGCTGCGGCCGGTCTCGACGCCGCCGGGATCGTCGCGACGGTGTTCGCGACGCTCGACCGGGAGGGCATCGAGCAGGTTCAGCGGGCCTAAACCCAAACCGAACGCCCAGCGCGCTCGTCAGCCGATCGCGACCATCCGGTCGATCGCCAGGCGGGCCCTGTCCGCCACGTCCTTCGGAACCGTGACCTCGTAGCGCCACTCCCGGAGCGAGTTGCGGAGCTTGTCGAGCGTGATCATCTTCATGTACCTGCAGATCGCCCGTTCGGACACCGTCTCGAACCGCTTGCCGGGGACATCCTTCTCGAGGCGGTGGATGATCCCGTTCTCCGTCGCCACAAGGAAACGCTTCGACGGTGAGGAGCGCGCGAAGTTGACCATGCCCTCCGTGGAGAGGATGTGGGTCCTGTTGTCGGCGAACGCCATGCACTTGCTGGCGCACCCGCACTCGGGGTGCACGAGCAACTCCGCGTCCGGCGCGCCGGCGCGGGCCTGGGCGATGTCCTCCGGGTGGATGTCGGCGTGGACGTGGCACTCGCCGAGCCATTTTGTGAGCCGGCGCCCGGTGACGCGCTCCAGCCAGATGCCGAGGAACTGGTCGGGTAGGAACAGGATCTCCCGGTCCCCCGGGATCGCGTCGATCACCGCCCGGGCGTTGCCGCTCGTACAGCAGTAGTCGCTCTCAGCCTTGACCTCGGCGGTGGTGTTGACGTAGCTCACGACCACAGCTCCCGGGTGCTCCCGCTTCCAGGCGCGCAGCTGGTCGGCGTCGATCGAAGCGGCCAGCGAGCAGCCGGCGTCGAGGTCCGGGATCAGCACCGTCTTGTCGGGCGCGAGGATCACCGCGGTCTCCGCCATGAAGTGCACGCCGCAGAAGACGATCGCCTCGGCGTCGGTCGCCGCCGCCTGGCGTGACAGGCCCAGCGAGTCGCCCACGAAGTCGGCGACGTCCTGCACCTCTGGCACCTGGTAGTTGTGCGCCAGGATCACTGCGTCGCGCTCGCGGGCGAGGGCGCGTACCTCCTCCTGCATCGTCGAGATCATCTGAGTGGTCACGCGACCTCCATGGAGACGTCGAACCAGTTCGCGGAGTGGGTGATGGCGCCGACCGAGATCACGTCGACCCCGGTGCGGGCGACGTCGCGGACGTTGGCGAGCGTGATGCCCCCGGATGCCTCGACCTCGGCGCGACCGGCGACGACGCCGACGGCCTCGCGCATCGTTGCGAGCGGCATGTTGTCGAGCATGATCCGTTCAGCCCCGCCCGTGAGGGCCTCGCGAAGCTGGTCGAGGTCCTCCACCTCCACCGTGATCGCGAGTTCCGGGTGGGCGGCGCGGGCCAGCGCGATCGCGGGGCGCACGCCGCCGGCGATGCGACGGTGGTTGTCCTTGATGAGGAACGCGTCGTAGAGGCCCATGCGGTGGTTGACGCCGCCGCCGCACGCCACCGCGTACTTCTCGAGCACCCGAAGGCCGGGCATCGTCTTGCGGGTGTCGAGGATCCCGGCTGCGGTCCCGGCGACGGCATCGACGTACTCCCGGGTGGCCGTTGCCACGCCGCACAGGCGCCCCAGGAGGTTGAGCGCGGTGCGCTCCCCGGCGAGCACCGCCCGGGCCGGACCCTCGACGCGAACGAGATCGAGCGAGGGCGTGTCGACGCGCGTGCCGTCGGCGACGAGCGGGGTGACGTCGACCTCCGGATCGAGCGCCCGGTACACGGCCTCGACCACGCCGATCCCGGCGACGATCCCGGTCTGCTTCGCGAGGATCACCGCGGTGCAATTCGCGACGGGCCCGATGATCGCCTCGCCGGTGACGTCGCCGGCGCCGATGTCCTCGGCGATTGCGAGCGCCACGATCGCGTCGAGGCCGGTGAGCGTCAGTTCCATTGCTCGAGCACCGGGTCGCGGTTGCGTCGGAGGACGACGTGACCGGCCAGGTGCTCGTCCTCGTAGGGGTGGTCGGCACGGAAGTGCACGCCGCGGCTCTCCTCGCGCTTCAGCGCCGCCTGCGCGATGAGCCGGACCAGCGTGTGCGGCGCTTCGAGGAGCTGCTCGAGCCCTGCGCCGTCGCGTACGAGCCCGGCGTCCTGCCACAAGGCCTCGCGCAGCTCTGGGTCGGGACGCGGCTCCGGGGCCGGCGGCTCAGGCGCCCGGCGAGGCGGTGCGGTGGGGGGCTCGGCGCCTGCGGCGATCGCCGCCCGCCGGCCGAAGACGATGCACTCCAGCAGCGAGTTGGACGCCAGCCGGTTTGCGCCGTGGATACCGGTGCAGGCGCATTCCCCCGCGGCGTAGAGGCGTGCGATGTCGGTGCGCCCGTCGAGGTCGGTCACGATGCCCCCGATGAAGTAATGGGCGGCGGGGGCGACCGGGACGGGGACCCGCGCCGGGTCGTATCCGGATTCCTCGATCGAGTGCATGAGCCCGGCGAACCGGCCGCGGTCGATCCTGCGCAGGTCGAGCAGCGCGGTGCCGTGGTCGTTGATCGCGCGGGCCACCACGTCCCGGGGAGCGAGCTCGTCGATGAAGCGCTCCCCGTATTCGTCGAGCAGGAGGGCTCCCGCCCCGCGAAGCGCCTCGGTCAGCAGCAACGAGCTGCCGGCAAGGGCCGTGGGGTGGAACTGCGTGAACTCCATGTCCGCGACCGCGGCGCCGGCCTTGTACGCCGCGGCGATGCCGCCGCCCACCGCGCTCGGCGCGTTCGTTGTTCGAGCCCACAGCCCGGCAGCGCCGCCGGTGGCCAGGATGGTCGCGCGTCCCGCGACGGGGCCCTCGCCGGTCAGCACGCCGAAGCATTCGCCGCCGCCCGTCCACAGGCCGCTGACGCGCAGCCCCTGGGTGATCGTGATGCGGGGGTGGGCGATGGCCCGTGCCGCGAGCGCGCGTGCGACGTGCGCCCCGGTCGCGGCGCCGCCCGCATGGACGATGCGGTTGCGGGAATGGCCGCCTTCCAGCCCGAGATCGTTCTCGAAGTCGACGCCCAGCTCCACGAGGTCGCGGATGCGAGCCGGCGCCTCGTTGACGAGCATGTGCACGGCGGTCGGCCGGCAGATGCCGCGGCCGGCGGTGTGGGTGTCCTGCTCGTGGAGCGAAGGGTGGTCGTCGGCGCCGATCGCCGCGGCGATGCCGCCTTGGGCGCGGGAGCTGTTGGTGTGGTCGACCGGTCGGGCGGTGATGAGGCGTACGTCGGCCTCGTCGGCGGCGACGATGGCCGCCTGCAGGCCCGCGATGCCCGATCCGACAACGATGACGGGTGCGCTTTCCTTGCGTCGCCGGCGTGATCCCGGTAGTTTGCGACTACGAGTCGAAAACATGGCGGGAAGTGTAGCAGACACCGCCTATCCGGCGGCCAACCAGGTGAGCCTCGCGGTGGTCTTCCAAGTCCGCGGCGGCCGGTTGCAGGTGCTCGTGTGGCGGCGGGAGCGCGACCCGTTTCGGGGAGCGTTCGCACTGCCGGGCGGGTACCTCTCGCCGGGCGAGAGCCTCGAGGAGTCGATCACCCGGCACCTGGCGGTGAAGGTCGACGTGCGGGAGGTCGCCCACATCGAGCAGCTGGGGACGTGGAGCGACCCGCAGCGGCACCCGTCGGAGTGGCAGGTGGTGACCGCGTACCTCGGGCTGGTGGCGGCGGATC
>CAYTRV010000153.1:0-1510 GCA_964440285.1 uncultured Bifidobacteriaceae bacterium
GGCGACCTTCGCGCAGCGCACCCCGGCGGAACCGCCGGTTCGGCCGATACGGGCTGACGCCATGCACTCCGGCCCCGTCGTCCACGGCGGTGATCACTCCACGAGACGTCTTCGGGCGAAGCCGGCACCGGAACGCTGAGCGTTCACGGTCGTGGAACTCAGCCGCCCGGTGCGACGAGAGGTCGTGGACCGCGACGGGCGTCATGTCGGGGGGTTGCCCGGCTCCGGGGCCCTGGAGCCGACCCGGGGCGGTTGACCCTGTCCTCCCGTACGTCTGTCCCATGCGGCTTCTCCGCGCCGGCGATCAGTGGGTGCCCGGATGAGCGGGACGGCTCGGATTGTGAAGCTGGCGACGTTCAAGCGTGAGGAGGGTCGGCCGAGATGGATGGAGGCGCCCAGACGGTCCCCGGCGTTCGTCGGTGCGAGATCGCCGCGCGGCTCGGAAACGACGTGGTCTGCCCGAGCGGAGGCTGTGCGCTCCTGACTGCGCTCGGCTTCGACAGCGCGCACCCGGCGACCGAGCGGTGCGCGATCGACGCCATCGCGGAACGCGCCGGCTCCGAGCCGCTCGTCGTCCACACCCTGGAGGAGCTGCGACGCGAGCTCGAACGGGCCGGTCCGGCGCTCAGCACCGCGCGCGCGGCGCGGTCGCGCGCCGGGCGCCATGAGACGGCGCTCAAGCGGTGGCCGGTGCGCCCATGACCCGTCCGGCCTGGCGCTGCAACGTCGCCGAGCTGCTGCTCGACGACCGCCGCTCGCAGTTCGCCGGCCGGCCGGCGCTACGCTCGCCCGACCGCGCGTGGTCGCGCGAAGAGATCGCAGACTGTGTCGGCGCGCTCGCGGGCGGCCTGGCCGAGCGCGGCGTCCGCCGGCGCGCGCGCGTCGTCCTCGCCATGCCGGACCCGCCGCTGTGGGTGATGACGTTTCTCGCCCTCACGCGACTCGGCGCGATCGTGGCGCTCGCAAGCCCCGCCAGGGCCGCCTGCCGCCCGCCGCGTTTGCCGGGGTGCGCCTCGCGGTCTCTGCGGGCGAGCCCCTCCCCGGGGCGGTCTGGCACGCCGTGCGCGACGTCCTCGGACTCGAGCTGGTCGACGGTCTCGGCTCGTCCGAGGCGACCAACCTCTACATCTCGAACCGCCCGGGCCGTGGCAGGCCCGGGTCGGTCGGCTCGGTGGTCCCGGGGTTCGACCTTCGCGTCGTCGACGACGACGGCCGCGACGTCGCCGCGGGCACGCCGGGAGAGCCCCTGGTTCGTGGCGCATCGGTCATGACCGGCTATCTGGACGCGCCCGAGGCGACCGAGCGGGCGCTGCGCGCCGGCTGGCTCCACACCGGGGACCTGGTGGTCCGAGAAACCGATGCCACGTACCGGTTCGCGTGCCGCATCGGCGAGCGTTTCAAGAACGGCGGCTTCTGGGTCGACCCCGCCCGCGTCGAGGCGATGCTCCACCGGCACCCCGGCGTCGCCGAGGTCGCCGTGTCGGGTGCCCGGGACGCCGGCGCCGTCGCG
>CAYTRV010000153.1:1610-5455 GCA_964440285.1 uncultured Bifidobacteriaceae bacterium
GCGCCGTCGCGATCGTGGTGCCGCGCTACCACGCAGACACGCCGGCGCTTCGGGGCAAACTCGAGGCGCTCGCCGCCTCCGAGCTCACACCCCACGAGGCGCCACGCGACTATGTGTTCGTCGACCGGTTGGCGACCTCGGCCTCTGGCAAAGTCCGGCGCCGCGACCTCGAACCCCTTGCCACGGGGACGCCCGAGGCCGAGGTGGTCGGATGAGCGACGAGCGGCTCCTCGAACGCTGGAACGCGTGCGGCTACTACCGGCTCGTCGGCATGCGCGTCGAGCGGGCCGACGCCGACGGCAGCGAGTTCGCCATCACGATCGGCGAACAGCACCTGCAGGCGTACGGGACCGCGCACGGCGGGGTGCTCGCCGGACTTGTCGACGCCGCCATGGGCCTGGCCATCTTGGGGGGCGTCCCTGACGGCGAGGGCTGTGCGACGATCGAGATGAAGCTCAACTTCCTGGCGCCGGCGCGTCCCGGCAACCTCCGCGCCAGGGGTCGCGTCGTCCAGCAGGGCAAGCGGATCGTGGTGGCATGGGGTGAGGTCGAAGACGTGCAGGGGCGCATCGTGGCCTGCGGGATGGGGACGTTCCAGCGGATCCCGCCGGAGAGGTGATGGACGCCTCGCACCGCCTCGGCGGCCAGGTCGCGCTCGTCACCGGCGCTGCGGGCGGGATCGGGCAGGCGACGGCGCTGCTCCTCGCGGATCGCGGGGCGACCGTCGTCCTGACAGACGCCTCCGAGACCGTCATGACGGTCGCGGCCGGCATGAACGCCGTCGGCTTCGTGCACGACGTGACCGACCCGGCCGCGACCGACCGTGTCGTCCGGGAGGTGCTGGCCCGCCACGGGCGCCTCGACGTGCTGGTCAACAACGCCGGGTGGGACCACCCGGCGCTCTTCACCGACACCCACCCCGAGTTGTGGCGGCGCATCGTCGAGGTCAACTACATCGGGGTGCTCAACTGCTGCAGGGCGGCGATCCCCTCCTTGCGCGGAGCGGGCGGGGCAATCGTGTCGATCTCCTCCGACCTGTCGCGCGTCGGAGGGTGGGGCGAGGCGGTGTACGCCGGCGCGAAGGCGGCCGTCGTGGCGTTCTCCAAGTCCCTTGCACGGGAGCTCGCGCGCGACGGCATACGGGTCAACTGCGTCTCGCCGGCGGTCACCGAAACCAGTTTCATGGAACGGCTCGTCGCCGAACCGATCGGGGCGCGCATCGTGGAGGGCGCCATCCGCGCGACGCCGATGCGCCGGGCCGCCAGGCCCGACGAGATCGCCCAGGCAGTCGCGTTCCTCGCCTCGCCGGCGTCCGGGTTCATCACGGGCCAGGTCCTGTCGGTCAACGGCGGGGTCGTGATGTAGCCGCCGCCAGGTCGCGTCGAAACGGCGTGTGCCCGATTCCCGGTTCACGATCCGTACTTCCCCGTGCTGCCAATCGGTGCGTTTGCGCACGTTCGACCCGCCGTGCGTGTGCGAGAAACCGGTGCATCGAGGAAAGGCGGGCTGAGAATGAAAGTGCGATGGGCAGATGACAGCCTCCGGTTTCGCATCACGCCATCCGAACTCACGGCGCTGGTCATCGGCGAGCCGCTCACGACGACGCTCTCCGTTCCGGGTGGTGCGCGCTGGTCGGTGGTCGTCCGGCCGAAGGCGCCGTTCCCCGAACTGCGATCGCATGACGGCGCTGTGGAGGTGTGCCTCACCCCGGACGACCTCTGGCGCCTGGTCGACGACAACGCCGAGGGCGTCTACTTCACCACCGGTGGCGACGGCCCCATCAGGTACTTCATCGAGAAGGACTTCCCGTGTGCCCACCCGCATGCGGAGGAGGCATGTGAGCCCGAGACCGAGCGGTTCGCACCGACCGAGCGGTATCTCCGGCGTAAGGCCCTGGCCGGGGCGCACCGGCAGTGAACGAGGCCGCCGAACGCACCCTGCGCGAACGCCTCGAGGAGGACGTGGCGGCGCTCAACGAGATCGTCGGCCGGCAGTGGACGGTCGTGCCCGATCCGTTCGGCTCTGCGGTCCTCATCCCGTTTGCGCGTGATGAGGACCCGCTACCCGTCGACGAGCTCCCGTGGTCCGACATCGTCCGCGACTTCCGTCTGGTGAACGGCCGACCGCCAAGACCGGGCGCCCGGGCGCTCGCGGCGCGACGACTGACCGCGCCACGGCGCGTTCACGGAGGCTGCCGTGACTGAGGTGCCGCTCTCGCGCGAGGAGCTCCTGCGCCGGTCCGTGGCGATGGGCATCGGCGCCGCGGTGGGCGGTTCGCTCTTCGCCCCGCGCCATCTGGCGGCCGCGTCCGCAGCCGTGACGGGTCCGACGGCGGTGGCCGTCGCGAACCCCCTCGTGACGTCTCCCAACCGCGGTTGGGAGCAGGTGTACCGCGACCAGTTCGAGGACGACGAATCGTTCGTCTTCACCTGCGCCCCGAACGACACCCACAACTGCCTCCTCCGCGCGCACCTCAAGAACGGCGTCATCGTGCGGATCAGCCCGACGTACGGGTATGGGAAGGCCACGGACCTCCTCGGCAACCAAGCCTCGCACCGTTGGGACCCGAGGATCTGCCAGAAGGGGCTGATACTCGGCCGGCGCATCTACGGGGACCGGCGCGTGAAGGCGCCGACCATCCGGGCCGGGTTCAAGGAGTGGGTCGACGCCGGGTTCCCGCGCGAGGCCGACGGGCGTCCCAAGATGGACACTACGAAGCGCGGCGAGGACCGCTGGCTGCGGATCAGCTGGAAGGAGGCGACCGACATCGCCGCCCGCACGATCCTCGACATCGCAAAGACATACAACGGCGCGGACGGCTCGAAGCACCTCGTCGACCAGGGCTACGAGCCGAAGATGGTCGAGGCGATGCACGAGGCCGGGGTGCAGGTCATCAAGATGCGCGGCGGGATGCCGCTCCTCGGCGTCGGCCGGGTGTTCGGCTTCTACCGCTTCGCGAACATGCTCGCGCTGCTCGACCGCAAGCTCCGCCCCGAGGCGCCGAAGGACAAGATCGTCGGCAGCCGCGCGTTCGACAACTACGCGTGGCACACCGACCTCCCGCCGGGCCACCCGATGGTCACCGGCAGCCAGACCGTCGACTTCGACCTGTTCGCCGCCGAGCACGCCAAGCTCCTCGTGCTGATCGGGATGAACTGGATCTGCACCAAGATGCCGGACGGCCACTGGCTCGGCGACGCCCGGTTGAAGGGCACGCGCATCATCGTGGTCAGCGCCGACTACATGTCGACGGCCAACAAGGCGGACGAGGTCATCATCCTGCGGCCGGGGACGGACGCTGCGCTGATGCTCGGCGTCGCGCGCGAGTTGATCGCCAAGAAGCTGTACGACACGGCCGCCGTGGTGGAGCGGACCGACCTGCCGTTCCTAGTGAGGATGGACACCGGCGAGCTCCTCAACGCCCGGGACATCATCGCGGGCTACAAGCCGGCCAAGCTCACGAACTACGCCGTCTTCAAGCCGGACGCCGAGATCAAGAAGTCGCCGCCGCCGCCGCCGTTCACCGTCGGCAAGCAGATCATCCCGAACGAGCTCCGCGCGGAATGGGACGACTTCGTCGTCTGGGACCAGAAGAGAAACGGCACACGGGTCGTCACCCGCGACCAGGTCGGGGCGAAGTTCGGGGTCGATCCCGTCCTGACCGGGACCTTCACGGTCACGCTCACCGACGGGAAGGACGTCGAGGTGCGGCCGGTGTTCGACTTGCTCAAGCAGTACCTCGACGACACGTTCGACCTGGAGGAGACCTCCAGGGTCACCGGCGTCCCCGTCGAGGCGATCACGAGCCTCGCCGGCCAGATCGCGAAGAACAAGCGGAACACGCT
>CAYTRV010000154.1:0-5422 GCA_964440285.1 uncultured Bifidobacteriaceae bacterium
CACGGCGGATGCGTGCGATCCGGCAACGGGCTGCTCCATCGCGAACGTCGCCGAGTCGGACGAGCTTCGCGAGCGTCACGGCCTCGCGGTCCGGCGCGAGCGTGATCGTCAGGAGAGAGCCGGGCTCGGCGGTCGCCTGCCGGGTTACGTTCACGGTGCCGCCCGCCGTCGCAACGATACGTCGCGCGTCGGCGATGCGCTGCTGCAACGTGCCCGGCTCCACCAGGACGGTCACCGGGCCCGCCTTCGCTTCGGGCGCGGCGCTCAGCGACGGCGCGCCGCTCACGGCGTCGGCTGAGGACCTCGCAGCCGTTGATGCGGCGGTCGTGGTCGACGCACCGGCGGACTCGGCGGACGTCAGGCTCGTCTGGTTCTTCACGGGATCGTCGCCTCCGACGACGGCGATGACGACCACAGCCGCGGTCACCGTCGCGAGCGCGGGCGCGGCGATCAGCAGCCGGGTGCGCCATCCCGGGCCCAGTCGACGCGCCTCCCGGCCGGTCGGCGCGGGCGCAGCGATCGCCCGGACCCGGTCGCGCAGGTCGTCGCCGGCGTGCGGCGCGGCGTTGCGAAGCGATGCCGCCAGCGCGAGCATGTCCCGCTCGGCGTGGCTCGTCGCCGGCTCCGAGCCGCTCAGGATCGCGTCGAGGCGCTCGGGGGTCAGGTCGTCAGGGGTCACCGTAGGATCTCCGCGCGGAGCTTCGTCATCGCCCGGTGAAGCTGGGTCGAGCACGCAGACGGTGAGATCCCGAGGGTCGCGGCGGTCTCGGCGCCGTCCAGGTCGAGCAACACCCGAAGGGCGACGATCTCCCGTTCCGACTGCGTGAGCTTCGCGAGCGCAGCGCCGATGTCCCGAGGCAGATCGGTCGGCTCGTTCGGTGGCGGGGCGACCAGGTCGTCGCCTGCCGCGGCCCGACGCTCCCGGGAGCGTCGCCGGGCGTCGCTCCTGAAGTGGTCCAACGCGATGCGCCGGGCGATCGTGACGAGCCAGGCCAGAGCGGTTCCACGCGCGGGGTCGAATCTGCCCCAGACGCGAAGCGCCCGTTCGAACGTCTCGGACGTGAGGTCCTCCGCGAGATGCGGGTCGCCGGTGAGCTGGCGGAGGTAGCGGTAGACCGCGTCGAGGTTGACCTCGGCGACCTCCTGGAAGGTGGGGCGAGCTGAGATGGCTCTCTCGTTCCTGAGCGCGAGCGCGACGACGGTCATACCCTCAATACGACACGGGCGCCGCAGGGGTCACGGTGAACAGGCCCGCCACGCCGTGGGGAGGATACTCGACCCGTTCCCGGCTCTCCCTCATCGCCGTTCGCCGGGCGCCGGGGCGGTCCACTCCCCGCGCAGCCCCGGATCGACGGTCTCGCCGCGCTCGATGAGGGCGTGGATGGCGGGGAGTGCCTCCCGGCGCAGGTAGACGTGCCGCTGCCC
Source organism: uncultured Bifidobacteriaceae bacterium (assembly GCA_964440285.1). Lineage (GTDB taxonomy): Bacteria > Actinomycetota > Thermoleophilia > Miltoncostaeales > Miltoncostaeaceae > CALMEC01. Next base: position 1,426 of record CAYTRV010000154.1, read on the forward strand.
GACGCTGGGCTTCTCGCCCAGGAGCTTCGCCCGGATGAGCGCCTCCCCGAGTTGCAGGGCATCGGCACGGCTCTCCGGCGGCGCGCCGCGGGCGAGGTGGTCGAACTCGGTGTGGTACTGCCGGCCGATCTTGCCCTTGTGCAGGAGCCGGCGCAGCACCCGCCGGGAATGACGCCGGCGTGCGCACGGGTCGTCCTCGATCGCGAAGCTCACCTCGCGGCGTCGTTCCCTCGGGCCCTCGTACCCGCGGTGGCGGAGCAGGTCGACGAGGTCGTCCGGGAACGTCGACTCGTCGAGGCCCCATCCATGCTCGAGAAGCCCCAACGCGATCGTCACCGGGTGCACCCGGGTGGCTCGGGCGAGGGTGATGAGGCCCCCGCCTGACCGCGCAGAGATCGGCGCGAGCTGGAGCTGCGGCCCGTCGATCGGCACCGCCTCGGGCAACGTGGCCAGGGCGACGCGGGTGGGAGCGGTGTGGCATTCGTCGAGAGCGACGGGCGCCAGGAGCGGCTCGCCGCCCGGCAGCGTCACCCCCGTGAACCCGTCCCAGTCGAGCAGGCGGACCTCGGATGCCCGTGCGCCGCTCTCGACGGCCGCCCGCAGGCTGCGCGTGAGGACGGTCATCGGCCCCTTGGGCGTGAACGACTCGGTGTTCGAGGATGAGATCGGGAGGATCCACGCGGGACTGCCGTCCGGCGTGGATCCCGCCCACACCCATGCCGTGTACGCCTTCCCGAACGTGTCACGGGCGGAGATCGTCAGCGTCTCGGCGACCGCCTCCGCGATGTCACCCCGCCGCCACCCTGCGAGGCGCTTCGCGACGTCGGCGGGGTCGCGGTGCAGATCGACGATTGAGAGGGGCCGTGAAGGCATGGAACGAGCGTAGCGCGGCCCTCAAGTTTTTCCCGGTGAGGCCCGATGAAGGCATCACGACCGACGGCTCGTCGACGTCGCTTGATCCAACTGTGAGGAACGAATGCTCAGAGTCGTGTCGGGACCGCTCCGCATCGCCACCGCGTCCGTGCACTCACCGGTGCTCGGCAAGCTCGATGTCGACCCCGGCCGCATCGTCCAGTTCCTCGAGCCGCTCGCCGGTTTCCCGACCTGTCGCCGCTATGCCCTGCTGCCGTACGTGCAGAGCGGGCGAGAAGACCCGGCGATCCGATGGCTCCAGGCCATGGAGCCGCCGTTCCACACGTTCATCGTGGCGGAGCCGTGGAGCGTGATCCCGGATTACGAGCCTGAGATCGCGGACGCGGATGCGCGCCAGCTCGACACCCTGTCGTTCGCGGAGGCGAATCTCTACGCGATCATGACCGTGTCGCACGCCGAGCACGCGCTCACGATCAACCTGCGGGCCCCACTCATCGTGAACTCTCAGCTCCGCCTCGGCAAGCAGGTCGTGCTCCTCAACGGGGAGTACACGACCAGCCACCGCGTCTGCGAACTGCCCTAGCCCTTCGGTTCGTCCGCGTCCTCGTCATCGTCGCCCTCGTCGACCTCTTCCAGTGAGATCTCTTCGATCTCGTCTTCGCCGATGATCTCGCCGGGCTCGTCATCCGCGTCCAGGTCCGCTTCATCAACTTCGTCGACATCCACGTCGTCGGGGACCTCCTCGACCTCCTCGACCTCCTCGACCTCCGCCGCGGCTCCCTCGATCGCCTGGGCGAGCGCGGGGGTGAGCGTGTCGGCGTCGTCGTCGACATCGAGGTCGTCCTCGTCATCGTCACCGTCCAGCCCTTCCAGGAGCAGCGGGTCGGTCTCGATGATCGCCGCGTCGGGCAGCTCACGTTCGTCGACGAGGCCGTCGGGGTCCCAGTGCACGATGACCTCGCCGTCGAGGATCTCGCTCTCCGAGAGCGCCACAGGGTCGCGGCTCGTCGTCCCGCTCGCCATGGGCGGAGGAGCCGCGTCGGCGCGGAGCTCCGCCGGGTCGGCCGTCAGCCACAGCGTGATCTGGCGGGCGCGCTTCGCGACCGCGTGGACCAGGGCGTAACGCGAGCCGTTGACGTGCTCGAGGGCGTTGTCCAGGCGACGGCCGTGAAGCATGCAAATCCTCCGATGGGTAAATCAAGCAGGAAAACGACCGCGCATAGTACAATGAAAGTTCAGAGTCACCGGGGCATGAACCGGGGACGCCCCCACGCAAGGAGGCCACCGAGCATGCTTGTGCTCACCAGGAAGGCGAACCAGAGCATCATGATCGGCGACGGTATCGAGGTCTCCGTGCTGTCTGTGATGGGCGAGAAGGTGCGCATCGGGATTCAGGCGCCACGGGATGTGCCCGTGTTCCGCAAGGAGGTGTTCCTCGAGATCCAAGCCCAGAACGTCGAGGCCGCCCAGTCCAGCAAGGACGCGCTCGACAAACCCTTGTGGATGATGAAGGACGCCGAGAACAGTTAGGGGACGGCGCTACGCGCCGATCTGCGGTTCGTGCGTCAATTCGACGCGGACACAGGTGAAGCCTGGTGCCGTCTCGACGCTGACATGGTCGGTGACCTGACGGACGATCCACAAGCCTCGGCCGCGCTTGCCGAGCATGACCGGTGGGTGATCCCGGACGATCGACGCGAGATCGAAGCCCCGTCCACCGTCGCTGACGGTCATGACGAGGCGTCCGTCGTACCAGGCGTGGACGGCGATCGGCGGCGTGCCGTGTTCCCGTGCGTTGGCGACGAGTTCGTCCAGCGCGAGCACCAGATCGCTCCCGCGACCTGCGAAACCGGTGCGATCCGCGAGCGCCCGGATCGCCGCGCGGATCTCGGGAATCTCCTTGGCATCGCCCGTCAGGTCGGCGACGATCATCTCGCCGGCGCGTCTGGTGCGCCTGGTGCTCGTGCGTCTCGATGGCTTTGCCATGTGTGTCGTGAAGTGAAGCATTTGCCGCGGCCGTCAGAACGCATCTCGGTTTGGACCCGGTTTGTCGCCGACGTCCGGTGGCGCTCCGGCTGCGACCCGGGTCCGGTTGTGGGGAGTAGGATGGGCGCAGGAGACACTCACCAGGTGGGGGGTTCGATGAGGGTTCGCGTTGCCGCGCTGCTCTGCGTGCCGATGTTGGTTGGTGGGGTTTCCGCTGCGATCGCCGCGGATCCGCCGCCGGAGGGGACGATCGCACCGGATGTCAGCATCGACGGGGTCCCCGTCGGCGGGTTCTCCATTGACGCCGCGCGGCGTGCGGTGATCGATGCGCGGATCGCGCAGCGCGTGGCGGTACTGGTGGTCAGCCTCAAGGGGCGCCGCATGGGCATCACGCCGTTGGCGGCGGGCTGGTCGGCGGATCTCGACGGTGCGATCGCGGCCGCGCTCGCGTTTGGCCGCGCGGTCCCGCTCGCGGGCCCGGTCGATGTGCCGCTCGCGCAGAAGGTGGATCGGGCGCGTCTGCGGACGGTGCTGGGCTACCGCGCGCCGCAGATCGAACTGGTCCCGGTCAACGCGACCTTGACTTTCCGTAACGGGCGACCGCGGGTGCGGCGCCCGCGCATCGGCACGATGGTGGACGTGAACAAGGCGGTTCCGCTCGTCGCGGACGCGATGCTCACCCGTGCGGTCCCGTTCGTCGAACTCCCCGTCAAGCGGGTCCGGCCCGCGAAGGCGACGGTCGGGACGAGCGTCGTGGTGAGCCGCGGGAGCCGCGTGCTGACGCTCTACCGTGAGGCGCGGAAGGTCCGCACCTTCCGCATCGCGGTCGGTACCAGCCGGTACCCGACGCCGCGCGGTCTGTTCAGCATCGTCACCAAGCAGCGCAATCCCACCTGGTTCCCGCCGGACTCTCCGTGGGCGAAGGGCCTCGGCCCGGTCCCGCCCGGTCGCGGCAACCCGCTCGGGACGCGCTGGATGGGCACGAGCGCCTCCGCGGTGGGGATCCACGGTACGCCCGCGTCCGGGTCGATCGGGACCGCCGCCTCCCACGGCTGCATCAGGATGTACATCCGCGACGCCGAATGGCTCTACGAACGCGTCACGGTCGGCACGCCGGTGCTCATCCGCTAGTAGTCCG
>CAYTRV010000155.1:0-5337 GCA_964440285.1 uncultured Bifidobacteriaceae bacterium
CGACCCCGCGGTCAGCGCGAGCGCCGTCAGCGCGTGGGGCGTCGGCGCCCAGTGCAACGCCTCCCCGGCGGCGACGGCGGGTGCGTCGTCGGCGGCGCTCGGCCCGAACGCGATCAGCTCCGGAAGTGGGCCGGGCGGCAGCGGCGCCGATTCCGCCGCGGCCAACGACGCGTAGGCCTCGGCCGAGCGACGGACCGTCTGCGCCGCGTTGTTGATCAGGATGTCGAGCGGCCCCCGGGCGGCAACCGCATCGGCGAGCGCCACGACCTGAGCGGGATTGCGCAGGTCGATGCCGACGATGCGCAGCCGGTGCAGCCAGTCGGCGCTGTCGGGCATCGCGGTGAACCGGCGGGCGGCGTCGTTCGGGAACCTCGTTGTGATGGTGGTGTGGGCGCCGTCGCGCAGCAGGCGCAGCGCGATGTACATGCCGATCTTCGCGCGGCCTCCGGTCAGCAGCGCGCGCCGGCCGGTGAGATCGGTGCGTGCGTTGCGACGGGCGTGGTTGATGGCGGCGCAGATCGGGCAGAGCTGGTGGTGGAACGCGTCGACCTCGTGGTAGCGGGCCTTGCAGACGTAGCAGGCACGGGCCCGGAGCAAGGTGCCGGCCGTGGCGCCGTTCACGCTGGACACCAGCGGGATTCCCTGCGTCTCGTCGTCGATCCGCCCCGGCGCGCCGGTCGCGGTGGCCGCGGTCACCGCCTCGTCGTTGGCGAGGATGGCATCGCGTCGCGCATGACGCCTGCGCAGCCTCACGGTCTTGTAGATCCGGCCGGTGGCACGCCGAACCGCGATGGCGTCGGGATGCTCGGTCGGGAGCGCCTCCGCCTCGCCGAGGACGCGCAGGCAGACCTCGAGGTCCCCCGGGTCGATCCCGGCGGACGTACCGCTCGAGTCACTGTCCCTCGTCACCGTCACCGGTTCCATCCCCTCTGCCGGAAAATGCCCGCCGGACTCTACGCAGCGGGGCCACCGAGCCACTCAGGCGGCCAGTCGGCCGCCGTCGGTGGGCAGACGGGGACGGCATGTTTCGGGCTACTCTCGTGAAGTGCCGCAGATGGTCGATAGTTCCTCCATGGGGAGTCGCAGATGACGCGCCGGACGGCGGAGCGGATCGAGATCGTCTGCCAGACGTGCGGGGTGATCGCCGAGCTTCACCGCTCGCGGAGCGCCCCGCGCCCGAGCTTCTGCGACTGCCCGCAACCCGAGACGGTGCGGACAGCCACACGGCCGCGGCATTGCATCACCTGCTCGACGCGGCTCAACCGCTACAACCAGGGCTCCGAGTGCGGCCCCTGCCTGCATGCCCGCACCCGCGGGTTCTACGGGATCTGACGGCGGCGCCCGGCCAGACCGCTGGGTCAATGTCACGTGCCTGACACCGTGGGTATCGTCCACCCGTGACCGCAGCGGATTCGATCCTCCTCACCGGGACCGTCGGGGTCGGCAAGACGACGGTGCTCATCGAGATCGGGGAGCTACTCGAGACGCGAGGCGAGCCCTACGCCGTCCTCGACCTCGACTGGCTCGCGTGGCTCCGGCCCGCGCCCGACTCCGGCGCGACGGTGCGCAGCGTGCTCATCGAGAACTTGAGCCAGGTGGCGGCCACGTTCCGTGCCGCCGGCGTCCGGCGGATCGTCCTCGCGCGGATGGTCACCGAGGGGGCGGACATCGACGCGATCCGAGCGGGCCTGGGGACCGAGCGGCTCGTCGTCGTCCGGCTGGTCGCCGATGCGCAGGTTGTCGGTGAGCGACTCCGGACCCGCGACCGGGGCGCCCAGCTCGCCGCGCACCTCGACGAGGCGGAGACGCTCGACAGGGCCGCAGACGCTGCAGGGATCGGCGACCTGGTCGTTCGGACCGATGATGCCGATGCGGGTGTCGTGGCGCGGGCCGTCCTGCAGCACGCCGGCTGGGCGTAAACCTGCAAATCGGAACGGGACTGTCGTACGAAGACCTTCCAATGACAACCATCCTTCCGGTGGACGCCGGCCGGGTACGCGACTTCTACCGGGATTCCCTCGGGCTCGACTAACCTGGGAGCCAGCGAGGGGCAGGAGCGCTTCCGGCTGGGCGCCGGGGGCACCCTGGTGCTCATGCAGAAGCCCGCTGGACCGCGGGCCGAGCACACCGCAATGAGCTTCGAGGTTCACGACATCGGGGCGCACATCCGAGCCCTGCAGGCCCGCGGCGTCGTGTTCGAGGACTACGACCTCCCCGGGTTGCGGACCGTCGAGCACGTCAGCGTGCGGGGATCCAAACGCGCCGCATGGTTCAAGGACCTCGAGGGCAACATCCTCTGCCTGCACGAGGTCGTGGGCGGGTAACCGCGCCGGCGTCGGCTACCCTGACGCCATGCTCAGGCTGATCGAGTTTCCCGCCGACGACCCCCAGCGCGCCCGCCGCTTCTGGAGCGAGCTCCTCGGCACTCCACTCGACGCGCGTACACCCGATCAGGGCCAGGGCTGGGAGGCGCAGGTCGGCGAGTCGACCTTCGGGCTGCACCCGCGCGGCGTCGGCCCCGGCGACCGGTTCTCGCTCCCCTACTTCGGCGTCGCCCACCTGCCCGAGGCGCTGGAGCGCGTGACCGCCCTCGGCGGCGAGGTGATCCACCCCGGCGAGCATTGGGCGGTGTGCCGCGACTCCGAGGGCAGCCCGTTCGGCCTCGCCCAGGTCGTCGGCCCCGAGTAGCGCCGGGCGGCCCGTTGCCGGGATCGGCGTGCGGGGTCCGCCCGACCTGTTTCTGCGGCCTCTCGCGGTCTGTCATCCTCCCGAGTCGCAATCCGACCCGGACTTGGAGCCATGAGCGAAACCATCGAACGAAACGCCACCCAGGGCGTCGCCGACAACTTCACCAGCACCGCCAAGGACTACGACGACGTCGTCCGTCACAACATCGACGGCGCCAGACGGCTCGTCATGTCGCTCCCCGTGGGCGACTACCGGCGGGTGCTTGACGTGGGGTGCGGCACCGGGTGGGCGGCGCTCGCGATGCTCGACCGGTTCCCCGGCGTAGAGCACGTCACCGGGGTCGACCCCGCGGAGGGCATGCTGGCGGTCTTCCGCGACAAGGTCGCCGAGCCGGCCGGCACCGAGGTGGAGCTGCGCGCCGAGGACGTCATGGCCATGACCGTGGAGCCGGAGAGCTACGACGCCGTCATCTCCTCGATGGCGATGCACTGGTTCCCCGACAAGCCCGGCGCGGCCGCGGCGATGGCCCGGGCGATCAAGCCGGGCGGGGTGATCGGCATCCTGTGTTCCGGTCGCGGCGGAGAGCAGGAGTTTCGCGACGTGCTGAGCCGGCTCGTTCCGCCGGCGCCGAAGGAGTGGGACGCCGCGTTCGACTTCGTGCAGCGTGACATCCCTGAGATGGAGCAGTACCTCACGCACGCCGGGCTCGAGCCGATCGACGTGTGGATGGAGCGTCGTCTGCGCCACACCTCCGCGGCGGCGTACCTCGACCGGATGAGGGTCGTCGCGAGTCACATCACGAGCGGCACCCTCGACGAGGTCGAGGTCGCCGAGCTCATGGAGCGCGTCACCGCGGGCACCGAGGCGGTGTCCGGGCCGCGCGGCTTCGAGTACACGTTCACCAAGCTCTACGCCGTGGCGCGCAAACCGGAACGCTGACTGCTTCGCGAGGCCCGCGGCGGCGGCGGGGCGTAACGGATTCGTAAGGCGCGCGACCTACTCTTCAGGACGTACCGCCTCGCACTGGAGATCGCACCGTGACGCGCCGCCAGCTCGCACCGCTCTTCGCCACCCGGCCGATGACCGCGCCGCTCCTGCTGCGCCTGGCCGCCGGTGTGGTGTTCGTCGCGTTCTCGACCGGCAAGTTCCGGCGCTACGACGCCGAAGTCGAGGCGTTCGACCGCTACGGCATCCCGTTCCCCGAGGTCACGACCTACCTCGTCGGCGTGCTCGAGTTGGTGGGCGGGCTGTTCCTCATCGCGGGGCTGCTGACGCGCCCCGTGGCGCTGGCCCTGGCGGGCGACATGATCGGCGCGATCGCAACCGCGGGGCGGATCGACGGCGGCCTCGTGCACCTCGGCCTCGCGCCGGCGCTGCTCCTCACGATGCTGGTGCTGCTTCGGACCGGCGCCGGGTCACGATCGCTCGACATGCGCCTGCATGAGTCGCTGATCGGCGTGCACGCGAGGTCGCGCGTCGCCTGATCCGCGCCGGCCGCCTACTCGGGCGGGTGCAGCGAGATGTTGCCGTCGTCATCGATCGGGAAGCCGGGGTTGTGGGCGACCTCCCACGGATGGCCGTCGGGGTCGATGAACACCCCGGAGTAGCCGCCGTAGAACGTGGCCCCCGGCTCCCGTCCGATCACGGCGCCGGCGTCGCGCGCCTGGTCGATGACCCGATCGACCTCCTCGGGTGATCGCACGTTGTGGGCGAGCGTGACCCCGCCCCACCCGCCGCCGTCGGTCACCGCGCTGTCGGCCGCAAGCTTGTCGCGACCCACAGCGAGAAGACCAGGCACCCGGCCTGGAAGAACGCGACATCGTCCAGGGGGAGGTCTACGCAGCCTGGAGCAACCGTCCGGCGAACTCGTCGAGCGGCTCCTGGCGCCCGGAGACGTTCCACAACACCTCGCACAGGGTCTCGTAGCGGAGCCGGTCGGCCTCGCGCTGAGCCTTCGTCTTCTTCTTGGCGCGGCCGTTTCTCAACGGAACCGCCTCGGCCAGCACCTCGGCACGGACGCCGGCCAGCATCCAGTGCACCGTGTCCATGGGGTCGTACATCGCCTGACTCATCGGAGCCTCCACTCCTCGCGGGATCCCAGTTCACCACCCAATCCGACGATAGAGCGTCACCCGGCTCGGACGGTGTGGCCATCCGGCGAGTGTTGCCGTACGAGACGTTCGACAGGCGGCCCAACGCCCGGGGAGCGCGACGGCGACACGGTGGGAAGGCACCACCCCCCGACGCGCTCACGCCGAGCGCCCCTCGAAGCGGAGCGGGCCCGCGTCTACCCGCGAGGGGGCCGCAGCACCGCGAACTGGTCGGTGACCTCGAGTTCGCGGAGCCGGAAGCGGAACACCGACGCCGGGCGGCCGCCAACCGCGCCCGGGGGGCGCCGCTCCCCCGTCGACACCAGCTCACCGCGCCGTACCAGCACGCGCTGCAGGTTCGTGGCCGACACCGGATGCCCCAGCGCCGCGACGTAGATGTCCCTCAGCTCTGAGATGGTGAACGTCGGCGGCGCGAGCGCGAAGCCGATGTTCGTGTACGACAGCTTCGCCCGCAGACGCTCCCGAGCCGTCAGCACGATCGTCGCGTGGTCGAACGCCAGCGCCGGCAGCGGGTCCACCGGCCACCAGGACGTATCCG
>CAYTRV010000156.1:0-5240 GCA_964440285.1 uncultured Bifidobacteriaceae bacterium
GCGAGACCGACACGATGGACACGTTCGTCGACTCGTCCTGGTACTTCCTGCGCTATACCGCCCCGCATCTGTCCACCGCGGCGTTCGAGCGTGAGATCGTCGACTACTGGCTGCCCGTCGACCAGTACATCGGCGGCGTCGAGCACGCGATCCTGCACCTCCTGTACGCACGCTTCTTCACCAAGGTGCTGTACGACCTCGGGTACGTCGGGTTCACGGAGCCGTTCGCTCGCCTGTTCACGCAGGGGATGATCCACCACCAGGGCGCAAAGATGAGCAAGAGCAAGGGCAACGTCGTCGCCCCGGACGAGATGGTCGAGCGGTTCGGCGCCGACACCCTCCGCCTCTACATCCTGTTCATGGGCCCGGCGGCCGACGACGCCGAGTGGTCGGACCACGGCATCGAGGGTCAGCGGCGCTTCCTCGACCGGGTCTGGCGGCTCGCCGCAGGGCAGGAGGGGGCCGTTCTCGTCGACCGCCCGTCGCTCGATGCGGTGAGCGACCACCCCGCCGCGCTCGCCCTCGTGCGCAAGTCCGAGGCGACCGTCGCGAAGGTGACCGGCGACATCGGCGAGCGCTTCTCGTTCCACACCGCCATCTCCGCGATCCAGGAGCTCGTGAACGACGCCACCAAGGCGCGGTCCGAGGGCACCCTCGACGGCGGAGAGGGCGCCCACGCGTTGCGGTACGCCACCCAGACCGTGGTGTCGCTCCTGTTCGTGTTCGCCCCGCACATCGCGAGCGAGCTGTGGGAGGCGCTGGGGGGCGAGCGCCTCTGGGTGGCCCCGTGGCCTGACGCCGGCGCAGCGTTCCTCGAACGCGATTCCGTGACGGTTGTGGTGCAGGTCAACGGCAAGCTTCGCGATCGGCTCGAGGTCCCGGCCGGTCTCGGCCAGGCGGAGCTGGCGGCGCGTGCGCGGTCGCTGCCGAAAGTGAAGGCCGCGCTCGATGGCAAGGCGGTCCGGCGCGAGATCGTCATCGCGGACCGGCTGGTGAACCTCGTCGCCGGATAGCCCGCAGGCGTCACGACACGATTTGCGTTGACGTGACGGGATTGGCACAGGCCGTGCCACCCGTGTCACATCGCGCTCCCTAACCTCGGATGCGTGGATCGTCTCATTCCCTGGTTGCGCCGTTCCGGGTGGGCGTACCTGCTCCTCGCCGTCGCCCTCGCGGCCCTTGCCTGGCGCATCGCGGGCCGCACGCCTGCGCCCACGCAGCCCGACGCGGCCCGGCCCGCCGTCGTCACACCCCGAGAGCCCACCGAACTCCTGGTGCACGTCGCCGGCGCGGTCCGAAAACCCGGTGTGTACCGCATCGCCGGCGACGGGCGCGTCATCCAGGCGATCCGGCTCGCCGGCGGCCCGGCCCCGACCGCCGACCTCGGGCTCGTCAACCTCGCCGCGCCCCTGCAGGACGGTCAACAGGTGCTGGTTCCCAGGCGGGCGACCACCGCGGCGGCAGGTGCCCCGGTCGCCACGGCGGGGACCGCGGCGGCGGGTCCGTTGAGCCTGTCGTCGGCGACCGCCGAGCAACTCGACACGCTCGACGGCATCGGCCCGACCCTCGCCGCCCGGATCGTCGCGTGGCGTGGGCAGCACGGCGGGTTCTCATCGGTCGATCAGCTCCTCGATGTCCCGGGAATCGGTGAGACGCGGCTCGAGGCGCTGCGCGGAAAGGTCACGCCATGAGTCGCGAATGACGACTCGGGAACGAGTGCCCTGTCTCACAAGCGCCTTTGCGGTCTGGCGGCTGCAAAGCTCCGCCGGATTTCGACCCGGGCAGACGGGAACCTCCGCCTCGGGAGCTGTGTCCTCGCCTGCGCCCATGTACACCGATATGGGCGCAGGCTGCGTCCGTGTCCGGCGGGCTTTTCACTCGCCATACCGTCAACGGACTTGTGAGACAGGACACTAGAGGCCGTGCGCCGTCGGCGCTCCGCCATGCCCCCCACCTGCTGCTGGCGGCCGTGACGCTCGGGACCCTCCTCGCGCTGCTTGCACCGCCCCACCGCCTGATCTGGCTGCCCGGGTCCGCTGCCCTCGGCGCGGCGGCGGCGGGCGCGCTCATCACCCGGCGACCACGCCCCGCGCCGCTCCTGCTCGCGGGCACCCTCGCCGTCGCAGGGTGGGGTTGGGGCGGTGTGCGGCTCGCGACGACCAGGCCGTACGCGCTCACGCTGCCGGCGGAAGTGACCGGGACCGTGGAGGTCGACACGCCACTCCACGCCACCCCTCGCGGAACCCGGGTGCGTGTCCGCGCCGCCGACATGCGTGGAGCGGGCGGGCGCCTCCTGCACGTCGGCACCCGGTTCATCGCCGAGTTACCGGTAGATGCACCCGCGGGGATCGCGCCGGGCGTGCGGCTGCGGGTCGCGGGACGCGCGGTCGCCGCTGCCACCGCCCGCTCACCCGGCTGGTGGCGCGCTCATCTCACCCGCGGCGCGATCGCCGGTCGTCTCGAGGTGACGGCGGCGGCGCTCGTCGGGCGGCGCGGCGGATTGCTGGGACTCCGTGACCGGCTGCGAACTGCCAGCGCACGCGTCGCCGGGCGTGGAATGTCCGGCGAGCCGCGCGCGATCGTGCGTGGGATGGCACTTGGAGGCGGCGAGGGGCTGTCCGAGGAGACCGCCGAGGCATTCCGCGACGCCGGGCTGTGGCACCTGCTGGCCGTTTCCGGCCAGAACATCACCATCGTCGCGCTGGCGGTCGTCGCCGTGCTGCGGGCCGCCGGTGTGGGCCGCCGTCCGGCGGTGGCCATCGCCGGCGCGGTGCTCGCGGGGTACTGCCTCGCGTGCGAAGGCGGCGCCTCCGTCGCCCGCGCCGCCATCATCGGCGGACTCGGGGTGGCGGGCGAGCTGCGATCGCGCTCGACGGAGCGATGGCACCTCCTCCTCGCGGGCCTGGCGGTGCTCATCCTCCATCAACCCCGCGCGATCGGCGACCCCGGCCTGCAGCTGTCGTTCGCCGCGGTCGCCGGGATCTTCGCCGTCGCCCCGCCGCTTGCCGTGTGGTTCGCGGGGGCGCTGCCGGTCCGCGTCGCCGACCTGGCGGCGCAAGCCGCGGGAGCGACGCTGGCCACCGCGCCGGTCGTCATCTGGCACTTCGGGCAGCTCTCGCTGGCAGGGCTGCTCGTGAACGTCGTGGCGGTCCCGCTGGCCGCGCCGATCGTGGTGCTCGCCCTGGCTGGCATCGGTCTGAGCGCCATGCTGCCTCCGCTCGCGCTCGTGGCCGGCTGGCTCGCCGGGATCGGCGCGTGGGTCCTGATCGGGATCGCACGAGCAGCCGCCGCCGTGCCGGGGGCGACGGTCGGGCTCCCTGCGTGGAGCGCCGCCCTGGTCGGTCTTCCGGCCGCCGCGGTCCCGCTCCTCGCCGGGCGGCTCTGGCGGCCGACCGGTCCGAGCGTGGCGCGGCCGGTTCCGCATGCCGTGGTGGCATGCGGCGTCGCGACCGTCGCCGCCGGGATCGCGGCGGCGATGCCGGCGTCGCCACGGGCGTCGCCGTGGCCGGCGGGAGCGGCCGTGACCGCCCTCGACGTCGGGCAGGGTGACGCGATCCTGCTGCGATCGCCCGACGGCGCGGCCGCACTCGTCGACACGGGTCCGCCCGGATCGCCCGCCCCGGTGATCGGTGCGCTGCGCCGGATGGGCGTACGCCGGCTGGACGCCCTCGCGATCACCCACAACCAGCTCGACCACTCCGGTGCCGGTGCCGCTCTCCTCGATCAGATCGAGGTGGGGACGGTGCTCGCGCCGGTCGACCTCCCCCCGCTCGAGGCGGCGGCAGGGCGGCACGGCGTCGCGATGCGGCGCATCGTTGCCGGCGACTCCGTGCAGGTCGGGCGCTGGCGGCTCGACGTGCTGTGGCCGAACGCCGGTGCGCGACCTCCGGAAGATCCCAACGACGCGAGCCTGGTCATGCACGCGTCCGCTGCAGGAATGGACGCGATCCTCACCGGCGACGCCGAGAGCGGCGTGCTCTCGCGACTGCCCCTCGAACAGGTGGACGTCCTCAAGGTCTCGCACCACGGCTCCGCGGACGCGGGATTGGCGGACCTGCTCCGGCGGCTGCGCCCAACCGTCGCGCTCATCTCGGTCGGCGCCGGCAATCGCCACGGGCATCCGGACATCGGGACGCTCTCCACGCTCCGGTCAGGCGTTCCCGACGTGCGTCGCACCGATCAGGCTGGGAGCGCGACCGTCACGGCAACCCCGGCCGGGGTCGGAATCGTGGTCGAGCGAGGTCCTACGACACGTACTCCGAGATCGCGATGAGGTTGAGATCGGGGTCCCGCACGTACACCGAACGCATTCGCCCGACCGCCCCGGTCCGTGCGACCGGGCCCGCGACGATCGCGACTGCGCATTCGGCGAGATGCGCGATGACCCGGTCGAGGGGACCGTCGGCAATGAGGCAGAGATCCAGCGCCCCTGGGACGGGCAGGTGGGCCTTCGGCTCGAACTCGCCGCCCTTGACGTGCAGGTTGATCTTCTGGCGGCCGAAGCGAAACGCCGTGCGGCCGTCGTCAAAGGTCTCGAGCGTCATCCCCAGCACACGTGTAGAAGTCGACGCACGATCGGGGACGCTGGTCGTCAGGACGATGTGGTCGATGCGCTCGATCATGGGGGCATCCTCCGAGAGGGCGCGAGCCGCACAGGCTCCCGCCGGCGGTACGGCCGGCGGGGACCGATGCGGCCGGGACACTACGAGCCGGCGGACACCTGAGCGACCGGGGCGGAGCCCTCGATGGCGATGTTCGGAAGCCACTTGAGCGAGTTCGGCAGGTACCAGTTCCGGTCGCCGAGCAGCCGCATCGCCGCCGGCAGGAGGACCCCGCGAACCACGGTCGCGTCGAGCAGCACCGCGACCCCGAGTCCGAAGCCCATCTGCTGGAACATCACCAGGTCACCGGCGGCGAAGCCCCCGAAGACCGCCACCATGATGAGGGCGGCTCCGGTGATGAGCCGGCCGCTCGAGCTGATGCCGTGGGTGATCGACTCCACGTTGCTCCCCGTCGCCAGGTAGCGCTCCCGGATGCGCGAGAGCAGGAACACGTGGTAGTCCATGGACAGCCCGAAGAGGACGGCGAACAGGAAGATCGGGATCCACGCCTCGACTGTCTCCACCTGCTGGAAGCCCAAGACGCCTGCGCCCCACCCGTCCTGGCTCACCAGCGTCACCAGCCCGAAGGCCGCGCCGACCGACAGCAAGTTCAGCAGGATCGCCACGATCGGCACCACG
>CAYTRV010000157.1:0-312 GCA_964440285.1 uncultured Bifidobacteriaceae bacterium
GCAACCGCACACACCCCCGAAGCGACGGGAACGCCCATGTAGAAATGGATCGCGGGGTAGGCGGCCTCGCTGGGCCGGTGCGGGACGGCGAGTGCGGCACTCTTGCGGCAGATGGCGGGCCCATGAGTCGCGGACTCGGGAGGGCGGCCCGGTAGCCGGTGGCCGCGACGGCAGACAGCAGATCGTCCAGCTCGACGAGTCGGTGCTTGCGGGCGGCTCGCCCTCGGGCACCGGCCCGCCGTTGTCGGCGAGCTCGCCGGGGTTCGCGAGGTGCTCAGCGTCGTGTTCCGGGCCGGCCGCGTTCAACCGTCG
>CAYTRV010000157.1:322-760 GCA_964440285.1 uncultured Bifidobacteriaceae bacterium
CGGGCGACACGTTCACGTGTCGTTGATCGTCCCCGGGCTGGGCGACCGCACATCTGGCTGCCGACTGCAAGTGTGCCGTCGAACAGCCTGCGCGGCATCATCCGGGCGGTTCGGAAGCCGTCGGCGGCAGTCGCCGGTCGGGTTCATGCTGGTACCCCTCCGGCTGGTGACTCGCTCCCGTACCAGGCGCGTCGCCAGGTGTTCATCTGTTGGATCTCCTTCGACTGCGCGGTGATCACGGCCGATGCGATCCTGGCGACCTCGGGGTCGGTTCCTCGCGCGAGGACCTCTCGTGCCATGACGATCGCCGCCTGGTGGTGGGGGATCATCTCGTCGATGAAGGCCTGATCGAACGGGTCGGCGTTGCGGAGCGCGTCGAGATCAACCGGCGCTGAGGGGTCGTGTGCGCCATCCGCGGTGGCCGTTGCCGTTGCGGTG
>CAYTRV010000157.1:770-2121 GCA_964440285.1 uncultured Bifidobacteriaceae bacterium
GATACGGGCGTGACCCCCCTTGCGACGAGGCGCCGGTCGATCGCCTGCAGCTGACCGATCTCCTGCGTCTGGGTGGTGATGATGTCCTGTGCGAGCTTTCTCACCTCGCCGCGGTCGGTTTTCTTCTGGGCGATCTGGGCCATGTCGACGGCGTCGCGGTGGTGCGGGACCATCTCCCTGGCGAACGCGAGGTCGACTCCGAGTCCCGAGGCCGAGGTGGAGTGTCCCCCACCCGCGAGGACGATGACGGCGATGAGCGCGCCGGCGACGACGACGAGGCCGACTGCGAAGATCGTGGCCCGACGGGCGCTTCGTGTCACGTGCCCTCCTTTGAGCGCTTGCGGTGCGCCTGGAGTATGCGAGGCGTCTGAGAAGATTCCGTGAACGTCCCAGCAAGAGGCTCTCGGAGGTCGACCGGGGGCCAGAGCTCCCCGCATGTCACCGGTTACGCGACTGCCCGCTCGGGTCGCTCACCACGGCGTTCTGGGTGCGGAGGCAATCGCCGTCGGAGGGCGCGCGGATGATGCCTCCCCGACCGGGACTTCCGCCACGCCGAGCCTGGTGCCTCGGACGTCGCTGGTGATGCTTTCGACGCTAGACGACCCCTGGCAGCGCCCTGATGGTCAGCACGATGCCCAGCACGAGGATGACGAGGGCGGAGACGACCGGCACGGCCGCCGAGACCCGCCCGTCCAGAGGCAGCCGCTCGACGAACCGGCGGGCGTAGAGCACGAGTAGCCCGATGAGGCACAGGAGCCTGCCAGCCGCTCGGCCCACATCGGCAGGTAGCTTGCGAACAGGACGATGGGCACGCCAAATGCGAACAGGGTCGTGGCGTGCCCGGCTCCCCAGGCGAGCCCCATCCGCAGGGCGCGGTGCGGGCGCCGGTCGGGGTCGGCGGCGACGAGCGTGGTGACGGCGGTGAGGTGGTCCGGGTCGGCCGCGTGTCGAAGGCCGAGCAGCACGGCGACGACGGAGGCGAGGAGCAGCGGATGGCCTGCCCCGATGCCGGCAATCCACTCATCGAGCCCGAACATGGTGCCCCTCCAGGAAGACCGGGCGGCTCTGCGCCGCCCTCGTTGCATCCCGACCTTCGTGGAAGGGGTGATCGTGGATCACCGCAATGGCCCGCGGACTTCGTGTGTCTTCACACCGCCTTCACACTTCACCGCCCGGGTAATACCCCAATGGGGTATGATCGGGGTCGTCGTTCCGATCGAGGAGAGACGATGGAGACGCGGGAGTACACCGTTCGTGGCATGCATTGCCGACACTGCGAGGCCTCGGTGAAGGAGGAGGTGTCGTCGGTGCCCGGCGTCACCCAGGTGCTCGTCGACCTCAAGAGGAAGCG
>CAYTRV010000157.1:2131-5237 GCA_964440285.1 uncultured Bifidobacteriaceae bacterium
AGGCTACGAGGCCGCGTGATGGCCGCGACCGCCACCTCAGAGCAGATCCGGCTTGAGATCGAGGGGATGACGTGCGCCTCATGCGCCGCGCGGATCGAGCGGCGGCTGAACAAGCTCGACGGCGTCGAGGCGACCGTCAACTACGCAACCGAGGAGGCGGCTGTCGCCTTCGACCCCGAGGCGGTGACGATCGACGAGCTGATCGCGATGGTCGGGGCGACCGGCTACCGGGCGGCGCTGCCCGCGCCGGCCGGCAGGTCCGTGGAAGGGTCGCACCCGCTCCTTCTTCGCCTCGGCGTCGCGGTTGGGCTCACGGCGCCCCTTGTCGTGCTCTCCATGGCGTCGCCGCTCCAGTTCCGCCATTGGGAGTGGCTTGCCTTCGCGCTCGCGACACCGGTCGTGTTCTGGTCGGGCTGGGCGTTCCACCGTGCAGCGGCGCTCAACGCCCGTCACCTGTCCGCGACGATGGACACCCTCATCTCCATCGGGACGCTCGCCGCGTGGGCCTGGTCTGCGGTCGTGCTGCTGGCCGGCCTGGACGCGCACACGTACTTCGAGGTCGCCGCGGTGATCACCACGCTGATCCTGCTCGGCCGCTACCTCGAGGCCCGAGCGCGTGGCCGCTCCGGCGAGGCGATCCGCGCATTGCTCGAGCTCGGCGCCAAGGAAGCGCGTGTGCTTCGCGACGGGCAGGAGATCCTCGTGCCCGTCGCCAACCTGCAGGTCGGCGACCGCTTCGTCGTACGTCCCGGTGAGAAGATCGCCACCGACGGGGTCGTCGTCGACGGGGCGTCCGCCGTGGACCAGTCGATGCTGACCGGCGAGCCTGTCCCGGTCGAAGTCGCCCCCGGTGACGTCGTCGCCGGAGCCACGATCAACGCCTCGGGCCGGCTCGTCGTCGAGGCCACGAAGGTCGGCGCGGACACTGCGCTCGCGCAGATCGCCCGACTCGTCGCCGAGGCGCAGGCCGGCAAGGCGCCGATTCAACGGCTCGTCGACCGGGTGTCGGCCGTGTTCGTGCCCGTGGTGATCGTGATCGCGCTCGGCACGCTCGCCGGCTGGCTGCTCACGACCGGCGACGTGTCGGCGGCCTTCACCGCCGCGGTGGCCGTCCTCATCATCGCCTGCCCGTGCGCGCTGGGCCTGGCGACGCCGACGGCGTTGATGGTCGGCACCGGACGGGGCGCGCAGCTGGGCATCCTGATCAAGGGTCCTGAGGTCCTCGAGCAGACCCGGCGCATCACCACGATCGTGCTCGATAAGACCGGGACCGTCACCGAGGGCCGCATGTGGGTCACGGACGCCGTTGCGACCGATCCGCATGACCGGGGCAGTCTGCTTCGGTTCGCCGGCGCCGCCGAGGCGGCGAGCGAGCACCCGATCGCACAGGCGATCGCCAGCTACGCCCGAGCGGAGATCGGCCGTCTCGACGACGTCGGTAGCTTCTCCAACCGGGCCGGTCTCGGTGTCGAAGCCGTCGTCGAAGGACACGCCGTCGTCGTCGGGCGCCCCGCGATGCTCGCCGAGTGGGGCTTGCGGCTGCCCGCCGACTTCACCCGGCGCGTTGACGAGGCAGAGCACCGGGGACGGACGGTCGTCGCCGTCGCAATCGACGGCACGCCTGCGGGGTTGTTCCTGGTCGCCGACCGGATCAAGGACTCGTCCACCGAAGCGATCGACGAGCTGAAGGCGCTCGGTCTCACCCCCGTGCTCATGACCGGTGACAACGCGCGCACGGCGAACGCGGTCGCAGCGGAGGTCGGGATCGACCAGGTGATCGCGAACGTCCTCCCCGAGGACAAGCGCGCGCAGGTCTCCGAGCTGCAGGATCGCGGAGAGGTCGTCGCCATGGTCGGCGACGGTGTCAACGATGCCCCGGCGCTCGCACAGGCGGACCTCGGGCTGTCGATCGGCACGGGCACGGATGTCGCGATCGAGGCGAGCGATCTGACGCTCGTGTCGGGTGACCTGCGCGCCGCCGCCGACGCGATCCGCCTCGCACGGCGCACGCTGGGGACGATCAAGGGCAACCTCTTCTGGGCCTTCGCCTACAACGTCGCCGCGATCCCCCTCGCCGTCGCCGGGCTCCTGAACCCGATCGTCGCCGCGGCCGCCATGGCGTTCTCGAGTGTCTTCGTCGTCACCAACAGCCTGCGCCTGCGGCGCTTCCACTCGGCCAGAGAGGTCGCCTGATGCACGGCTACGCGAAGAACAAGGAGGCGTTGACCAAGCGCCTACACCGCATCGAGGGCCAGGTGCGTGGCATCGAGCGGATGGTCGAGGAGGATCGCTACTGCATCGACATCCTCACGCAGATCGGCGCCGTCAAGACCGCCCTCGAACAGGTCGGCGCGAAGCTGCTCGAGGACCACGTCACGCACTGTGTCGCCGACGCGATCAGCTCCGGCGACGAGACCGCCGCGAACGACAAGGCGGCCGAACTGCTCGACGCGGTGCAGCGATTCGTGAAGACCCGCTGAGGGACTCTTCACACGACCGAACGGCTCCTTCGACACCCCACGAGGCCGAGATGCACAAGGATAGTTCTCACGCAGCGCACCGGGACAGCGGTGCACGCCGCACGACGACGCTGCACGTCGGTGGGCTTCACTACGCGAGCGAGAAGGCGGTTGTCGAGCGTGCGGTCGGCCGTCAGCCTGGAGTGCTCCTCGTCCAGGCGAACCCCGTCGCCCAGACGGCGACCGTCACGTTCGATCCGGCCGTGACGTCGATCGCCGCGCTCCGCGGCTGGGTCCAAGAGTGCGGATACCACTGCGCCGGCCAGTCCGTGCCCGGACACATCTGTGATCCATTGAACGAGCCGAACGGGGCTGTGGGTGCTGCAGACGTCCACGCGCACGCCATGTCCGCGATCACGGAGGCCGTTCATGAGCACGCCGCGACCCGGCGGGCTGACGACGCTCACGGCGACGGGCACGGCGGTCACGCGGGCATGTCGATGGCGGACATGGTGCGCGACATGCGAAGCCGCTTCCTCGTCGCGCTGATCTTCGCGATCCCGATCGCCGTGTGGTCCGAGCTCGGCGACCGCATCCTTGGAGGGGTCCCTCCAACCCCGTTCGGAATGCGCACCGACGTCTGGGAG
>CAYTRV010000158.1:0-5204 GCA_964440285.1 uncultured Bifidobacteriaceae bacterium
TCGGTCGTGCCCATGTGTCCAATATGGGCACTCCCTGCGTCCTCGTCCGGCGGGTTCACTCGCCAGAACACCGCGCGCTGCTCTGATTCCCAGCGCTCGGGAGCCCGGCAACGTCACCGGACGGTCCACTAGATGAGCCTTCGCCAGCGGTCGCTGATGTTCATCTTGGTCGTGCTCGGCCTGCTGGCCGGGTCGATCGCGGTCGTGGCATTGAAGCCGACGGTGCTCGGACTCGACCTCAAGGGCGGGGCGCAGGTCATCCTCCAGGCGAGCCCGACGGCGAACGCGGAGGTCAACGACGACTCCATCCGCCGGGCGATCAACGTGATCCGAAACCGCGTCGACGCGTTCGGCGTGTCGGAGCCGGAGATCCAGAAGCAGGGGACCTCGCAGATCTCCGTGGCGCTCCCGGCCGTCGAGGATCCAGCCGTCATCCTCGACCTCGTCAAGCCCGCGCAGCTCAACTTCTACGCCTTCCAGCCCAACCTCGTCGATTACCAGCGCTACCCCGCCCCGGCCAGCACCGCGAATCCGCCCGACGGCACCCCGGACCTCCATAGCCTCATTCAGCTGGCGAAACGCACCGATCCCAAGCCGGGGAGCCAGCAGGCCGAGAGCGTCTACCTCTTCCGCAGGGATGCAGGCCAGACGTTCATCGCGGGTCCGTCACCGTCCAAGGACGAACTGGTCAAGCGGCTCGAGGCGTCGCCGGAGACGCAGGCGGTCGCCGCCGAGTTCACCGCGAACGAGAAGGCCTTCGACGTCCAGGTGCTCCCGAAGGGGTTCGTGATCCTCACCAACGGCGAGGGAGCGGGCGCCGACCTCGCGAACCTCGACCCGTGCGGCAGGGGCGGGCGCTGCGTGCTCCTCCATGACGTCGTCGGCGTCGCCGGGTCCGAGGTGAGGAGCGCGAACCTCGGGTTCGACACGGGGAACAATCCGACGGTGCAGATGCAGTTCACCGGCACCGGCCGCGGGAAGTTCGCGACCATTACGCGGGAGATCGTGACCGGCGCGGTCGGGGAGGGACGTCCGTGCACCTCCGCGACCGACTCGAGCTGCTACTGGAACTTCGCGATCTCGCTCGACGGCGTGATCATCTCCACCCCGTTCGTGTCCTACCGGGACAACCCGAGCGGCATCGACAGCGACACCGCGGAGATCTCCGGCGGGTTCACCGAGAAGAGCGCGAGGACGCTGGCCGACCAGTTGAGCTCCGGCGCGATCCCGATCAAGCTCGACGCCGTCAGCACATCGACGGTGTCGGCGACCCTCGGCGAGCAATCCCTCCGGCAGGGGCTCATCGCCGGCGTCGCCGGCCTCATCATCGTGATGCTGGCACTGATCGCCTACTACCGCGTGCTCGGCGTCATCGCGAGCGCCTCGCTGATCGTCTACGGCCTCTACTTCTGGGCGATCGCGAAGCTCATCCCGATCGCCCTGACGCTCCCCGGTATCGCCGGTCTCATCCTCACGATCGGCGTCGCCGCCGACGCGAGCGTCGTGATCTTCGAGCGCGTGCGCGAAGAATCCCGGGCCGGGCGACCTCCGAGGTCGGCGATCCTCAACGGCTACAAGCGCGGCATCACGGCGATCATCGACGCGAACGTCGTCACCCTCGTCACCGCGATCTTCATCTTCCTGCTCTCCACCGCCGGTCCACGCGGGTTCGCCTTCACCCTCATCCTCGGCGTCATCCTCTCGCTGTTCACAGCGGTCATCGCGACGCAGGGGGCGTTCGGCCTGCTCGTGGGCACCAAGCTCTTCGAGAACGAGAAGCTCATGGGGCTCAACACCCGCGAGGTCAAATGGAAGATGGACGTCGTCGGCAGGTGGAAGCTGTGGCTGTCGATCTCGTTCTTCCCGCTGATCATCGGGGTGCTCATCATCGGCATCCGCGGCCTTGAGCCCGGCCTGGACTTCAAGAGCGGCACCGAGGTGCGCGTCGCGTTCGCCCAGCAGACCGCCAGCGAGAACGCGATCCGCGACGAGCTCAAGGCGCTCGGAATCAACGATCCCAAGATCCAGCGGTACGAGCCCCAGGGCACCGCGACCCCGGTCGCAGGCTACGAGATCCAGACCGGGACCCTCGACGCCGCCAAGACCTCTCAGGTACTCGACCGCCTCGAGGAGAAGTTCGGCACGATCGCCGACCAGCAGATCAACAGCGTCGGGCCGACGTTCGGGCGGGACATCGTGAGGAACGCGATCTACGCGATCATCTTCTCGTTCCTGGCGATCATCGTGTACCTCACGTTCCGGTTCGAGTACAAGCTCGCGATCCCGGCGATGGTGTCCGTCGTCCACGACGTGTGGCTGGTCCTGTCCATCTACTCGGTCGCCGGCAAGGAGATCACCGGCGCGACGGTCGCGGCGCTGCTCACGATCCTCGGGTACTCCCTGTACGACGTGGTGATCCTGTTCGACCGCATCCGGGAGAACCTCCCCCTGATGCGCGGACGTCCCTACCGCGACATCGTCAACCGCTCGGTACACGAGACGTTGACGCGGTCGATCATCACGATGGTCCTGACGCTCCTGCCGATCGGCTGCCTGCTGATCTTCGGCGGCGAGACGCTCTTCGACTTCTCCTTCGCGCTCCTCGTCGGGATCCTGGCGGGTGGGATCTCGTCCATCTTCATCTCGGCCCCGCTCGCCGCGCTGTGGAAGGAGCGGGAGCCCGACGCCCAGCGGGCCCGTGTGCGCAGCGAACGCAAGGCCGCCCGGGCCGCGATGGTCGACGCCGACATCATGGACGTGGACGCGCTGGCCCGCGCGGAGAAGGCTCTTGCGGTGTCCGCGACCGCATCCGGGGACGGCGGGCTCACCGAGGACGACGTCCTCGACAGCGGCATGGCGGACGGACGGCCCGAGCTCGAAGCCGAGGCGGCTGGGGAGCCGGCTCCTAACATCGCCGATGCCGCCGCGAGCGAGACGCCGGCGGCGGACGATTCCGGACCCGCCCCCGCGCCGAAGCCGCCGCCGGATCGGCAGCGCCGCCACCGCAACGTCCAGCGCAAGCGCCGCCGGTGATCACCCCGCGCGAGGCGATCGAGCAGGCGATCCTCGCCTCGGTCGGGGCCGCAGCGCTCACGAAGGAACGGGCCGAGGGCATCATGGCGGACCTCGTCGCCCGCGGGCATCTCGAGGCGGAGGACGGTCGGTCGATGGTCACCCGGCTCACGGCGCGCGTGCGGGGTGACGGGCCTCCCGCTCAGACGGGTCTCCTCGGGCGCCTGGAAGGTGGCGCTCAGCTGGCGTTCCGGGAGCTGGGACTGGCCACGGAGGCGGACATCGAGGAGATGCGCATCAGGATTGCGGAGCTCGAGCGCCGGCTCGCTCTGCTGGAGGGAACTGCTCCCACCTGACGCACCGACCGTTGCAGCGAAACAGAACCGTGCAACGCGTTCGGGGGAGGGATCGCGGAGTGCGCCCGATACCCTTGTACGACCCTGCCCGGGCCCAACCGCGGAAAGGCAACTCGGTGCGCTTGCGACTTGTGATCCCGGCCGCGCTGGCGGCAGCGGCGACGTACGCCGCGCTCGTTCGAGAGGAGGCGAGGCCGGCCCCGACGTGGGCCCCCGGCACCGGCGGCGACCCGGGAGCGCCCATCCTCGCACGGCAGATGCAAGCCCCGGCTGCGGTGGCGCCGCCCGTCGCCGTCATCTCCATCGTACCCGCACCTGTTGCGCGGGAGACGTCCGTTCAGCCCGAGGCCGAGCGAATCCCGTGGCCTGCGTCGCCGTATGCGGACCTCGCGGACACCACTTTGCCGCCGGCTGTGCCGTCCGTCTACGACTTTCTCGCCGGTTCCCCGCCGCGCACCTTACCCGAGGCCGAGATCGCGGGGGAGCCCGCCGAAGCCCCGGCGGAAGCGCCTGATCCGCGGATCGCCTCGCTCGACGAGGGTCGGTTCGCGCTTGGCGGCTGGGCGGCCGCGCCCGGGCACAGCGTGGTGTCGGCGATCACGTTCCGGCGCAGGCTCGCGGCGAACGTGTCCATCGACCGGATCATCCTCGAGATCGACGCCTCGGAGAACGTCCCGGACGGCGGCCTGGTGGTCATGTCCGACCCCGGCTTCGCACCGGACCGCGATGGGTTCACGCTGTTCCTCGCCGCCGCGGGGGTCGGAGCCTTCTCTGCGGGCGGCAGCTACCGCGTGCTGCCGGCGTAGCGACCGTTCGGGGGGCGGTTCCGTCCTCCCGATGAGGGCGCTTCAGAGGAGCTTCCGCCTGCGTATGACAGGTTTTGGTGCTTCCCGAAACCTCGTCGAACGAAGGGCTTTAGTCCCGGCCGCTTCCCGCCGATAGGTCGGGGGAGTGCCGCCGATGCCTTCCGAATGGCGGTCCATCACACGGGAGCGATGAGAACCGATGCAATTCCTTTCTGATCTGTCCATTTTGCAGCGAGCTGGTGGAGCGGGCATCCTCGTCCTACTCCTGGTCCTGCTCCTTGTGAAGCAGCGCCAGACGAAGGCGACGCCGGTGGCCCGGTCTGCAGAAGCGAAGGCGGGCAAGCCGATGGGCGCCAGGTCCGGTAAGAGCGCCTCGTTCGGCCGCGCCAGGAAGCGCAAGCAGGGCGATGATTCGTCGACCCCGGCTGCCGAGCCGAAGGCGACGTCGGGCCGCATGGTGCCGCGTCTGCCGGCGGCCGACGTCGGCGGCGAGTTCGCAGACCTCACGGGCGCCGGCGAGTTCGACGCGCCGGCCGACACGGAGGCGGGCGGCGGCACCGAGGCCACCGACGGCATGATCAGCGAGCCTGGCTGGCCGACCCCGGGAGAGGTGTGGACCTCACCCGATCCCGCGACCGGCTACGGTGACGGTGACGGTGACGGTGAACACTCCTTGCACCGCGCGTCGAACGGCGTCGGCGAGTCGGACGACGCGCTCGCGGCGCTGACCGAGACGCCCGAGGTGGACGCTGCCGGATGGGCGACGGACGACTTGGACGGACGCCTCGAGCCCGCGAGCGGATGGTCCGAGACCGGCGCGCCGGAGGATGAGGACGCACCCGCGTGGGAGAAGGAGCAGGCGGAGTTCGACTGGACGGCCGCCGCTGCCGAAGCCAAGTGGAGCGCAACGGACACTGACGAGACCACCGACGAGATCTCGTCGGCACAGGCCGCGTGGGAGGCCCCCGAGGACGACACGGCGAGCTGGCCGGCCGACGAGTGGGAGATGCCGAAGGAGCAGCAGGCTGAG
>CAYTRV010000159.1:0-2121 GCA_964440285.1 uncultured Bifidobacteriaceae bacterium
GTCGGCGAGCTGGTCGGTGCCGGGCGCGGCCTCGCGGTCGAGCCGGTCTTCGAGTCGGGACCGCAGCTTCGTCTCGGCCGGCAGGGGCGCGACGGGCGCATCGGCGATCTCGTCTCGGCGCTGGTCAGCCGCGGCGGACCCCGGGTCGTCGCGGTGCACGGTCCGGCGCGGTCGCCTCGCGGGGCGATGGCGGCCCTCCTCGCGAGCGAAGGGCTGGGACGCCCGTTCCCCAAGGCGGTCCTGGCGGAGGCCGAGGCTGCCGTGGAGGAGGCGACCGTCTCCGACCCCGGGCGGCGTGATCTCACCGACCAGGGCGTCATCACGATCGACCCGGAGGGCGCCAAGGACCACGACGATGCGATCGCGGTCAGCGCGGAGGGAGATGCGGTCAGGCTGTGGGTGCACATCGCCGACGTTGCCCGCTACGTGCCGTTCGGCGGCCCGATCGACCGCGAGGCGGCGCGGCGGGGCTGCTCTGTCTACGTGCCCGGCACGGTCGACCCAATGCTGCCGGAACGGCTGTCGAGCGACATCTGCAGCCTCCGGCCGGGCGAGGACCGCAAGGTCGTGACGGTCGAGATGCTCGTCGACGGGGCCGGGGAGGTCGTCGAGACGCGGTTCGTCCGGTCGACCATCCACTCGCGCCGTCGGTTGACCTACCCGGAGGTGGATCGGCTGTTCGGCGGCGCGAATGTCGGCGACGCGGCCCTCGAGGCGGATCTCGACATCGTTCGGGCGCTGGCGAAGCGACTGCGGACGCGCCGGATGGCTCGCGGCGCGCTCGGCATCGAGACCGCCGAACCGTCGTTTCGCTTCGAGGGCGACCGCCTGGTGGGCGTGGACATGGAGGGGCAGACCGAGTCGCACAGCCTGGTCGAGGAGTGCATGATCGCCGCCAACGAGACGGTCGCCCGGTACATGATCGCGCGCGGCCGGCCGACGATCTTCCGCCGCCACGAGGATCCCCAGGCGGGCAGCATCGAGCTGCTCTACGAGCGCCTGAGGGGGCTCGGCGTCGCCGTGCCGGAACTGCCCGAGGGGCCGCTCACGCCGACGCAATGTGCGGAGGCGGCCGTCCGTGCGAGCGATGCCGTCGCGCGTCACACGGCCCGGCACGGCGGCGCCCGTGCCCTGCCGGTCCTGGTGCTGCGAGCGCTCCGGCAGGCGCACTACTCCTCCGAGTTCGTCGGCCATTCGGGTCTCGCGAGCTCCGCCTACCTGCATTTCACGTCGCCCATCCGCAGGTACCCCGACCTCGCCGCGCACCGCGCGCTGCTCGACGCGCTCGGCCTCGGCCCGCCGGCCGCCGACCCGACGGAGCTCGCGCTGGAGGCGGAACGCAGCTCGCTCACCGAACGTGCCGCGACCGCCCTCGAACGTCGGGCCGATCGCATCTGCCTGGCGTTCCTACTCATGGACACGCTACGCGGCGACCCCGACCGGATCTTCGACGGCGAGGTCACCGGCATCGGCGAGAGCGGGGCGTTCATCGCCTACGGACCTGACCTCGCGTTCGACGGGTACCTGGCCGCCCGCCGCATCGACGGCGACTGGTGGCGGCCCGACCCGCTCGACGTGATGCTGGTGGGCGACGCGACCGGGCGGCGCTTCGCGATCGGCGACGCGGTCTCGGTCCGGGTGGTCGATGTCGAGCCGCTGCGCGGCCGGGTGGATCTTGCGCCCGCGGACGCCCCCAAGCCGGTCCCGGGTCTGGCGCCGCGCGGCCGGCGGGAGCGGCACCGGCGCTAAGATCGTGAGGCCATGGCCGCGAAAAAGACGAACAACGAGCGGTTCCGCGATGTGGCGCAGAACCGCAAGGCATTTCACGAGTACGAGATCATCGACCGTGTCGAGGCAGGCATCGTGCTCATCGGCAGCGAGGTCAAGGGCCTCCGCGAGCGCGGCGCGAGCATCCGGGACGCCTACGCCCAGTTCCGCGCCGGGGAGCTGTTCCTCATCGGCCTCCACATCCCCGAGTACTTCAACGCCCGCAACGGCCACGAGCCGACCCGGACCCGAAAGCTGCTGCTCAACCGGCGGGAGCTCGACCGGATCTCCGCGGACGTCAACGAGCGCGGGCTGTCGGTCGTGCCGCTGCGGGTCTACTTCAAGGGCAGCCAC
>CAYTRV010000159.1:2131-5186 GCA_964440285.1 uncultured Bifidobacteriaceae bacterium
AGCCACGCGAAGGTGGAGATCGGTCTGGGGCGCGGGAAGAAGCTCTACGACAAGCGCCGATCGATCGCGGAGCGGGAAGCCAAGCGCGACACCGATCGCGCGATGAAGGCCGCCCGGCGCTGATCGGCGCCCGAGCTCGCGGAGGCCGTCGCGCAGTGGCGTCGAACATGCAGTGAACGCCGGCCGCCGACCGGGCGCGGCCACGACAAAGGATGGGCCGAACATGCTCGACCGGATCACCAAGGGTGACCGCATCTCGTTCGCCGGTGCGGTCGCGCTGTTCATCGGATTGTTCCTGCCCTGGTACGGCATCGACACCGACTTCCTCGGTGAGGGACCCGGCGCCGACCTGGCCCGTCAGTTCGTGAAGGGTGTCTCCGTCAACGCGTTCGAGGCGTTCGACATCATCGACATCGTCCTGTTGCTGCTGGCGATCGGCGCGGGAGCGCTGATCGTGCTGGTCGCGCTCGGGAAGATCGACGCGTCGCTCCACCGGTTCGTCGAGACGGCCGGCGGGGTCGCCGTGATCGCCGTGCTGTTCCGCATCGTGATCCAGCCCGACGGGGCGTCGCTCAAGTGGGGAATCTTCATCGCGCTCATCGGGGCGGTGGCGGTCGCCGCCGGCCAGTACCTCACCCGGACGGGGAAGATCTGACGATCAGGACGTGCTCTGCCAGGGCGCCGTGGGCGCCGTAGGTCGTGATCTTCTCGACGTCGGACGTCCGGCTCGGCCCGGAGACCAGCGAGACCCCCGACGGGAAGGTGCGCCCCGGCGCGTAGGTCGCGCGAAGCGCGTCGGCGAGGGTCGGCACGAGGCGCTCCTGCGACAGCACGGCGAGGTGCCACCATCCGACGGCATCCATCGATCGGCCGTGGGTGGGCGCGCTCTCGACCACGAGCGTGCCCCGTTCGGCCACCGCGTGCCGCGGCAGGGTCACCGCACACGTCGGCGGCGCGTCATCCAGGCCGAGGAGCTCACGCCAGTCGCGCCCGGTGGGCCAGGTAGCGACCTCCATTCCCGCCGCGGCGAGCGCCTCGGGGACGCCGAGCTCGGCGAGCCAGGGATCGTCGGGCACGAGCACCCTCTGCGCACCCCACGACGTGATCTGTGCCACGCAGGCCGCGGCGCAGTCGGCGGGCGCGACCCGTTCACCGCTGGCGCGGCGTCGCTCCAGGGCAGCGAGGAACATGTCGATCAGGGTGACGGTGGCCATCGGGTCGGCAGGTCGCGCTGCGAGGTCCAGCGCCCCGCGGGCCCGGGCAGGCGCCGGATCCACCCGCGGCGTCCCATCAGGCGCATCGCTGCTCGGGTGGCGGCGAGCCCAATGCGGTAGGTCACCGGCCACCGCCACGCGGCCGCCCAGATCCGCGCGCCGACGCGGGCCCTGCGGTGGGCAGGGGTGCTGACCGCGCCGCGGATGCGGACCAGTAGGTCGTGCAGCGGGATGCCGACGGGGCAGACCTCGTGGCACGCGCCGCAGATCGACGAGAGGAACGGCAGCTCGCTGCCGCGGGGAGCGGACGTTCCCTCCAGCAGCGGGGTGATGACCGCGCCGATCGGCCCGGAGTAGGGCGACCCGTACGCCTGGCCGCCCACCACCCGCCACATGGGACACGAGTAGAGGCACGCTCCGCAGCGGATGCAGTGAAGGGCCTCCTCGAACTCCGTGCCCCTCAGCGCGGTGCGGCCACCGTCCAGGATGACCAGGTGCAGCTCCTGCGGGCCGTCGACCTCGCCCGGCTGGCGCGGACCGGTGATGAGGTTGACGTAGGTGCTGGCGTCGTCGCCGATCGCCGCCATGGGCAGGAGTTGCAGGATGTGCGCGGCCTCGTCCCAGTCGGCGACCACGCGTTCGGCGCCCATCACCGCGACGTGCACCGGCGGCAGCGCGGTCACGAGCCGCGCGTTGCCCTCGTTCTCCATCACGCAGAGCGTGCCGGTATCTGCCACGGCCAGGTTCACGCCGCTCACGCCGATGTCGGCCGCGGCGAAGTCCTCCCGCAGGCGCCGACGCGCGTAGGCGACGAGCGCCTCGCGGTCGTCGGGCAGATCCTCACCGCTTTCGGCGCGGAAGAGCTCGGCGATCTCGGTGCGGTTCAGGTGGACCGCGGGCGCGATGATGTGCGACGGCCGCTGCCCTGCGAGCTGCAGTATCCACTCGCCGAGGTCGGTCTCCACAACCCGCAGGCCGGCCTCCTCGAGCGCCTCGTTCAGCTTGATCTCCTCGGTGGCCATCGACTTCGACTTCGCCACGAGCTTGGCGCCGCGCGCGCGCGCGAGGTCGACGACGTAGCGGGCGGCGGCGTCGCGGTCGGCGGCGTGGTAGACCGTCCCGCCGGCCGCGCGTACGCGGCCCTCGAGGCGCTCGAGCAGCTCTGGGAGCTGGCGGATGTTGCCGGTGCGGATCTCCCGGGCCCGATCGCGCATCTCGTCGAAGCCGAACTCGTCGCGCATCCGCTCCCGGCCGGCGGTCCAGCTCTGTGCGGCGCCCTGAAGATTCGCTCGCAGTTGCTCGTCGGCCACGGCGGTCGCGGTGCGCTCCCGCAGGCTCCGGCTGTCGTCGTATGTGACGTCGCGGCTCATCCGCCGAGCAGGTCCGCAACGTGTCGGGCGCGGATCGGGACGCCGACCCGCCGTCCGCGTCCGACGATGTGCATGAGGCAGGAGAGGTCGCACGCCACCAGCTCGTCGGCCCCGGTGTCGGCGGCGTTGCGCGCTTTCTGCTCTCCGAGGGCGCCGGAGACCTCGGGGAACGTGATCGAGAACGCGCCGCCGAACCCGCAACATACGTTGGTGTCGGCCATCTCCACCAGCTCGACGCCGGCCGCGGTGATCACCGCGCGGGGGCTGTCGCGCTCGCCGAGCAGGCGCAGCATGTGACATGAGTCGTGGTAGGTGACGCTGGTCGGGGCGTCGTGGGCGGCGGCGGGGGCGAGGCCCTGCCGCTGGATGAACTGGGTGAGCTCGCAGGTCCGCTCCGCCATGGCGCGGGCCGCCGCCTCCTCGGGCTGCCCGGCGAAGAGTTCGGGGTAGGCGTGGGTCACCATCGCCGCG
>CAYTRV010000160.1:0-5169 GCA_964440285.1 uncultured Bifidobacteriaceae bacterium
CCGCTGGAGCGAACACGGCGGTGATCTGCGCTGCGGCCTTTTCGCCCCCGCCGCCGGAGGACTCGTTCGCGAACCCTGCCCAGAGTCCGAGGGCGGCGACCATGACGAGGCATGACGCGACCAGCAAGAGGCGGCCTTCGCGGTTGCGCCGCTTCTTCGCGCGGCGCCGAGCGGTCTCCGAGTCGGTGTGCCCGAACACCCCTTCCGGCCTGGTCGAGAAGCGCGAGTCGTACTCGTCGATGACGAGCCGTCCGTCCAGCTCGAGAAACTCGGCGTAGGTACGGAGGAATCCCTTGATGTAGGTCGAGCCGGGGAGCACCTCGAAGTGCTCCTCCTCGAGGGCCCGCAGGTACTTCCCGCGGATCTTCGTGGTGGCTTCGCAGTCGGAGATGTCGAGGCCGCGCCGGAGGCGTGCCTCTCTGAGTGTGTTTCCGATTTCGAACATACGGCGGACCGCCCTGGACAAGGGCGGGTCCGCCAGGATACCAGGGGTTTTTCAACCCCAGGTCTCAGTCGTCCCCGTCGTCCATCTCGGCGTCGGGATCGGGGCGGCGAAGGATGCGGTCCAGGTCGCCTTCGCCAACCAGCACCGTGCGCGGCTTCGACCCTTCGTGGCCCGAGATGACGCCCATTCGCTCCATCACATCCACCAGGCGCCCGGCGCGGGCGTATCCGACTCCCAGCCGCCGCTGGAGCAACGACACCGAGGCGGTGCCCTGGCTCACGACCATCTCGATCGCCTTGACGATGAGGTCGTCCGCGTCCGGGTCGAGCGGATCGTCCTCCGGCAGCTCCGGCCGCTCGAGCAGATCGTCGCGCAGCTCCGGCTTCCCCTGGCGGCGCCAGTGGTCGGTGATCGCGAGGATCTCCTCCTCGCTGACGTAGGCGCCCTGAAGCCGCTGGAGGCGGGACGTGCCGATCGGCCGGAAGAGCATGTCACCGGAGCCGAGGAGGCTCTCGGCGCCGGTCGCGTCGAGGACGACGCGGGAGTCGACCTGCGACGAGACCGCGAAGGCGATCCGCGACGGGACGTTGGCCTTGATCATCCCCGTGATGACGTCGACGGACGGCCGCTGCGTCGCCAGGACGAGGTGGATGCCGACGGCGCGGCTCTTCTGGGCGAGCCGGATGATGGCGTCCTCGACCTCCGCCGGCGACACCATCATCAGGTCGGCGAGCTCGTCGATGAGCACGAGGATCGTGGGGATCTGCTTCTCGCCGCGGGCCGTCCGGGCCGCGTTCCAGTCGCGGATGTTGCGAGCGCGGTCCTGGCCCATGAGCTCGTACCGGCTCTCCATCTCCCGCACGACGTTCGCGAGGACCGCGGACGCGTTCTTCATGTTGGTGACCACGGGCGTGAGCAGGTGCGGGATGCCCTCGTAATGGTTCAGCTCGACCTTCTTCGGGTCGATCAGGATCATCCGCAGGTCGTCCGGCGTGGAGCGCAGCAGGATCGACGCGAGGATCGCGTTGAGGCACACGCTCTTGCCGGTCCCGGTCGATCCGGCGATGAGGATGTGGGGCATGCGGGCGAGGTCGAGGTAGACGGCGCTGCCGCCGATGTCGATCCCCAGCCAGCTCATCAGCGGTCCGGCGTTCTCCGGGAAGTCGCGGAAGAGGTCGCCGAGCGTGACCATCGTCGCGTTGGCGTTCGCGACCTCCACGCCGACGGCTTGTTTGCCGGGGATCGGCGCGATGATGCGGATCTCCTCGCGCGCGGCAAGCGCGTAGGCGAGGTCGTCGCGCAGGGCGGTCACGCGGCTCACCTTTGTGCCGGGTGCCAGCTGCAGTTCGTACCGGGTCACGCGCGGGCCGCTGACCGCTTCGGTGACCTCGGCCTGCACGCCGAAATGGCCGAGCGTCTCGACCAGGCGGCGGCTCGTCTCCTGGATGACGGATGCCGGCTGGGTGCTCGGTCCGCTCGAGCGCTTCAGCACGTTCGCGGAGGGCGGGCGGTACCCGCGCCGCGGCGCAGCCGGCGGGATGAGCGTCTCCATCGGGGGAGGCGGCGATTCGTAGCCGTCGTCGTCGAGCGCGACATCCATGTGGGGCTGAGGGGTGGACCGCCGGGACGCGGCGATCGGCTCGGCGGGGTCGCCGGGGTCTGGGCCGAGCGCCGGCGAGCGGGGCATGGTTCCGGCGCTGCCGAACAGGTCCGGGAAGTGGTCCGCGCCATCGAGGAGGGGCCTGGCCCCTCCGGGGAGGACGACGGTGGGCTCGTCCCGCGTGTCACGTCGCGTGCGCACCTGCTCGCCGATCAGCTGACCGCCGCGGACGGCGGAGAGGGTGACGGCGCGGGCGCTGCGACCCACCACCTTGCCGGCGATAGCCGCCCCCTGGCCCGATCGGCGAAGGAGGATGCCGAGCGAGGCGCCCGTCACGAGCACGCCGCCGGCGATGAGGCCCAGAAGCACCAGGAGGGTGGTCGCCGCCCCGCCGATGGTGTGGGCGGTCACGAAGTGCTCGAGCTCGCCGACGAAGCCGCCGCGACCCCGCATGACGGTCGGATCGAACCATCCGGTTCGAGTGCGTCCGCCCAGACCGAGGCTTCCCGCCGCGAGCGCGAGCAGCAGGGCTCCTCCGAGCACACCGGCGCCGAGCTGGAACGGGCGCCGTTTGAGGATCTCCCACCCGAAGATGACCGCGAGGCCGAGCGCGACCAGCACCAGCGGCGCGAGCGCGACGGCGCGGCCGATACCGAGACGCACCAGGGTCTCCAACCCGTTGCCCAAGGGGCCCACCGAGACGCCGAGGAAGAGCGTCATCCCGAGGAACGCTCCCAGACCCACCAGGCCGAGGCCGGTGATCTCCCGGGATTGCATGTCGTGGGCGTTCGCGGCGGTGCGTCGGCTCGGACCCTGACGGCGTCTGCGAACGGCGGTCGTTGCGGCCATGACTTCCTCGTGGTGGTGTGGCGAACGGGCGGACTGCTCCCGGTCCGAGGAAATTGGCGGTGAAGGTGAATGTTCCTGCCGGGCCGCCTCCCTCTGGTGGGGTAGGGTTGCCATCAAAATTCCGTCCTTACGCACGAAGGAGCGCGATCGGTGGCGAACCTCCACAAGGCCGCAGCGATGGCCAAGCCGGACAAGATCCTCAAGCTCGACGGCATCTCGGCCGAGTCCGTCGAGGCCCACTGGGGGCTGTACGAGGCGTACTGCAACAAGTACAACGAGATCTCGGAGCGCCTCCAGGCGGCCGACCAGGGCGCCGCGAACCAGATCTACTCGGACTACCGGGCGCTGCGTGAGAACCTCACGTTCGCGATCGGTGGCATCAAGAACCATGAGCTGTACTTCGACAACCTCGGTCCCGCGGGTGGCGCTCCGAACGACGGGTTCGCCGCGCTGATCGATCGTGATTTCGGCGGCCTCGACGCGATGCTGGCCGAGCTCAAGGCCGGCGGGATGGCCGGCCGCGGCTGGGCGTGGGTCGCGTACGACTGGGACTGGCAGCGGATCGACGTGTACATCGGCGACGCCCAGCACACGTTCCCGGTCTGGAACGCGACGCCGATCATCGCGCTCGACGTCTACGAGCACGCCTACATCCGGGACTTCTCGACCGCGCGGGCCAAGTACATCGACGCGTTCATGGCGAACCTCGACTGGGCGGCGATCAACGCCCGGTTCGACCGGTACGGCATCGCCGCCGCCGCCGGGGTCTCGTAGAGCCTCAGCACGGGATGCCCGTCACCCCGGGAGTCGCCGACCTCGGCGACGTTCAGCTCCACTACCTGGAGGCCGGGGACGGACCGCTCGTCGTCTGCCTCCACGGTTTTCCCGATCACGCGCCGACCTTTCGGCCGCTGCTGGATGAGCTCGCGCAGGCGGGATTCAGGGGTGTCGCGCCGTTCATGCGCGGCTACGCGCCGTCGACGGTCGACGCTTCGACCTACGAGGCTGCAGCGCTCGCACGCGACGTCCTCGGCCTCATCGATACGCTCGGTGACGGCAAACCCGCAGGCGTGGTCGGCCACGACTGGGGCGGCGTTGCGGCGCAGCACGCCGCGGCGTTGGCGCCCGCGCGCATCCGGCGGCTCGTGACGATCGCGATCCCGCATGCGGAGGCATTCGCAGGAGCCCTCCGGGGCGATCCCGGGCAGTTGCGCCGATCGTGGTACGAGTTCTTGTTCCTCGCCGAAGGCTTCGCGGAGCGGGTGGTGGCGCAGGATGCGTTTGCGTTCATCGACCGCCTCGTGGCGGAGTGGTCGCCCGGCGGCGCGCTCGAGCCGGAGGACTGGGAGGCGATCAAGCGGACGCTCGGGTCCCCGGGGGTCCTGACCGCCGCGCTCGCCTACTATCGGTGCGCGTTCGTCGCGGCGCGGCGCGACCCGGCGCTCGCCGAGTTGGCGGCCAGGTGGGCCGATCCGGTCGCGGTTCCGACGCTGGCCATCGTGGGGGCCGACGACGGGTGCATCGCCCCGGCCGTGAGCGCGGGACAGGAGGGCCATTTCAGCGGCGCGTACCGGCGAGAGGTGATCCCAGGTGCCGGCCACTGGCCGCATCGCGAGGCGTCCGGCGTCGTGACCCCGTTGATCCTCGATTGGATGCGCGGCTGACGACGGCCGGCTACTCGGGGACGCCGCTGGCGAAGAAGCTGGGGATCAGGGAGGGGGCTCGGCTGACCCTCGTGCGTGCGCCGGAGGGCTTCGAGTCGCTGCTCTCCCCCATCCCGGACGGCGTGCGGATCGGCCGGCGTATCGGGCGCGGCGCCGACGTCATCGTCGCGTTCCACACATCCCGGGCACAGCTGGAGGCCGGGTTTGACCGACTGCGGGCCGGGATGCACGACGCAGGGGGATTGTGGATCGCCTGGCCGAAGCGGGCCTCCGGTGTCGCGACCGACGTCACCGAGGACGTCGTCCGCGAGATCGCGCTCGCGAAGGGCCTGGTCGACAACAAGGTCTGCGCAATCGACGCCACCTGGAGCGGCCTACGGATCGTGGTGCGGGTCGCCGACCGCGGCGCGGTGTCTGCGGACACCGGACGTTGATGACACATACATCATCAACGTGATGTAACATCACCTCTTATGAAGCGACTCCAGATCATGATCGAGGAGGACCTCGACGCCGCCCTGGAGCGCCAGGCTGCCCGCGAGGCGACGTCGAAGGCAGCACTGATCAGGCGCTACGTTGCGATGCAACTTCGACCCGCACCGGACATCGAG
>CAYTRV010000161.1:0-5050 GCA_964440285.1 uncultured Bifidobacteriaceae bacterium
CCGCAGCAGCATTCGCCACATGGAGACCGACGATCCCCTCGGCGTGCTCGAGGCGCTCGAGCGGATCGAGGAGCAGGAGCGCCAGGTCCCGTCCGACACCGCCGCCGATCAGCCCGAGACTGAGGACGAGCCGGCCGAACGGTAGCGGCGTCAGGCACGTGACGTTGACTGGATCAACGCGCTGCCAACGTCACGTCACGCGCCTGACACGAAGGGCGGCGGCAGGCGGCGGCCGCTCAGGGCCAGCACCGCATCCACCGTCGCGAACAGACGGCTCTCGCGGACCTCGCGGGTGAAGCGGAAGCCGCCGTCCGGCTCCTGCAGCGAACGCAGGGCGAGCCTGGTCGACGCCGACGGTGTACGACCCATCGCCCGAAGCGCGCGGATGGCGATCGCGGTGGAGTTCGCCTCGGTCGCCTTCCCCGCGCCGCCGATGTGGAAGCCGCCGCTCGCGTTGCGCTGCACCAGCAGCCAGGCGGTCGCCTGCCGCAGCATCGGATCGCTTGCGAGCACCCCGGCGGAGCGGGTCGCCTCGATCAGCAGGCCCGTCGCCGAGACATCGTCACGCCCCGAGCGCGTGAGCGCAAACCCCCAGCCGCCGCGACCGCGCGTGTTGCGAAGGGCCGTGATCGCGGCCCGCGGAACCGGCTCGCCGGCGGCCCGCAACGCGAGGATGGCGTACGCCTGGTCGTACGCCGACACGCCATATCGACCGCCCGCGTACTGCGCCCGGATGCGCGCGACGTAGTTCACGCCGCCGAGGCTCCGCGGGTTGCGGCCCGCGGCGACCGTGGCGAGCACCACCTTTCCGGCCGCGCCGGCCGTGCTCGCGTATGACGAGGCCGTCGGCGTAATCCGCGCGAGCCGACCGCGAAGCGCCGCCCCTGGACGTCCGGTCGCCGCCAGCGCCACGATCACGTCGGCCCGCTGCCCGACCGGGCCGATCGACAGCATCTCGAGCCACGACGCGCCGGCTCGTGCCGCCTCGCGGTCGGTGGCCGCCGCCGCCCCGGCCGGGGCGGCCAGGGCGATGGCGACGACGGCTGCGAGATGTCGCGTCACCGCGACGATTGCTTCGGCAGGATCGTGAACGAGATCGCGTTGACGGCGCTGATCCCCACCGACTCGCGGTTCCCCGATCCGTCGACTGCGCGGCTCCAGGCACGGTACTTCCCGGCGGGAAGCGCCACGGGAAGCTGCGCGAGCCAGCGGCTCCCATTGGACCGTGCGGGGGTGAACAGACGGTTGACACACGAGCGCGCGGCGGTGAAGCCGCCCTTTCGCCCCATGAAGCGGCACAGCGTGCCGACCCGGCGGGCGACGGAGACCTCGACGGCCGAGATGTCGGACCGGTCCGGTCCGGCCGACCCGCGCAGCGTGCGCAACGTCTGGTAGCGGCGGCCGGAGACCGGCGAGGCGATCACGCTTCCCGGGGCCACGGTGTCGCCGATCGTGGCACCGGCCGCGGAGGCCACCGGCAGGGGAGCCGCGGGCAGCGAGCAGACCGTCGGGTCGACCGTGTAGGAGCACACGGCGCGGGCCTGGCTGCGGACCTCGCCGACACGGGTCGCGGAGACGAGCTTGACGCCCAGGCCGGTCGCCGCGAAGTTCGCCTTGCCGGTCGCATCGGCGGTCGTGCTCTGGTCGCCGTAAACGACGTTCGCGCCGGTCGCCGGGACGGCGACGCCGTCGTTGTCGTAGCTGCGGACCGTCACCGTGAACGGCTGGCCCTGGGGAAGCTTGTCGCCGGAGGGCGCGAGGTCGAGCTCGCGGGCGGTGAAATCGCTCGTGAAGTACCACAGCACGCTGTCGCCGGTCGTCAGGAGCTGGGCGTCCGCACCGACCTGCGCGGCCTTGTGGTTGACCTTGTAGAGCCAGAACGAGGTCAGCGAGCCGGCGTCCGGACCGATGCGGCTGATGAAGGACCCGAACGCGGGGTCGACGCTGAAGGCGAGCGGGATCCCGAACCTGCGCAGCCCGGCATCGATCTGGGCGGTCGCCGAGTTCCACGGCACGGTGGCGGTGTCCACGTCAGCGCTGTCCTTGACGACGACGGTGGGACCCGCGGTGTCATCGTTCGTCACGGCCGTCTCGGGAAGCGTGCCCGCGGCGCCGCCCTCCACACGGAGGGTCGTGTTGGTCGATGCGCCGAGCGCGATGACGGGAAGAGCGAGCGCCACTGCGATCGCGCAGGCGCCGCTCGTGCGGAGGGGGTTCATGCGAGTGCTCCTCTGTCGCGGAGGGGTTTATGGTCACCGCCGGTCGGAGCAGGTCTCCTGGCTTCTCGATCGTCACGACCTCCGCGCCTTCCCAGGGTCGCCCCCAGTGGCCGGCTCTTCGCCCGGCGGACGTCGCTCCCGAGTCACAGTGGCGCGACCGCACCGGATTCACACCGGTTTCCTCCACGCCGACCGAAAGCCCCTGGGACCCTACCGGGCGCCCGGTCGTTTCGCGAGTCGCGGCACCGTGCGCCCTCGAGCCCGGGGCGATCTCCCGTCCGCGGCGGGTCCATCGTCACTCACCGGGCCACCGCCCCGAGATACGATCCGCTGCGCCAATGCCCGCATCGACCAATCGTCTGCTGACAAGCCCCGGCCGGTTCGCGACGCTGATGCTCGCGGTGATGGTCGTGGGGCTCGGACTCGACCACTTCGCGAGCCTCGGGCAGCAGATGCTGCTCGCGCTGTGCACCTGGGTGATCCTCTTCGTGGCGTGCATCCCGCTTTCGCCCGAGCAGCGCGCGCGGACCGCCATCGTGGTGATCGTCGCGACGATCGGCGA
Source organism: uncultured Bifidobacteriaceae bacterium (assembly GCA_964440285.1). Classification (GTDB taxonomy): domain Bacteria; phylum Actinomycetota; class Thermoleophilia; order Miltoncostaeales; family Miltoncostaeaceae; genus CALMEC01. The sequence goes on from CAYTRV010000161.1 coordinate 2,782, forward strand.
GATCATCGGCTCGATCATCTGGGGCGCCTACACCTACCGGCTCGGGAACCTGCCGCTGTTCGTGCCGGCCGGCCACGGCCTCGTGTACCTCACCGGTCTTCGGCTCAGCCAGACGGCGTGGGTCCGCCGCAACCGGCGGCCGTTCGTCGCGATCGCGCTGACCGGGATCGCCGGGTGGGGCCTCCTCGGGCTCACCGGCCTGCTCGGCCGGCACGATGTGGCCGGCGCGGTCGGCTGCGCGATCCTCGCGGCGTTCATCCTGAAGAGCCGGCGGGCGGCGACGCTGTACTCCGGGGTGTTCCTCGCCGTCGCGGCGCTCGAGATCTACGGGACGGCGATCGGCACCTGGCAGTGGGCGGAGGTCGTGCCGGGCCTCGGCGTCGAGAACGGCAACCCGCCGAGCGGCGCCGCCAGCGGGTACGTGCTGTTCGACATCTGCGCACTGACGTTCGGGCCGAAGCTCCTCGCGCTCGCCCGGCGGACACGTGGACGGGAGCGGCGGATCGGCCCGCCGGCGCACGAGGGGGAGAACTAATGCTCCGCCGGTCCGCCCTCGCCGTTGTCGCGATGCTCGTCGTGCCTGCGCTCGCGGCCGCGCACGGCGGCGTCGACCGCCAGGCCGAGGCCGTCGCGCTCCGAGACAACTGGACGTCCGCGTGGAGCCCCGCGTTCCCGGAGTTCACCCTCATCACCGTCGCGATGGTCCTCTACGCGATCCGGGCGCGGCGGCTCGGGCCTCGCCTTCCACGATGGCGGGCGGCGTGCTTCTTCGCCGGACTGCTCGTGCTGGGGCTGGCCGGTGCCTCCCCAATCGATCCGATCGGGGAGCGGGGCGTGTTCTGGGTACACATGCTCCAGCACATGCTGGTCGGCGATCTCGCCGCCCTCCTGATCGTGCTCGGCGTCACCGGGCCGATCCTGCAGCCGGCCCTTCAGTTCCGGGTCGTGCAGCGACTGCGCAAGCTGACCCACCCGATGGCCGCTTGCCTGATCTGGGCGGCGATCCTCATCGCGTGGCACACCCCCGTGCTGTACGAGGCGTCGCTCCACGGCGAGCTCGTCCACGGCCTGGAGCACGCGTCATTCCTCGTCGGTGGGATCCTGATGTGGGCCCCGCTGCTCGAGACGCTCCCGGCGCCCGAGTGGTTCGGCACCGGGGCGAAGCTCGCCTACATCGGCGGGATCCGCACCGTCGACGCGATCATCGCGAACGCGTTCTGGTGGGCCGGGACCCCGTTCTACGCGAGCTACGAGCAGACGGCGCCGCTCTGGGGGGTGAGCGCCCTCGAGGACCAGGGCTACGCCGGGACGGTGATGATGGCCTGGACGGGGACGGTGACGCTGATCCTCGCGGGGATCCTCTTCTTCCGGATGGCCCGGGAGGGAGAGCTACGCCAGGAGCTCATCGAGCGTGGCGTCGACCCCGTCGCCGTCCGCCGAGCCGTCCGGTACGGCCGGGGAGAGCTCCTCGCGGCCCGGCATGGCGCACCGGTCGGCGACCGCCCGCCGCCCACGACCGCCGCATAGCGGCCCTCCTCCGGCGGGCGAACCCCGCGGGGTTGCGGGTTTCCCCCGAGGGCCGGCCCGGGGCATCGCCGATGGCGTCCGAGGGTAGTTGGGGAACCCTGGGGGCATGACGGACCAGTTCTCCCATATCGCATGCTGCATCGACCATTCCGACGCGTCGATGCAAGCCCTCGACCAGGCGATTCGCCTTCAGGCCACCGGGGACGGCCGGCTGAGCCTCCTGCACGTCGGACCTTGGCCCATGGATCAGGGTGAGAGCGGCGCGATTGGCGTATCCCGGTCCGCGCGAGTCGTATACCTCGACGATATGCGAGCGGTTTTCGCCGGTCACGGGGCCGCACGGGTGCCCGACCCCGCCGTCATCATGGCCGGCGCCAGGGAGTGGCTCGACGGGGTCGTCGCCGCCCATCCCGGGACCGAGGGCGTCCTCCTCGACGGCTACCCGCCCGAAGCGGCGTGCGACTGGGCTGCTGATGCCGGGGTGGACCTCCTCGTCGCCTCATCCAGTCGGCGCCTCTTCGACCGCGTCCTGCTGGGGAGCTTCGCCGGCTACCTCGCCCGCCACGCGCCCTGCGCGGTCCTGCTCACACGACCCGGGGCCGTCGACGAGGAGCAGCGGCATGAGGCGCACGTCGGGGCGAGGGAGGACGCGGAGCGGGGGTCGCCGGAGTGACGGGTGCGTGCGCGGGCGACCTTCGCGCAGCGCACCCCGGCGGAACCGCCGGTTCGGCCGATACGGGCT
>CAYTRV010000162.1:0-2967 GCA_964440285.1 uncultured Bifidobacteriaceae bacterium
ACTCCAGCCCGGCTGGCCGCAGCAGGTCTGTGACCGCGGCACGTCGACATCGACGCCGAGCCGCTCCAGCGCGCGACGGGCGGACCGCGCGACGCCCGGTGCGACGTGGTCGGCGAGGCAGGTTCGCATGAGCATGACGCGCACGGCGCCAGTCTAGTGCCCTGGTCGTGAGGTCCGGTGTCGGGTACTTGACCGCGCGCCCGCAACCGTCTATGTCGTTTGACAGTCGGGAGCGCTGTCTAGTACGATTGCCACATTAAGCGAAAGGAACAGACGGTGATGACACTGGACAAGGACACACTCAGGACGGCGGAGGAGGCACGCGATCGGCTTCTCGACCTGCAGCATTCCGCCGAGATCGCGCGCGTCGACTACCACCACACCATCCGCAGGCTCCACGCCGCGGGCGGGTCGCTCCGCGAGATCGCCGACGCCCTGGGGCTCAGCCACCAGCGGATCCACCAGATCGTGGAGCCGGTCGACGGGTCCGGCGGACCCGGCGGTAGGGGACGGGCGCACGAGGTACGTCGGGTTCATCGGCGGCTTCGGGGATTCGTCCCGTTCGAGCGGTTCACCGAGGAGGCCCGTGACGTGGTGGCCTCCGCGATCGACGAGTCGGCCGCGCTCGGGCACCGTCGCGTCGGTACGGAACACCTGCTCATCAGCCTCGCCAGTCCGGGCGAGCGGTCGACGGTCGGAACGGCCCTGACTGGGCTCGGCGTGACCCGGGACAGTGTGATCGCGGCGGTTACGGAGCGCCTCGGATCGGGGCCGGCCGGCTCGACGGGCAGACGCCCGTTCACCCAGGCGGCCCGGCGGGTGCTCGGATTGGCGCTGAAGAACGCGGCGCGCACTCGCGACCCCGAGATCGGCGCAGAGCACATCCTGGCCGGCATCGTGGCCGACGGAGGTGACGCCGCAGAGATCCTCTCCGCGCTCGGCGCGACGCCGGAGCGCGTTCGGGAGGCCCTCGCCGCCTGACCGGAGGAACGCTGCGTTTCGGGCCCGGTGCTATCCTCGATGGCGTAAGGGCCCGAAACAGTTTCGACGAGGTGGGACGGGAACGATCAGCGAGCCGCGGACCCGGTGGACCGCGTTAACAACCGGGAACCAAACGTAGCTGCGAACTCTCGACAGCTCGCTCTCGCCGCCTAAACACCGGTAAGAGAGCCATCGGACCCCCTTCGAATCGCGAGGGGGATCCCCGGTGTCGCTCAGCGATTCTGGCCCCGAAGCAGCGGTTTCCGGCGGAGGGGTGAGACAACAGGGAAGCCTGGCGGAGGGATGGTTGGCCGACGGTGACGCCCTCCGCGAGACAGCCACCGACGGCTGCGCTCGGAGAAGTCGTTTCAGAAGCACCTTCGGACGCCGGGGCAGTACCGGCCGGGTCCACTCGAATCGAGGAGCCAGTTCCACGCAACCGGGACTGGCTCCGCCGGCTCGCCAGGCCGGCCTCGGCTCTCACTCGGGCCTCACGTCTCCTTCCTACGTTGCCCACCGTCAGGCAATGGACAAGGGAGGGATCGACATGTCTTGGCAACGACTCCGCAGGATGCCGCCGGGGACGCTGGGGATCGCCGCCGCGACCGTCGTCATCGCCGCAACCCTTGGAGCGACCGCCCTGTTGGCTGCAGGAAGCGGCAGCACCGTGGCAGGTCCGCGTCCGTGCAACGACGCGGCGGCCACGAACATTCCACAGCCGACGGCGGCTCAGATGGCCGCGGCAGGCCTCGACAAGTTGCCCGTGGCGCCCCAGGCGCGGCGCGTCGACCTGCTCGTGCTGAAGTTCTCGAGCTCCACGAGCATCACCAACCCGCTGTTCCCGATCAGCAAGCTCGCCTCTGTTGTATTGAACGGTCGGGTCGACGGCAAGCCGTTCCGGACGGAGACGACGCTGCTGCCGGACACGCGGATCATCGAGTGGGCCGACGGCCAGTGCGTCAAGGTCGCCGTGTCCCAGTACACCGCGTACCTCGGCGGGCGGCTCGACGAAGTCGCACTCGACTACTACGCCCAGGCCGACGACGGCTCGGTCTGGTACTTCGGCGAGGACGTCTTCAACTACAAGGACGGCGTCATCGCCGACACGGGCGGCACCTGGCTGGCGGGGAAGGAGGGCCCGGCCGCGATGATCATGCCCGGCGCCCCGAAGGTCGGCGACGTGCACCGGCCCGAGAACATCCCCGGCCTGGTCTTCGAGGAGGTGGCGGTCAGCTCCACCACGACCCCCGTCAACGGCCCGCGCGGCCGGGTTGACGGCGCGCTGGTCGGCAGGGAGCTCCACGACGACGGGAGCTTCTCCGAGAAGGTGTTCGCACCCGGGTACGGCGAGTTCTCATCCGCCCACGACGGCGACCTCGAGGCGCTCGCGCTGGCCGTGCCGACGGACGCGCTCCCGGGCCCGCCGCCGGCGGAGCTGTTGCGCATCACGAGCGGCGTCGACGACGTCGTGCGGGGTCTGCGCGCCCGTAACTGGACGAAGGCCGCGAGGGCCGCTTCCCAGATGAACGCCGCGTGGCGCGTCCGTCGGGCTGTTGCTCCCCCACGGCTCCAAGCCCCGATGGACACGGCGCTCAAGGCCCTCGCGGGCGCGGTCGCCAAGCGCACGCCGGTGCCGGCTCGCCATGCGGCGCTCGACGTGCTGCAGGCAAGCCTCGATCTGCAGCTGCGGTACCGGCCGCCGCTGGAGATCGACGGCGCACGGTTCGACCTCTGGCTGCGTCAGCTGGTCCTCGACGCCTCCGTCGCTGACTGGGCGTCGGTGAGCGGCGACATCGCGACCCTCGAGTGGATCCGGGACCGGATCGCGCGCGCGTTCGACAGCGCCCGCCTCTCGCGCATCGACACCCTGCTCAGGGACCTGCGCACGCACGCCGGTGACGAGCGCTACCGGCCTGTCGCCCGCACCGCCGTCGCCCTGCGCGGAGTGCTGGCTGGCTGAACGCCGGACCCATCGGGAGGCCGTCG
>CAYTRV010000162.1:3067-5003 GCA_964440285.1 uncultured Bifidobacteriaceae bacterium
GTCCCGGGACGTGACGTTGACGCACAGCGGGGCGGAACTACGGTGCCGGCGTGAGGTACGACGGAAGGCCGGTGGCGAGCGGGGTTGCCCTCCAGAACGGGGCGACGTCGGGTGACAGACGGCGGAGGGAAGCGGGATCCTCCGGCGACGGGCGGAACACGCCGACCAGGGCCGGCCGCGTGAGTCCGGTACGCGTGATCGTCGTCGTCGGCGGCGGCGTCTACGGCTGGGGCTGCGCGCTCCGCCTCGCGGAGCTCGGGGCCGAGGTCGCGGTCATCGATCCCCGGCCCGTCGACGATCCGCAACGGCATCGGGTGGGACCACCCGGTGCTGCGGTTCGAGTACGGGAACGAGGGCCACTACAGCGAGCTCACCCTCCGCGCCCAGGGTGGGTTCCTCTGGGCCAACCGTGAGACCGCGGCCATCGCCGGCTTGGCGAAAGCAGCCGGAGCGTCCTTCATCCAGGAGCAGGTTGTCGACAGCGACGGAGGCGGCGCCACGCTCGCCTCCGGCACCCGAATCCACGCCGACGCCATCGTCCTCGCGGCCGGCGCGTGGACCGCCGGGCTCATCGATGTTCCCATCCGCGCCACCCGCCAGCTCACCGTGTACCTGGCCGGCGGACCCGCCGACATTCCCGTGTTTGGTGACGGCGCGCCGTTCGCGATGTACGGGATCCCGGCGCACGACGGCCTCGGGATGATGATCGGCGCCCACCTCACCGGCCCGGACGGCCGGGTGGTGTGCGCCGGCTTCAGCGGCCACGGCTTCACGTTCGAGCCTGTGGTCGCCGCCGCGGCCGCCGAGCTCGCGCTCGGCCGTCCCCCGTCGGTCGGCCTCGGCCCGTTTCGTCTCACGACGGGGGCGTGACGACCGCGCAGCTGCGTGGCAGCGCCGCGAGCAGCTCGGCGTGGGCGCCGACCCGCTCGCCCAGCGCGGCGATCTCGTCGATGTCGCCGGCCATCGCGGCCCGGGCCACCTCGTCGAGCGCCATCCGGATCGGCCGCAGGAACTCGCGAGCGGCGGGCGTCAGGCTCGGGCGCCCCTCCCTGAGGCGCCCGCGCGGCCGCGCCGGGAGCGAACCGCGGCGTAAGAGCTCCGCCTCCCTCAGGACCACCACCAGCACGGCGGCGAGGTCCTCCGAGCCGAGCGCGGCGTGGGCGACGTCCATGAGGTGGCGCACGGTCGTCTCGTCGGCGCGGGTCGGCGCGCCACCCGCCACCGACAACCGCCGGGTGCGGCCATTCGCACCCCAATGCGGTGCGGCGATCCTGCGTGCGAGCTCCATGACGATGCTCCTCTCACTCGGGCGGGCGCCCGTAGGGCGATACCGTGAGGGTTGCACCACCGGACGCCCCGGTCGTTCGCCCGGCGTCCAGTCACCACCCGCGGGGTTTGGCCGTTCGTCGCGGACCCTGCGCGCGCCCCCGAGGAGGTGGCTCGCTTCACGCACCCGGCGAGCGCTGCTATCCTCGCCGCACTTGAACGTGATCTGCGCCCCGATCGACACCATGCGACATCCGTGCCCGTCTGCGAGCGCGCCCACCCGACGTCCCGGAGGACAGGGCTGACCACGAGCAAGGCTTCGCGTGCCTCCTAGGCGCGGTCCGGACACCCGGCCGCCGCCGGGACCATCGACCCGAATCAATGAGGCGATCCGTGGCGAGAGCGTCCGCCTGATCGACGCCGACGGAACGAACGTCGGCATCGTGTCGCTGCGCAACGCCCTCGAGCTCTCCGCCGACAAGGACCTCGACCTCGTCGAGATCGCGCCCGACGCGCAGCCGCCGGTCTGCCGCATCATGGACTACGGCAAGTGGCGCTACGACCAGGAGCAGAAGGCCAAACAGGCCCGCAAGCACCAGAGTACGATCACCATCAAGGAGATCAAGTTCCGCCCCAAGATCGACCCGCACGACTACGCCACGAAGAAGGG
>CAYTRV010000163.1:0-4955 GCA_964440285.1 uncultured Bifidobacteriaceae bacterium
TGGATCAAGGTGAAGCATCGGAAGACCGCGGACTGCGTCGTCGGCGGCTACCGCGTGGCCAAGGACGGCGAAGGCGTCGGCTCGCTTCTCCTCGGGCTCTACGACGGCGATGGTCGCCTGCACTACGTGGGCCATACATCGTCGTTCCGCGCGGCCGAGCGGCGCGCGATCCGGGAAGCGCTCGCGCCGCTCGAGGGCGGTGAGGGCTTCGGCGAGGATGCGCGCTCGCCCGGGGGACCGAGTCGGTGGTCGGCGGGGCGTGACACCGCGTGGGTGTCGCTCGAACCGGCGCTCGTGTGCGAGGTGTCGTTCGATCGGCTCCAAGGGGGACGGTTCCGGCACGCGGCCACGTTCGTCCGGTGGCGCGATGACCGAGAGCCGGCTTCGTGCACCTTCGATCAGGTCGGGGCCGACCCGCCTTCCTGGGGCTGAGGCTAGCGGCGCCGGGACGGCGCGGCGCGGAGCGGTCGCCTAGCCGGTGTTCTGCAGGCCTGCGGCCACGCCGTTGATGGTGGCCTGCACGATGCGAGCGGCGCGGGCTCCAGGCTCGTCCAGGAACCGCAGCTGCAGGAACGAGAGCGCGTCGATGTACGGGCTCCGCAGATCGATCGCCTGGCGCAGCTCGGGGCGTCGTTCCAGCACCCGCTCGCCTCCCGTCACCGCCAGCACCATCCGCTCCGACCGGTCCAGCTCGTCGAGGATCGCCGCGGCGAGCTCCGGCTCCCCCCCGCGCTCGAGGTACGCCCCCGCGATCTCCCGGTCCGCTTTGGCGAGCGAGAGCTCCGCGTTCTCCAGGAACGAGGCGAAGAACGGCCACCGTCGAGCCATCTTCCTCAGCTTCTGCAGCCCGCCTCGCTCGGCCGCGACGGCCTCCAGCCCCGACCCCAAGCCGAACCATCCCGTCAGGTTCACCCGGCTCTGGGTCCAGGCGAACACCCACGGGATCGCGCGAAGCTCCTCCACCGAACCTCCGGTAGAACGAGAGACCGGCCTCGACGCGATCGGCAGCTCGGCGATCGCGTCGATCGGTGTCGCGCGCGTGAAGAACGCCGGGAAGCGCGGGTCGTCGACCAGACGTCGGTACGCCTCCCGTGAGGCGCGCTCCATCGCCGCGATCTCGTGATCGAACCCGGCAGCGGGATCGGGCTCATAGCCTCCCGGCGCCCGGAGCACGGCGTTCGTGACCTGCTCGAGATGTCGAAGGGCGACCCTCGGGTTGCCGTAGCGCTGGAACGCCGCCTCGCCCTGCTCCGTCACCTTGAATCGGCCGTCTACTGACCCCGGCGGCTGGCCCAAGATCGCGCGGTTGGTGGGGCCGCCGCCGCGGCCGAGCGCCCCGCCGCGTCCATGGAAGATCGTGAGCTGCAGGCCGCGGCGGCGGCCCCACGCGGCCAGTTCCCGCTGCGCCCGGTACAGGGTCAGGTTCGCCGCGAGCACCCCGGCCTCTTTCGCCGAGTCGGAGTACCCGAGCATCACCTCGACCCGGCCGCCGCGCTGTCGTACCCGCCGGCGCACGCCGCCGATCCTCATCACGTCGTCGAGGATCCGCGTCGCGTCGACGAGCTCCCGCGAGGACTCGAACAGCGGGACGGCGTCGACGGTGGGTGGCGCGTCTGGCACGGCCAGACGCGCCAGCGCGTGCACCGCGGCGACGTCCGCCGCAGTGCGCGTGAAACTGACGATCACCCGGTGGCAGGCAGGCATCCCGTAGCGCGCCTGGATCTCTGCCATCGCGCGGAAGGTCGCCAGCACCTCGCGAGCGGCCGCGCTCCTCGGCCGAGCGACGGGCGGCTCGGTTCCGGTCGCAACGCGATCGAGCGCGTCCGCGTCGCCGGCGGCGAACGGCGCCAGCTCTCGAAGCGCGGCGTCGTGCACGATGGCGTGCTGCCGGATCTCGAGCTCCGCAAGGTGGAAGCCGAACGTCTCGGCCTGCCAGATCAGGTGTTGGAGCTCACCGTGTGCCAGGCGTGCCGCACCGCCCTCGTCGAGCGAACCTCGCAACGTCCGCAGATCCCTCAGGAGCTCGTCCGGCCCGGCGTAGCCGGCGGGGCGCCCGGCCCTCGTCGCACCGAGCCGTTCCGAGACCAGCACCAGCTTCCGCCGATGCGGCGCGTCGGGCAGGATCCGCCTGAGCTCCGATCCCCGCCGGGGGAGCAGCCGCTCGTCTCGCGTCAGCGAGCGCCGGAGCGCCGGGCTCGCCGGGACATCGTCATCGGCCGCCGTCAGGCTCCGCGCGATCCTTCGGGCGGACGTCTCCAGCCCGCGGAGCACGTGCTCGGCCTGCACCTCCACGGCCGCGAGGGTGATCTCGGCGGTGACCGACGGGTTCCCGTCTCGGTCGGCCCCGACCCACGAGCCCCAGCGCATGAACGCCGGGACGCCGGTCGGCAGCACACCCGATCCTTCCGGGTCAAGGCACCGCTCCACTTCCCGGTAGAGGAGCGGGGCCACCAGGAAGATCGTCTGGTCGAACAGCGCGAGCGTGGCCCGCACCTCGTCCAGGACCGTCGGCCGGTCGCGACGGACCGGCGCGGTATGCCACAGGCTCGTGACCTCTTCCGCGAGCCGCCGCCGCACGCCCGCCGACTCGGCGGGTGAGAGTCGCTCGTCCTCCAGCCGCTCGAGGAGATCGGCGATCCGCCAGAGGTTCTCGACCACGGCCCGTCGCTTCGCCTCGGTGGGGTGCGCGGTCAAGACGGGATGCAGTCGCATCCGAGACACGAGGGCTCCGGCTCGCTCCGCACCGAGCTCGGCCACCGCTGCCTCAACGGGATCGACGGCGCGACCGCCCGAACGCACGGAAGCCCTGAGCGACCGCATCCGGTGGTGCTCCTCCGCCAGGTTCACCAGCTGGAAGTAGGCCGTGAACGCCCGCGTGACGCTCTCGGCGGTGTCGAGGTCGAACGCCGCCACCATCTCCTGAACCGTCCGGCGCCGGGTCGCGGTCGGTTGACGACGGAGACGGATCGTTGCCAGGCGGAGTCGCTCGACGGCCTCGAGCAACCCCTCGCCTCCGTGCTCGGCGATCGAGCGCCCGAGCAGGGTCGTGAGCAGCCGGACATCGCGACGGAGCTCTCGGGGAAGCTCCGCCGCCGGGTCGGACCTCATCCCGACGGGCTCATCGGACGTTCGTTCATATCCTGTCTCCGGCTCAGCCTCCGGGTCGGATGGCGAAGTATGCCCCCCCAGCTGACCGGCGCGATAGCCGGCCGGTGCGCTTGCCCCCGAGACCTGCTACCGTCCGCCCGCAACGCGTCGCGAGGCGAAGTCCGGTCGGAATCCGGCGCTGTCCCGCAACTGTAGGCCCACCCCCCCGGCCAGAAGGCCGAAAAGGTGGGCGAGCCAGGCCGCCCTGCGCGATGCGAACGGCTGAACGACCCCTCGTGGGAAGGGGACCGGCCGCCGGGCACCGGCCCAGCGTCGACCCTCCTCACGCGGGAGGGTCGTTCCCATATGGGCGCGCGGACGCCCGGGAAGGAGTGCCCCATGGCCCCTGTCACCCGACGGGTGAGTGTCTTCCTCTGCTCGGCCTCGATCGTCCTGGCAACCGCCGGATCGGCCGCGGCCGGCGTCATCGACGACCCGACCCGCGCCCTTCGCGCCGCCGCCCACCTCGCCAAGGCTCAGCAGCCGAACGGCTCGTTCCCCGCGTTCTCGCCGATCGGATCGACCGCCGACGCGGTGTTGGCGCTCGTCGCTGCCGGCGTGGGACCGAACCGGGTCGACGACGCCGTGGCGTTCCTGCGTCGCAACACCACCCAGGGGAACGTCAACACGACGGGCTTACGCGCGAAGGTGGTCCTGGCGATCGAGTCCGCGGGGCGGGACGCGACCAACTTCGGAGGCCACGACCTGCTGGGCGAGATCACCGAGACCGAGCTGCCGAGCGGCAGGTACGCGGGGGCGACCGTGTTCGATCAGGCGCTCGCGGTGCTCGCGGGCACCGCGCACACCGGCTCCCCGGACCCGCAGGCTGCGCTGTGGCTGTACTCCGCCCAGTGCCCCGACGGAGGCTGGGAGTACGCCAAGCCGTGGAAGGACGGCCGCGACACCGACCACTGCCGGTCGATCGACAACCCGGCCCAGGACTTCTTCCGCTCGGACACCAACACCACCTCGTACGCCCTGATGGCGCTGGATCCGCTGTCGCCGAAGTTCGCAGCCAACCCGTTCGCCTACCTCGACATGATGCGCGACGAAGGGTTCGGCGGGTGGGGCTACACGTTCGGGTTCCGAACGACCGACGCCAACTCGACCGCGCTCGTGCTCCAGGCATACACGGCGTTCGGCGTCGCGATCCCGGCCGGCTCCCTGGAGGCCCTCCGAGCGTTGCAATACAGGCGGTGCGGGGCCTTCGCCTACACGTGGTCGGCGGGCCGTCGGACGCCCCCCGACCTCGGCGCGACGATCGGCGCGGTGCCGGGCCTGCTCCTGATGCCGTTCCCATACGAGCAGCCCGTGGCCGGGGCGCCGCCGTCGGTTCCCGGCTGCCACTGAGCTGTGAGGCGCCTGCGAGCCCTCGCGACCGTCGCGGCGCTCGCCCTCTCGGGGCTGGCGCCTTCGGTGGCGATGCCGACCGTGGCGTGCGCCTCGGAGGCAGGCCCGCACGCGGCGCTCGTCGTCGACACCGGCTCGCGCACGCTGCGCCTCTGCGTCACGCTCGACGCTGCCTCGGTGACCGGGATCCACCTCATCGAGCTGGCCGGCCGGCAGCACGGCCTGCAGCACTCGTTCGGCTTCGGCGGGCAGGCCGTGTGCTCGCTCGCCGGCGTGGGCGTGACCGGCGGGGACTGTTTCGCCGAGTACCCCGAGTACTGGGGCTACTGGCGCGGGGACCACCGAGGCGGCTGGTCGTGGGCGCCGAGCGGCGCGGCGTCCGCCCGAGTCGGCGATGGCGACGTCGAGGGGTGGGTCTGGGGGACGGGTGACTCGGGAACCACCCACGACCGGCCGCC
>CAYTRV010000164.1:0-4894 GCA_964440285.1 uncultured Bifidobacteriaceae bacterium
CAGTATATCCAGAGGCGCTGCGAGGAGGGCCGGAGAACCTCAGGGCGTCCAGGGTTTGGGACGTTCGTCCTACGACGAGGCGTCGGCCGTGCGCGTGAGCCGTGACCGGGCCGATGGCGTCGATGCGCGAACCCGGCTCAGCCGTGCAGGTTCCAGCTCCACGTGTAGGCCCCGTCGCTGGCGGACCCGGGCTCATTGGCGTTGCCTTGATAGACGTCCTCGGTGTCGATCGTGAACGTCCGGAGGACAGGGAGCACCTTCACCGGGAGCGGCGGCACGCGCAGGATCGTCCCGTCGTCCTCCATTGACTGGCGGTTCGAGAGCACCGCGTCGATCACCGAGTTGCCTGGCCCGAGGACGAATCGGTAGGTGTCCGTCGCTCCTTCCGTCGTGTCCATCCCGTACGCGGGAAGCCCGCCGTTGACCTTGGCGAGGCCGATCGCGCCGTTCCCGGTGAACGTGCATCCGCTGGCCGCGCCGCTTCCAATCCCAACTTCCCGTCGGCCCGGGATCCCACGCGGTCGACGACCACCGACCGCGCTCGGCCACGTCGCCGAGTTGGAGCCGCGCTACGGACACTCCCGTCGGCACCACCGTCGCGGCGGCGCAAGCCCTGCGCGACGATGGATCGGGATCGACATCACCTTCATCGCCGTCGACCTTGTGCGGCGGCGCTCAGAGGACACCTATGGCGACGTGCTCGCGGAGCGTTGACAACTCGTCTGCGGGCCCCCTTGGGGGGCGCTCTTTTCGGGCGGTGGCCCTCACGCACCGATTTGGCCCCCTCTTGACGGAAACCCTCCCGGGGGGTTTCCAAGAAGACAGGGTCGTGATCGGGCCCGAATCGTCGCCCATGCGCCGCCCTCGCGGTGCAGGTGCCCGCGGATGATCACCGCCACGTCACCCGGGACGAGCACCGTGCGGTCCTTCCGTCCTTTGCCCTGGCGGACGTGCAGGACTATGCCTCCCTCGCCCTCGAGCACGTCGCCGGCGTCGAGGGCGACGACCTCGCCGGCACGAAGCCCGCACCCGACAAGCAGGGCGACGAGGGCCCTATCCCGCGGCGTGGTCGCCGCCTCGAGCACCCGCTGAATCTCGCCCTCGCGTACCCCAGTCGGTGCCAGGTCGGCCAGATCCGACCCGGCTCAGGCAGCTGTTGCGACCCGACCAGTTTCCAACCGGATGCGCAGCCCGAACGGCTCGCGCGGATCGTCCGAGAGCATCCGCGACTCGCGCGTGACCTCGCCGAAGACGTCGCTCACCCCGGCCTCAATCTCCCCGGTGAGCGCCGCGGCGGTCTCCGGTGTGTTCGGGGCCCGGAGCCGGTCGTAGACGCGGACGTCGATCTCGCGGTCGTCGATGGCGATGCCCGGTACGACGAGGGCTTCGCTGATCGCATGGGCGAGTCGTCGCAGCGACCGGGCGACGAGTTCGCGGGGCGTCCCCGGCTCGTCGCGCTTCAGCGAGTAGCGCAGCGACGGCCGCCCACCGAGGAAGTCCACGGAGTAGTCGCCTTCGTGACCGATGAGCAGCACGCCGGGCCCCTCGTGCACGTGGGCGTAGCGGGCCACGTCGATGAGCAGGCCCTCCACCGCGCCACGCCGGATCCAGTCGTGGAACACCGGCACGAACGCCTCCGGGTCGACCTCGCCGGCGAACGGGACGGCCACCGACACGCGTTGCAGGCTCATACCAACACCTCGAGCGTGCGCGACTCGGCGACGCGGATCTGGCAGGCGTGCGCCGCGTCGATGAACAGCTGCGTCTCCTCCACGAGCTCCCGGACGGCATCGGCGCCCTCGACCGGCCCGGACCCGTGCCGCGCGAACAACGGCCGCGCGAACTTGCCGTGGGCGAAGCGGTCGAAGAACACCTTGGTGTCGTAGAAGCGCTCCCGGAACTCGCGGACCACCTCGTCCTCGCTGGTCGGGAGGTTCGGCAGCTCGAGCGCCACCACCCCGCGCGCCGCGGCGATCATCGCCTGGTAGGCGCGCTCGTCGGCGCGGACCAGGTCGCCCTCCTCGAGGGCCAGTTGCGCCTCGAACGCCACGCTCTCCGCGATCGACAGCTCCATGTCGGTGCGGGAGATGACCTCTCCGGCGCACTCGCCGATGCCGAGGTCGCCCATCGAGAACTCGCGCGGGTCGCCCCAGTCGGAGTAGTACGAGGTATCGACCTCGTAGGGCGGCACCTGCTTGTACTCCTCGATGAGCATGGCGGCGAGCTCCTTCTTGCCGATGCGGGCGCAGAAGTCCTGGAAGCTCTCCCCATCGACCCGGTCGGTGACGAACCGCGTGGTGATCCGCTCGACGACGTCCGGGATGCGCCGCGACGGGACCGAGCCGATGGCCAGTCCGAACGCGCCGCCGTTGTCCTGCCACTTCCCGCCGAGCACGACCTGGAAGTGCGGCACGGCGTGCCCGCCGATCTTGCGGCTGTTGCCGAAGAACCCGATGTCCGCGACGTGATGCTGGCCGCACGAGTTGAAGCACCCGCTCACCTTGATCCGCAGGCCGCGCACCGCCTCGTCGAGCTCGAACGCCGTCGCGGCGATCCGCTCCCGCAGCTCCCCCGCCAACCCGCGGGACGAGGAGATGCCGAGCTTGCAGGTGTCGGTGCCGGGGCATGCGGTGATGTCGAGGATCGTGCCGGCGCCCGCCTCGGCGAGCCCGACTTCCGCGAGCGCGGCATAGAGGCGCGGCAGGTCCGACTCGCGCACCCAGCGCAGCACGATGTTCTGCTCGACGGTGAAGCGCACCGTGTCGCCGACGAAATCGCGGGCGATGTCGGAGAGCCGGCGGGTCTGCCACGACGAGATGTCGCCGAGGGGCAGCGCGACCGTCGCAGTGACGTACCCCTCCTGGCGTTGCTGGTAGGCGTTGGTGGCGAGCCAACGGCCGAACCCGTCGGTCGGCACCGCGCCGTTCGGCGGCACGATCGGGTGCAGCGGGGTCTCGTCGAACCGGTCGACCTCCGGGAGGTATGCGGTCCACCGGGGGTCGTGCGGGAGGATCGCCCGCTCCTCCTCGACCAGCTCGATGAACTCCTCGATGCCGAGCTTCGCGACCAGGAACTTGATGCGGGCCCGGTTGCGGTTCTGCTTCTCGCCGAGCCGCGCGAACACGCGGGCGATCGCCTGGGCCGTCGGCAGGAGCTCCTCGACCGGGAGGAAATCCGCGTAGAGCTTCGCCTGGTACGGGCTCGTCCCGAGGCCGCCGCCGACGTAGAGCTCGAACCCGCGGCGCTCGACCCCGTCGATCAGCCTGGTCTTCGCGAGGGCGCCGAAGTCGTGCATGCGCACGAGCCCGCAGGCCTCTCCCGCGCAGCCGGAGAACGCGACCTTGAACTTCCGCCCGAAGTCCTGGCAGTCGGGGTGCCCGAGCAGGAACCGGGTGAGGGCGTCCGCGTAGCCGGTGACGTCGAACACCTCGGTGCGGCACACGCCGGCGACTGGGCAGGCGGTGACGTTGCGGACCGAGTTTCCGCACGCCTCGCGGGTGGTGATCCCCACCGCGGCGAGCCGTCGCATGATCGTGGGCGTGTCCTCGATGTGGATGAAGTGCAGCTGGATGTCCTGCCGGGTCGTGACGTGGAGGATCTCGTCGGCGTACTCCTCCGCGAGCTCCGCCATGACCTCGAGCTGCTCGGGGGTGACCCCGCCGTACGGGATCTTGATGCGGAGCATCCCCGGGGCGTCCCACACGGTGTCGGGGCCCTTGGTGAGCTCGCCGGACGGGTACTCCAGCCGCCGCGTGGCGATGCCGTCGTTGCGCTGGCCGTTGTCGTAGCGCTGGCCGTACGCACCCCGTCGCAGGCGCGTCTCGGCGAAGACACGGTCCTCCATCTTGCCCTGGCTGCGGAGCGCGATCTGCGCCTCGAACATGTCGATCTCCTCCGCGAGATCGGCGGACATCTGCCCGGTCAGCCGTTGCTTCCACTCGGTCGCGCTCATGGACTCCCTTTGTCGATCGCCGATGCCCCCGCCGGCTGCGTGAGGCCCCGCCCCAGCGCAAAATACCACGAACACCGTGGAGAAGTATGAGATTCAACGCCGCGACGGTCAAGGGGTGACATGCGGCGACGGCATCGCGCTACATTCGAAGGACGGCGCGCGGTCCAGCAGCGAACGCCCCTCAACCGCCCGGCGTCCCATCCGATGGACGATCCAGCACAAGGAGCACCATCAGGCGAGCATGCCCCTCCGGACGAGCGGGGGGCCGCCGCCTCGGCGGGCAAGACATCGCAGCCGACCGCCGACCCGGCGACCGACGCGGACGAGCAGACGATCGATATCGTCGCGGAGGCATCGGAGGGGTCCTTCCCCGCCTCCGACCCCCCGTCACGTGGGGGCGCCGGACTGCGATGAGTCGGCCCGCCCGCCGGGCTCACCCCGGTCCGTGGGGACCGCCTGGCTGGTGTTGCCGCCGGGACTGTGACTCGTCCTATCTACCCGGTGGAGCGACTCCCCGACATTCTGCCCCCGGCCACCGACTGACCCGGCCGGCCGCGTTGGCCCTGATCTGCCGGCACCGTCGACCAGACGGTCGACGCCAAACGAGGGCAACGGGCAAGCCCTACGCCAGCAGGTCGCCCAGCTCCCGTCGCAGCTCGTCGGCGGGGAGGTCATTGCCGTCGTTCAGACGCTGGAGGAACACGGCGATGACCTCCTTACCGCGTTCCTTCGTCGAACCGGCGAGGAACCCGTCCATGAAATGGTCCCCGGCCAGCGCACGGTTGAACTCCTGCTCCCGGTTGTGGTCGCCGAGCTCCGTGAAGTACACGACCCGGAAGGTCCGGTTGTAGTGCCCCTCCCGGTACACCTCGAACATGACCTTGTCCGAGGCCTTGATCGCCTGCGTCGCGGGATGGCCCACTTCGCGTGTGAACGATGCGT
>CAYTRV010000165.1:0-4860 GCA_964440285.1 uncultured Bifidobacteriaceae bacterium
ATTTCGGGGCCGGCGATTGGCGCAAGCCTCGGGAGCCTTGTCCTCGCCTGCGCCCATACATACCAGTATCGGGCGCAGCTGCGTCCGCGTTCGGCGGGCTTCTCGCTCGCCAGATTCGTTGCCGAACCCCCGAGCGGGAGCACTAGGATTCGCGCGGTGCCCATCGCAAGATCCACGACCTCGCCCCCGATTCCGGGCTGCACGCCGCTCTTCGACGCGGACGCGCTCCGGCTCGCGGACCGCCGGGCGAGCGAACGGCACCGCATCCCGTCGATCGTGCTGATGGAGCGCGCGAGCCTCGCGGCCACCCTGGCGATCCTCGACCGCTTCCCGGAGGAGACCTCGGCGCTGGTGGTCTGCGGCGCGGGGAACAACGGCGGCGACGGCCACGCGGTCGCACGCCATCTCGCCGACGCCGGCTGGGAGGTCGAGGTGGCCGCCCCTCGCGGGCAGGCGCCGAAGACGCCGGACGCGATGACCATGGCGGCGGTTGCCCGCAGCCTTGGCCTGCGTGCCCGGACGTTCACGCCGGCGCTGCTCGAGCAGGATCGGCTGGTGGTGGACGGGCTGCTGGGCATCGGCCTCCGGGGCGCGCCGCGCGGGCCGGTCGGTGCGGTGGTGGAGGCGCTCGAACGCTGCGGCCGTCGTGTCGTCGCCCTGGACATGCCCTCGGGTGTCGACGCCGACGCGGGCACGGTCCCGGGCGCCGCCGTCCGCGCCGAGCTGACCGTCACGTTCCACGGCGACAAGCCGGGGCTGCGCATCGAACCGGGCCGTGAGCGGGCGGGGGAGGTGGTCGTCGTCGACATCGGGATTCCGGGTCCGGCGCCGTCCACGCCGAGCGCGTGGCTGGCCGGACCCGGCGCCGGCACGGTCCCGCCGAAGCGGGGTCATGGTGACAAGTACGCGGCCGGAGCGGTGCTGGTGATCGCGGGCTCGCCCGGTCTCACCGGGGCCGGCACGCTCTGCGCGACGGCGACCCTGCGGGCGGGCGCCGGTTTGACGGTGGCGGCGGTGCCCGGATCGCTCCAACCGCTGTACGCGGCGGGCATGGTGGAGATCATGAGCGCGCCGATCCCCGATGTCGACGGGTACCTCACGCCCGCGTCGCTCGACGCGGTCGTTGCGGAGGCCCGCAGGGTCAGCGCGGTGGCGCTCGGCCCCGGCCTCGGGCGCAACGATGCGACGACGACGTTCGTTCGAGGCGTGCTCGAGGCGATCGATCTGCCGGTGGTCATCGATGCCGACGGCCTCTGGCATCTGGCTGGGCGCCCGTCGTGGCTCGCCGGCCGAGGCGCCCCGACCGTCATCACCCCTCACGCCGGCGAGGCGGCCCGGCTTCTCGGCGTCGCCCGTGACCAGGTCGACACGTCGCGGCTCGACTCGGCGCGACGGTTGGCGGACGCGGCGCGCGCCGTGACCGTCCTGAAGGGGCCGGGGACCATCATCGCCGAACCTGACGGGACGGTCGTCGTCGACGGCGTGGGCACATCCGCGCTGGCGAGCGCCGGCACCGGTGACGTACTGACCGGGGTGATCGCCGCCATGCTGGCGAAGGGCATGGGGGGTCTCGCCGCCGCGGCGACCGGGGTCGCGGTGCATGCCCGGGCGGGTGTGCTGGCGGACCGCGGGGACGGAACGATCGCGGGCGACCTCATCGACGGTCTCCCCGAGGCGATCCGGCTGACCTGATGGCACAGCGGAGCGTCGCACGGATCGATCTCGGGGCGATCCGCCACAACGTGGGCGTGCTCGTCCGCGCCGCCGGCCGGGCCGAGATTGCCGCCGTGGTCAAGGCGAACGCCTACGGACACGGCGCGATCCCTGTCGCTCGTGCCGCGCTGGAGGGCGGCACCACGAGGCTCGGGCTCGCGACCCTGGCCGAGGTCGAAGCGCTCCGCGGCGGCGGCATCGACGCGCCGCTGTTCCTCTGGGGTCCGTTGATCGGCGACGAGTGGCGCCGGGCCGCGGCCACCGGATGCGATATCGCCGTCTGGACACCGGAAGGGTGCGCGGCCGCCGCCGCCGCGGGCATCCGGCGAGTCCACCTGAAGCTCGACACCGGCATGGGGCGCCTCGGCGCCCGACGTGACGCCGTCGCCGCGCTCGCCGACGCCGCGGACGATCCCCGGATCGAGGTCGCGGGGCTCATGACCCACTACGCGAGCGCCGACGAGACCGCCGGGGAGAACGCGGGATTCATGGTGGAGCAGCTCGTGCGGTTCAGGGCGATGGCCGGGCCGCTGCGCGACCGATTCCCCGGTGCGATCCTCCACACGGCCAACTCCGCGGCGACGCTCCGCTCCACCGACACCCATTTCGACATGGTGCGCTGCGGCATCGCCGTCTACGGCTGCGATCCGTTCGGACGGGACCCCGGCGCGCACGGCCTCCGGCCGGCGATGACCGTCGCGTCGTACCTGTCGTCGGTGAAGCCGATCCTGGGCCGGGAGAGCGTGGGGTACGGGCGCAGGTGGCGCGCCGCCCGTGGCAGCTGGATCGGCGTGGTGCCCATCGGGTACGCCGACGGGTACTCGCGGGCCTACGCGAACGCCGCGGAGGTGCTCGTGGGCGGCCGGCGCGTGCCGGTCGTCGGGATGGTGTCGATGGACCAGATCACGGTCGACCTCGGGCCGGAGGCCACCGACCGGGTCGGCGACGAGGTCGTGCTGCTCGGGGCGCAGGGCGGTGAGCGGCTGACCGCGGAGGAGCTCGCCGGTTGGCGCGGGACGATCAACTACGAGGTGGTTTGCGCCGTCGGGCCGCGGGTGCCTCGCGAGCACGCGTGATGCTGGGGGAGCTACTGGCCCCCCTCGCACCGGTCGGCCCGGCCGGGTGGGTCGTCGGCGGGGGGCTCCGGGACGCGCTGCTCCGGCGGCCGGTCGCGGACGTCGACCTCGCCCTCGACGGCGACGCCCGCGAGGCGGCGCGACTGCTGGCCAGAGCCCATCGCGCCGGCCGCTTCCCCCTGTCCGACGCGTTTGGGGCGTGGCGGGTACACGGCGGCGACCTGCCGTACACCGTCGACATCACCCCGCTCCAAGGCGGGAGCCTCGAGGCCGACCTGGCGAAACGCGACCTCACCGTCAACGCGCTCGCGCTGCCCCTCGGCGGCGGGGAGCTCGTGGATCGCCACGGGGGGCTCGCCGACCTCGACGCGCGGGTGCTGCGGATGGTCGGTCCGACGGTGCTCCGCGACGATCCCGTCCGGCTCGTGCGCCTCGCCCGCCTGGCATGCCAGCTGGGGTTCCGCGTCGATTCCGCCACGAGGCTTCGCGCACGGATGGACGCGGGGGACGTGCTGCGCCCGGCCTCCGAACGGGTCGCGGAGGAGCTTCGTCGCATCGCGCGCCTCCCCGACGCGTGGCGGGGCCTCGAGGCGCTCGACGACCTCGGCGTCCTCGGCGTGCTGGTCCCGGAGCTCGAAGAAGGGCGAGGGCTGGAGCAGACGCCCTACCACCACAAGGACGTCCTTGGGCACACCCTCGAGGTCGCCGAGCGGGTCTGCGAGATCCGCGCCGACCCGACCGAGGTGTTCCGGTCGTCGGGACCGCGGATGGCCGAGGCGCTCCACGCTCCGCTGGCGGACGGGCTCACCCGCGGCGAGGCCCTCGTGTTCGCCGCCCTCTTCCACGACATGGGGAAGCCCGCGACGTACGCGGTAACGCCCGAGGGCCGGGCGACGTTCTTCCACCACGACCGGCGGGGCGCGCAGATGGCCGAGGAGTGGTGCCGTCGCTACCGCACGTCGACGCGGTTCCGCGAGGTCGTCGCGCTCTGCGTGCGAGGCCATCTGGCACTCGGGTTCTGTGTGCACCGCCAGCCGCTGTCGCTCCGTCAGATCGATCGGTACCTGCGCTCGACGGCCCCGGCCGAGGTGGAGCTCATAGTGCTGTCCGTCGCGGACCGTCTCGCCACCAACGGTCCGCGCACCACGCCGCCGCAGATCGAACGGCACCTCGCCGTCGCCCGGGAGATGGCCCGCTGGCATTTCACCCTGGTCGATCGCGGCCACATTCCTCCGCTCCTGAACGGGGCGGAGCTCGCCAAGCTCCTCGGTCGCGCACCGGGACGCTGGACATCCGAGCTCGTCGACGCGCTCCGCGAGGAGCAGGTGGTCGGATTCGTGCGGACCGTCGACCAGGCCAGACGGTTCGCACGCGGCTGGGCAGACGCGCACCCGCCGGGGTAGGCTCGGCGAATCGTCCGCCTCACGCGCATCTACACCCGCCTCGGCGACGGCGGCGACACCCACCTCGGGGACATGAGCCGCGTCCGGAAGACGAGCGCGCGCGTCGTCGCCTACGGGGAGGTCGACGAGCTCAACAGCGTGATCGGGCTGGCTCGCCAGACGCCGCTCCCCGACGGGTACGACACGTGGCTCGCGGGGATCCAGAACGACCTGTTCGACCTCGGCGCCGACCTCTGCTTGCCTCAGGGGGGCGAGCCGGGCGAGCGCCTGCGGATCACACCGCAGCAGGTCAGGCGCCTCGAGGAGCTGTGCGACCGGGTCAACGAGCCGCTCGAGCCGCTCACCAGCTTCGTGCTGCCCGGCGGGTCGCCGGCCGCCGCGGCGCTCCACCACGCCCGGACGGTCTGCCGTCGCGCCGAGCGGGCGGCCGTCGCCCTGGCCGACGAGGAGGCCCTGAACCCCAACGCGGTCGCCTACCTCAACCGTCTGTCCGACCTCATGTTCATCCTCGCCCGCGGCGCCAACGCCGATGCCGGCGGCGACGTCCTGTGGGTCCCCGGCGGCGACGGTTCGAGCCCGACGGGCTGAGGCCACCGCGAATCGGCGGGCGCCGTCAGCGGTACCTGCGGCGGCGCGTGGCGAGGGTTTGGGCAGCGGCCTGTTCAGCG
>CAYTRV010000166.1:0-4856 GCA_964440285.1 uncultured Bifidobacteriaceae bacterium
GAGCCGTCCGCTGGGCAGCTCCCGTCCGCCGGTCCGCGGGTTGCGGGCGTCGATCTCGGCGTCGATCAACCGGTTGAGCGCCATCGCGAGCGATCGGGCGCCGGCCATCGCCAGCACGATCCATCCGATGCGCGCGGCGGCCGGGACCTCCATGCGCGCGAGGAACGCCCCCGCGAGCGCGAACGGCAGTGCGAAGACGGTGTGGGCGAAGCGCACGAGCCCGAGGAGGGCCGGGACCAGCGCCAGCCCCTGGGCCGGTTGGGCGGCGCGCGAGGTGACCACGAGGGCAATGCTACCGGGGCTTCTGTCGTCGGCGACGCGGTGCAGGGTGGGCGTAGACTGGGCGTGTGATCGCCCGGTTGTGGAAAGTCGCCCACCGCGGCGCGTCCGCGGAACTCCCCGAGAACACCCTCCCGGCGTTCGCCCGGGCCATCGAGCTCGGTGCGGACGTCATCGAGGCGGATGTCCGCCTCACGAAGGACGGCAAGCCGCTCATCCTCCACGACGCGACCCTCGACCGGACCACTTCCGGCGCCGGGCCCCTCCGGGCGCTCACCGCCGCCCACGCCGGAAAGCTCGATGCCGGTGGCGGCTCCCGCATGCCGACCGTGCAGCAGGTCCTGGAGCTCGCTCGGGGAAGCACCCGCGTCAACCTCGACATCAAGGAGGTTGAGGCGGTCGAACCTGCGGCGGCGATCGTTCGCAAGCTCGAGATGACCGGCAGCGTCTCGTTCATCTCCTTCCTGCCGGAAGTGTGGGAGACGCTCGAGGCCCACAACCCGGGCTGCCCGGTCATCCACCTCGTCGACTCCGCCGCGGGGCTCGCGAGCATGGCGATGGGCGACGTCGGCACACAGAGCCACATGGCGGGCGTCGGCGTCCCCGCATCCATCGTCACCGAGGGGCTGGTCGACCTCATGCACCGCCACGGCCAGGGCGTGTTCGCGTGGACCGTCGACGACGACGCGGAGATGCGCCGGCTGATCGGCCTCGGCGTCAACGGCATCGTCACCAACCGCATCGACGCCTTGGTGGAGGTCGAACGCCAGATCCGAGCCGCGAGCGACTGAAGCTCCGGAAGGGCTCCTACAACGAAACGCCGCCCCTGACCGGCCCGGCGTCGGCCTTCAAACCGAACGTCAGCGCCACGGTCCCCGTGGCGAGCACGGCGGAGAGCGGCCACAGGACCGCGAACCCGGCGTGGTCGGCGAGCGCTCCGAGCAGGGGCGACATGAGCGCGCTCCAGCCGAACAGGGTCATCGACACCAGCCCCACCGCTTCCCCGGCGCGAGCGGGGCCGGTGAGTTCGCCGGCGATGAGGTACAGGATGCCGTTCGCGCCCATCGCCCCGAAGGCGAACACCGCCATCGCCGGCAGCTGCGCCGCCGGGCCGATCGGGCCCGCCGCCCAGTAGAGCAGCGCACCGACGACGGTGACGAGGCCGACGTCGCGGAGCGTCGCGCGTCGGCGCACCCCGCCGCCGAGGTCGGCGACGCGACCCCACGCGAGCCGTCCCACGATGGCGGACCCGCTGATCACGCCGAACAGGGCGGCGCCCACCGGCGCCGACGCCCCGTCGTCGACGATCGCCGGCACCGCGAAGTTCAATGCCGCGGTCAGGGCGGTGACGTGAACCGCGGAGATGGCCACGACCCAACGGATTCCGGGGGTCGCGAGCAGCCCCCTGAGGTCGAGCCGGCCTCCGGAGGATCGCCCCGAATGCAGCGCTCCCCGTGGGCTGGCGAACCCGAACAGCAGGGCGAACACGGACGCCAGCACGCCGCTCACGATCAACGACAGGCGCACCCCGCCCACGGCCGCAAGACCCGGGAGGAGGCCGGCGGCGGCGAGCCCGCCCGCCGAGACCGCCATCTGCCGCACGCCGAGGGCCATGCCGCGCCGGTCCGCGTCGAAGCCGTGGAACACCGACACGGTCCCCGCGATCGACACGAACGCCGCCGCGAGCCCGTACCCGAACAGCGCGACGCCGACCAGGATGGCCGACGGCGCGAGTCCGGCCGCCACGAGCACCGCACCGGACGTGAGGCCCCCGACGATCAGCGGGGTGCGCGGCCCGATCCGATCGACCAGCGTTCCCGCGGGGATCAGGATGACCGCGTTGCCGATGAACCCCGCCGCGAGCAGCGCGCCGAGCGCAGCCGCCGACAACCCGAACTCCTCGCGCAGCTCCGGGCCGAGCGCCCCGAGGCCCCACAGGGCGATGGAGATCGACGCCTGTGACGCCACCGCGAACGCCAGCAGGCGCCGCTGCTCCCCGTCGAGCCGGCTCACTCCGACGGGTCGATCGGTCCGTACCGGGCCGGCTGCCCGGTGACGGCCCCCCAGAACTGATCGCCGAAGTCGAAGTGCCACCACTCCTCGACGTACGCGGTGAACCCGGCGGAGGCCATCGCCCAGAACAACCGGCGGCGGAAGTCACGCGCCGCGCCCGGGACGCCCTCGAGCGCGACCGCGCCGGCCTCCGGGACGAACGCGTCGAAGTCGGTCCCCAGGTCGAGCGGGCGCCCGTCGCCGTCGCCCAACGTCAGGTCGACCGCACCGCCGGTGACGTGCGGCGCCGGGCACGCCGGGTCGATGCTCGGAACGCTCACGTAGCGCGCGGTCTCGCGCGCGACCGCCGCCGCGTCCCACTCCGGGTGGGCCAACTTCACCTGCGCCATCCAGTCCTCGTAGAGGGCGCGCTGCGTTTCGAACGCGCGCCAGCCGTCCCACACGACCAGCGTCACCCCGTCGGGCAGCGCCGCGACGACCCGCGCGAGCCGGTCGGCGACGCCCTCACGGACCGTGCTCCTCAGACACGCGCCGGGGAGACCCATCGCGTGGTAGCGCGGATCGTCGTGTACCGACCGCCCGATGTCGGCGATCGCGACAAGGGGCTCGTCGACGGGGTCGATGGGAACCGCACGCCAGTCCACCGGGGCGCGCAGCTGCGGCAGCGCCGGCGGCGGCGGCGGGCCACTCCCGCCCAGCTCGGATCTCTCCATCGACGCCATCGTGGGTAGGGTACCCGCTGTTCCCGGTTCGAGTCCGGTCATCGTCCTGCTCGTAACAGAGCCAAAAACACCCCTTTTGCTGGCAATTCCAATTGCCAGCGCGCTCCTCCGAAAGCCCGCCGAGGCCCGCCGGGACCCGCTGAGAGGGGCGCACATTGGGGCGCGCGCTATTCACTGGCGGCGGCGAGGTACTCCTCGAAGCGGGGCGCCCCTCGTGCAGCGTGAGGTATCCGTGGGCCGGCAGTGGTCGCCTTCGCGTCGGTGGGCGTCGACGTCGCAGGCGAGCGGCGGGATCTCGGCCGTCTTCCACGCAGCGAGCGCGCGCTCCCGAAGTGATGAGGCGTTGAAGGGCCGCTCGCCGTCGCGCCCGAAGGCGCCGGCCGGCGTGAGGTGCCGATCGTCGCTCCGCTCCGTTCGCGATCTTCCCCGGCCTGAGCGCACCCGAGCCCTCCTCGGTCTTAAGTGGTGTCAGCCGAGGACTCGATCGCGCATGTGCTCGTCGCGCGTTTCCGCATCGCCGGGGCGGACATGGACCGCGTCCACGGCGCGGGGGCATGGGCGAGCGGGAGCGTGAGGGCGCGGAGCGAGAGGCGTGAACATATCCCTTCCGGAACGTCCGCTACGTCCGCTACCCCGCTACCTGGACGCCGGGCGTCAGGCGAGCCGGTGCGCCGCGTCCCCTGTGCGATGATGTCGTTCCAGTGGGGACGGCGATCACGAAGAGGGCACGATGGCACACACGAGACGCACCTTCGCGGAGCTCAGCCGGGCGTTCGGAGGGCGGGTGGCGCTCGTTCGCCACGACATGGGCATCTCTGGCTTCGGGGTCCAGCTCTTCGACTTCCGGCCGGGCGACGACGGCCCGCCGGAGCACGACGAGGCGTCGAGCGGGCAGGAGGAGCTCTACGTCGGGCTGGGCGGCTCCGGGTGGATCGAGGTCGACGGCGAGCGGCTCGAGTTCGGGCCAGAGAGCCTGGTGGCGATCCCTCCGGGCACCACACGGAAAGTCCGGGTCGGGGCGGAGGGGCTGCGGTACCTGTGCGTCGGCGGCGTGCCTGGCGGGGCCTACGAGCCGAGCGAGAAGTTCGATCGCGCGCGCGAGGCCGCGGGAGGGGAGGCGGCCCAGCCGCTGCGCCGGTGACGCACAGGGGTGTCACCAAAGTGCCAGTTATCTGTGGGCGCGTCGACCGCCGCCCACCGCACCTCCCAGCGGCGACGCCACGGCCCGGGCTAAGCCGGGATCGCTCCTGCCCGACCGGCCGCGAGTGGGCCCTCCCGCGCTGCTGCGCTTGCTGCTGACGGCGGAACGGCGGGCAGGTAAGGTGGCTCTGCCGCAACCAACACTGCAGGAGGGAGGACACATGGCGATCGAGCTCGACGAGGCCACGGGCGCCGCCCTTGAGGCCGAGCTTGTCCCCATGGGGACGCTCTGGGCCAGCTTCGGCGACATCCACACGATCGAGGGGG
This sequence comes from uncultured Bifidobacteriaceae bacterium, assembly GCA_964440285.1. Lineage (GTDB taxonomy): Bacteria > Actinomycetota > Thermoleophilia > Miltoncostaeales > Miltoncostaeaceae > CALMEC01. Next base: position 4,482 of record CAYTRV010000166.1, read on the forward strand.
CTCCCTTCGGCACCCGCCTGATCGTGGACGTGACGGACGTCCGCATCGAGGGGGAGCGCCTCAACGCGAGGATGAAGGGGCAGGCCACCGCCGACTGGGGTTCATTGGCGGCTGATGGCACCTTCCAGCTGGACGTCCGCGCCACCCTGGAGACCCACGACGGAGCGCTGATCTTGGCCCAGTACAACGGCCGGTGCGACTTCTCCAACCCCGAGGCGCCGGGCCCCGTCTACAGCGCTCCCCGGTTCGAGACCGGCGACCCGCGGTACGCCTGGCTCAACAAGGTGCAGGCCGTGATGAAGGGGAAGGTCGAGATGCCAACCCACATCACGTACCGGATCTACGAGGTGCGATAGCGCAGTCGGCGGCGGCCGT
>CAYTRV010000167.1:0-4771 GCA_964440285.1 uncultured Bifidobacteriaceae bacterium
GCCACGTGCTCCCCGGCATGATCGAGCGCGGGTACGGAACCATCGTCGTGGTCTCTTCGGCGGCGGCCTGGCAGCCGATCCCGTTCATGGCGACCTACGCGGCCACGAAGGCCTTCGAGTTGGCGTTCACCGAGGCCCTCGCGACCGAGCTCGCCGGGACCGGCGTACGCGCCATCGCGGCATGCCCCGGGCCGACCGCGACGGAGTTCAACGGGGCGGTGGGAGCGTCGCACGGCCCCAGGTTCCTCCCGCAGGAGTCAGCCGAGGATGTGGTCGCCGCCACGTGGCGGGCGCTCGATCGCGGCCGCAGCCGGGTGGCGATCGGGTGGGTCGCCCGCGTCACGACGACCCTCGCGTCGGTCCTCCCGCGACGCGTGGTGGTCTGGGCGGCGGGCATGCTGCACCGGCGGTTCAGAACGCACGATTCGATTGAAGGTGTCTGACGTCGCCTCGTAGAATCAGTGAAGTGCGCGCCGTCCCGGCGCGGAGCCTCTCATGACGACCACGCTGATCCCCATCGTGTGCGCCGTCGTGGCCGCCGCGGCGGTCGTGGCGCTCACTCCGCTGGCCGCGCATCTCGCGCGGGCCGTCGGGGCGGTCGCGGAACCGAAGGGCCGGGGCATCCACGACAGGCCGACGCCGCTGCTGGGCGGACTGGCGATCCTCGCGGCGTTCCTGATCCCGGTGATCTACTACCTGCCGACGTTCGATACCCAGGCGCGAGGCCTCATCGTCGGCGCGATTCTCATCGCATTCGTCGGGGCGCTCGACGACGTGTTCGACCTGAACCCGGCGCTGAAGCTCATCGGCCAGGCCGGCTGCGCGATCGTCCCCGTGGCGACCGGGTTGACGATCGACCACATCACGCTGCCGTTCGTCGGGGTCGGCGACCTCGGCGTCGCCGAGTACCCGGTTACGGTCCTGTGGTTCGTCGCGCTCGCGAACATGATCAACTTCACCGACGGCATGGACGGGCTCGCCGCCGGCGTCTCCGGCATCGGCCTGTCGACGTTCGCCATCCTGGCGGCATCGCTCGACCGCGCGACCCCGGCGATCATCGCCGCGTCGCTCGCCGGCGCGGCGATCGGCTTCCTGGCTCACAACTTCCACCCGGCGCGGGTGTTCATGGGCGACGCCGGGTCGCTGCTCCTGGGGTTCGTGATCGCCGGTGTCGCGGTCGGCGGGGTCATGAAAAGCGCCGCGGCCGTCGCCATCGGCCTGCCGCTCATCGTGCTCGCGATCCCGATCCTCGACACCTCGTTCGTGATCCTCAAGCGGCTCAAGCACGGGATGCCCGTGTACTCGGCCGACAAGAGCCACTTCCACCATCGTTTCTTCACGATCGGCTGGAGTCAGCGGCGGACGGTGCTTGCAATGTACGCGTGGTGCGTTCTGATGAGCGCGGTCGCGATCGTCATCAGCGTCCGCGCGGGCGGCACCATCGGCATCGGGCTCGCGCTCGCGGCCGCCGTCGTCGCCGGGGTGTACCTCGTGTACCTGCTCGAGATCATCAAGTGGGGAGGCACCCCCGTCGTGGAGATCGTCCGGGGCCGGCGCGACGGACGCCCGGGCGTCGCGAAGCAGGTTGTGACCGCGGCGCTCCGCGCCCGGACGTCACGCCCGGAGCGCTAGTGCCCCGCGCCGGCCGCGGCCCGCGCGCGGCGGCGGCTCGAAGAACCCCGCGAGCGCATCGAGGGCGTCGGCCGACGCACGGTAATGCACCCACACCCCGCGCTTGTCGCGCTCGAGGAGCCCGGCGTCGTGGAGGACCTTGAGGTGGTGGCTGATCGTGGGCTGCGAGAGGTCGAATGCGGCGTTCAGGTCGCACACACATGCCTCCTCGCCGTCGGCCGCCAGGATGAGACCGAGAAGCTGCAGGCGGACGGTGTCGCCGAGCGCCTTGAACACCCGGGCGAGGCCGGTCGCCTCCGCCGCATCGAGCGGTTTCGCTGCGAGCGGAGCGCAGCATCCTGGACCGGCGAGGACTTCCAAAGACTTCGACATACATCGATATTGACAGATGTCAATATCGATGTCACGATGGGAGACATTGATTATCATCGATGTCTGGAGGTGCAGTCCGATGTCCCGTGTGCAGCTTGCGCTCCGCGTCGGCGATCTCGACGCCGCCGTCGACTTCTATGGCCGCCTGTTCGGTGCCGAACCCGCCAAACGCCGTCCCGGATACGCAAACTTCGCGATCGCCGATCCGCCGCTCAAGCTCGTGCTCCTCGAGGGCTCTGCCGGCGATGCCACCGCGATCGACCACCTCGGAGTCGAGGTTGACACGGCCGGGGAGGTCGGCGAGGCGACTGAACGTCTCGCCTCTGCCGGGCTCGCGACGCGGGTCGAGGACAAGACCGCGTGCTGCTACGCGCTCCAGGACAAAGTCTGGGTGACCGACCCGGGCGGCGCGCCGTGGGAGGTCTACACCGTCCTGGCCGGCGTCGACGCCGGCGCGGCGTGCTGCGAAGGCTGAACGCGGAAGGGGCGGCCGCGGTGCCGGCCGCCCCGCCCCATCACGAAGTGAACGGCAGCCAGGCCCGCTCGGCGAAGTCGGAGAGTCCGCTGGCTTTGAGGCCGGTGTCGGACAGTGTGAACAGGGTGTCGCCGACGACGAGTGAGCGGCGGACGCCGGGAGCGAAGAACTGCCCGGTCGGGTGGATCACCCGTCCGGCCTCGCGGATGGCGTCGCGCGTCACGACCATTCCGAGCGCGCCCACCTCCTCAGAGCCCGGCGAAATCACCGTGCCGGTCCTCCCGTCATCCTCGACGGCTACGGTCTGGAAGCGCTGGTACGGGATGACGGCGAGGGACGTCGCCGGCCACCACAGGAACGCGTGGTGGTCCCACTCGGCCTCGGAGTTCGCGCCGGGGAGCACACCCTGCTGGATGCGCTTCGGCGATGCGGGGTCGGAGACGTCGAAGAGCGACACCTGGAGTCCCTTGGTGCGGCCGCGCTCGTCGGCGTCCTGCCCCACGCCGATCAGCAGGTTGTCGCCGATCGGGTGCAGGTACGCGGAGTAGCCCGCGATCTTGAGCTCGCCGGCGACGCGGGGTGCGGACGGGTCGGACAGGTCGATGGTGTAGAGCGGGTCGGTCTGGCGGAACGTCACCACATACCCGGTGGCGCCGATGAACCGCACCGCGTAGATTCGCTCGCCCCTGCCGAGGCCGCCCACCTGGCCGAGCTGGCGCAGCTTGCCGCCGCGCTCGTCGAGCACGGTCACGTAGCTCTGGCTTTCGCGGCCGTCCCCGACGACCGCGTCGCCGCCCACCAGGCCGAACCCCGACTGCGTGGTCGCCACCCGAAGCACACCCTCGTGCTCCGACATCGAGAACTGGTTCAGCAGGTGCCCGAGGACGGTGCCGCTGCCGCGGTAGCCGGTCTCCGAGGTGCTCGACGTGTCGAACTTGTGGATCTGCGTCGTGTTGAACGCGTCGGCGGCGCCGTCCTCACCGGGCATCGCCCAGCGGTTCGTCGCGACGTACAGCGCCTCAGTCGATGCGTATACGTTCTCGCCGCTGGCCATCACCGCGTCCGAGTCGACTGGGTCGAGACCACGCCCGAGGTCGACGGTCAGGATCGTGAGCGTGCCGAGACCGGAGAAGTCCGCGGGACGGCTCACCGCGTCGCACGGCACGATCGAGCGCGGCTCTGTGCGGCCGGCGGCCGATGTGACCGAGTAGCGCGGCAGCCAGTCGTCCGATGTGGTCCGCGACAGGGCGTTGCGGTTCGCGGCGGCTGCCGCCTTCTCCGCGGCGGCGCCGGGCTCGGTGGGGTAGGCGAACGCGATGCCGGTAGGGGCGCCGGCGGCCATGACGACGCGGGCGGTCGAACCGGTGAGCCGGGCGCTCATGTACCGGGCCTCCGTCTCCATCGTCTCCACCACCTTCATCGCGGCGAGGTCGGTCACGTCGACCTCGGTCAGGACCGCGCCGCCGAACGCCGGGAAGATCGCGGTGGAGGCGCCCGGCTCCGCGGCGCCGGGCGCGAGCTTGGCGGAGGGCCCGCCGGCGGCGGGAAGCGGGCGGACCGCGACCGGGCCGTCGCCCATCACGAGCAGCCGGCTCCCGCTGACCAGCATGTCGCGCGCGAAGGTGTCCTTCGGCATCGCCAGGGATCCGGCGATGCGCGGCGCCGGGCCGGAGACGTCGACGGCGTACAGGCGGTTCCTGGCCAGCGCGAAGATCCGGTTGCCGTCGGTCTTGACGATGTCGGGCTCGTCGACCCCCGCCTCCTGGACGTTGGTGGTGGAGAAGTCGGTGCCTGCCGCCTTGGCCTCCGGCGCCGCCGCCCGGAGCGCGTCGCCGGCGACGTTGGCCCCGGTCACCGTGCCGCCCTGCAAGGCGAGCACCCCGCCGCCGCCGATGCCGTACGGACCGACGTCCGCGACGGCATGGGTCTGCGCGTACCTTGTCAGCGCCGCGCAGCTTGTGAAGCGCTCGAGGGTCGCCTCGGCGGCCGACGCGGTCTCCACGCCTGCGCATCCGGCGAGAACCGGCAGCGCGGAGAGCGCCCCGAGGGCCGCGACCCCCGCCGCCGGCCGTACCCACCGCCGCAAACCTGAATACCGCCTCATCTGACCCTCCGTGTCGCCGTTGCCGTCATCTGGAGGAAGTACGTCACCGCGCACCCGGCCGTCACGAGCCCGCGCGCGGCAGGCGCGAGCTGTCGCTCGGCCATTTGGCACTCGCAGCGACGGCCAATTGGCCAAACGCGCCTCGACGGGCGTCGAGGTGGGGGCGCGGGCAGACTACGGGTCATGAG
>CAYTRV010000168.1:0-4756 GCA_964440285.1 uncultured Bifidobacteriaceae bacterium
CGGCCGTACGAGCTCATCCTCGAGCCGGGGCGGGCGCTGGTGCGCGACGCCGGCTGGCTCCTCGTCCGCGTCGTTGCCAGGCGCGGTCGCCACGCGGTCGTCGTCGACGCCGGCATCACCCAGGTGCCGTGCGTGCTGTGGAAGCGCTCGCCGGTGCATGTCGTCGATCCGCGCGACGGCGAAGCGCGGTCCACGAGCCTGTTCGGCCCCCTGTGCCTGCAGCACGACGCAATCGCCCGCGACGTCGACCTCCCTCCGCTGCGAGTCGGCGACCTCGTGTGGGTGGGTCAGACGGGCGCGTACGCCATGGCGCAGGCGTCGCCGTTCATCCATCTGCGCCCGGCCGCGATCATGGTCGAGGACGGTCGCGGCACCATCCTGCGTGAACGGGAGACCGACGACGAGGCGCTCGGCGCGCAGGCCGAGCCGCTCCTCGTCGGCAACGAGGGCAGGGTGATGGAAGCGTGATCGCAAGCGACGTCCGCAAGGGACGGTGGGCCGACAGCGCAAAGCTTCTCGCCGCGGCGCGTGCCGCCGAGGCGATCGACGGCGTCGAGCAGGCGGCGTGCTTCATGGCAACGTCCGCGAACCTCGCCGAGGCACGCGAGCTGGGCCTGTGGGATGACGCGACGGACGGCGCGAGTCCCGACGACCTCGTGATCGTCGTAAGAGGGGATGCCGCCGAGGACGGCCTTCGTGCCGCCGCCGCGGTGCTCGATGCGAGCTCCGGCGGTGGGGGCGCCGGCCCGGTCGAGGTCGTGCCGCGGAACATCGCCAGGGTCGCCGCCGATATCGCGCTGATCTCCGTCCCCGGTGAGTACGCGGCGCTCGAGTCCCATAAGGCGCTCAGCGCCGGTATGGATGTCATGCTCTTCAGCGACGGGGTCACCATTGAGGACGAGGCCGTGCTCAAGCGCCGGGCCCGCGAGCTCGGGCGGCTCGTGATGGGGCCGGGCTGCGGCACCGCCATCATCGATGGTGTGGGGCTCGCGTTCGCGAACGTCGTGCGGCGCGGACCAGTGGGGGTCGTCGCCGCCGGCGGCACCGGCGCGCAGGAGGTGACGGTGCTGCTCGACCGGTTCGGCACGGGCGTGAGCGCCTGCTATGGGACCGGGGGCCGCGACCTGTACGAGGACGTCGGTGCGATCACGATGCTGGACGCCATCGAACGGTTGGTGGCCGATCCCGATACCGACGTGATCCTCTGCGTGTCGAAGCCGCCTGCTCCGAGCGTCGCCGAGCAGGTGCTTGCGGCCCTGGCGGCGACGTCGAAGCCCGCCGCGGTGTGCTTCGTCGGGGCGTCCGGCCTCGAAGTACCCGACGGGGTGTCGCTTGTGGCCACCCTCGAGGAAGCCGCCGTCGCCGCCGCGCGTTTCGTGGGAGCGGCGGCTGAGACCGCAGCCAACCCTGCGGTCGACTGGGTGCAGCCCGGGCTCGTCCGCGGGCTCTACTCCGGCGGCACGCTCTGCAGTGAGGCCGCCGCGATCCTCGCCGATCGGCTGCCGCGGGTCGAGTCGAATGCCGCCGCCGGGAACGCCGTCAAGCTCGCGCCGGGTGAGACGCCGACCACCCACGCCTGCCTCGACCTGGGCGAGGAGGAGTACACCCGCGGGCGGCCGCACCCCATGATCGATCCGCTCGCCCGGGCGGGGCTGCTCGCCGAGGTCGCGACGGACCCGGGCATCTCCGTGATCCTCCTCGACGTGGTCCTCGGCTACGGCAGCCACCACGATCCCGCCGGCGCGCTGCTCCCGGCGATCGCCGACGCACTCGGCCGGAGCGATCGTCTCGCCGTGGTGGCGCACGTCTGCGGCACCGAGTCTGACCCGCAGGTCCTCTCACGTCAGGAGGCCGCTCTCGCCGAGGCCGGGGTGCGCCTCGCTCCGACCAATGCCTACGCGGCACGTCTGGCCGCCGCGCTGATCGGCTGAGGGCGATCCTCCGGTGAGGATCCGCATCGCGACGTACTCCACGAAACCGCGCGGTGGGGTCGTGCACGCGTTGCATCTCGCCGACGCCCTTGGCGATCGCGGGCATGACGTCGAACTCTGGGCGCTCTCACCCGACGGCGCGCAGTTCTTCCGGGAACCGCGTGTCGCGGTGCATCTCGTGCCCGTCGATCGCCGCGACGATGAGGACATCGAGGCACGCATCCTCCGGTACGCCGACGTGCTGGCCGACGGTTTGCGGGCGGCCGGGCCCGCCGACATCTGCCACTCGGAGGACTGCCTGTCGGCGCGCTCGATGCTGGCGCTTCGGGCCGAGGGGGCGATCCAATCGATCGTGCGGACCATCCATCACGTCGACGCGTTCACCAGCCCCGTGCTCCTGGAATGTCAGCGCGCGTCGATCCTCGACGTGGATCACCGGATGTGCGTCTCGCAGCACTGGGCCGACCGGGTGCAGGAGGAGTTCGGCGTGCAGTCGGATGTCGTGGCGAACGGTGTCGACGCCGCGCGTTTCGCCGACTGCCCGCTCGACCGCGCCGCAGCGGGCGGGCGGTTTGGATGGGGCGATCGGCCGGTGGTGCTCGCGGTGAGCGGCATCGAGCCTCGCAAGGGGAGCCGGTTGCTCATCGAGGCGTTCGCCCGGGCACGGGGACGTCTGGGCGACGGGGCGCTGCTCGCGATCGGCGGCGGCGAAACGATGTTCGACTACCACGAGTACCGGGAGGCGTGGCGGGGGGATGCCGCCCGGCTCGGTCTGGAGGTCCACGAGGGACCGCCCGGCGAGGTCCCCGACGGCGCAGACGTCGTCATCCTTGGCACGATCGACGACGACGAGATGGCATCCCTGTACCGGGCGTCGGATGCGCTGGCCTTCCCGTCGACCCGTGAAGGCTTTGGGCTCGTCGTGCTCGAAGCGCTCGCCTCGGGCATCCCGGCTGTTGTCACCGACCTGCCAGTACTGCGGGAGCACCTCGAGGATGGGCGCGACTGCATCATGGTCCCCGCCGGGGATTCCGGGCCGCTGTCGAACGCGCTGGTCAGCGCCGTGCACGACACCGACCTGCGCGCCCGGTTGCTGAAGGGGGGGCGCCGGACGGTGGCACGGTTCACCTGGGCGGCCTGCGCCGAGGAGCACGAGCGTCTGTACCGGAGGATGCTTGGCTAATGTCCTGTCTCGCAAGTGCTTTGATGATCTGGCGAGCGAAAAGCCCGGCGGACAACGACGCAGCCTGCACCCATATCGGGGTACATGGGTGCAGGCGAGGACACAGCTCCCGAGGCGGAGGTCCCCGCCCGGACGGGTCGAAATCCGGCGGAGCTTTGCAGCCGCCAGATCGCAAAGGCACTTGTGAGACAGGACACTCGAACTGACGAGTACGAGTACGCCACGTGGCGGGCCGAGTGGCGCGGCGGTCTCGCCGTCGACGTCACCGGGCGCGGACACACGCTGCGGGTCGACGAACCACCGGAGTTCGGCGGCGGCGACAGCGGCCCGATGCCGACCGAGGTGCTGGCGGCGGCCCTCGCCTCCTGCATGTGCATCTCCGTCGCCTGGGCGGCGAGGAAGCGACGGGTGGATCTCCCCGACGTCGTCGTGAAGGTGCGGCCATCTCGGGTGCCCGACGAGCCCCGCCACGGCCGATACGACGTCCGGGTGGAGAGCTCCCTCTCGCAGGAGGCGCTGCAGCCGTGCGTCGAGCTCGGCGCACGGTACTGCTGGGTCACGAACACCCTCAAGCATCCGCCGGAGATCGTCTACGAGATCGTGGGGGGCGAGTAGACCGCCAATCAGCGGCGGTTCGTGCCCGGGCCGACCCGATGCGTCCAATTCGATAGGTTCCTGCGGTCAGACCGAACTGAGGGGGCATCAGCGTGAGTGAAGCGCATACGATCGTCGTGATCGGCGGCGGGGCGGCCGGGATCAGCGCGGCCTCGATGGCGAAGCGGACGAACCCGGACGCGCACGTCATCTGCTGCACCGAGTTCGAGGACGTCGCCTACTCGCCGTGCGGCGTCCCCTACGTTCTCGGCAAGGAGATCCCGGAGTTCGAGCGGCTCTTCCTCGCCGGGCCTGAGCAGTACGTCGCGTCCGGGGTCGACCTGCGCACCCAGACGGTGGTCACGGCGGTCGACGGGACGAACCGGATCCTCGTCGCCGGCGGCGAGACCATCGCGTGGGACCGCCTCGTCGTCTGCAGCGGCTTCAACTACACGCTGCCGCAGGTGCCCGGCACCGACCTCGACGGCGTCACCTACGTCAAGAACATCCGCCGCGGCGTCCAGCTCAACGAGCGCCTCAACGGGGTCAAGAAGGCCGTGGTGCTCGAATCGACGCCGCTCGGCGTGGAGATGCTCACGGCGTTCGCGCATCGCGGCATCGAGACGCACCTCGTCGACCCGGGGGCGTGGCTGCTCTCGCAGGTCGCCGACCCGGACGTCGCCGAGCCGGTGCAGAAGAGTCTCGAGGAGCTCGGATGCACGCTGTGCTTCGGCGTGGACGTCACGGGCTTCGAGGGCTCAAACGGCAGGCTCCGCGCGGTTGCGACGAGCGCCGGCGAGATCGAAGCCGACATCTGCGTGGTCGCGACCCACAAGGAGCCGGAGACGACGCTCGCCCGCGCGATGGGCATCAAGCTGGGATCCACCGGCGGGATCGTCGTCGACGAGTCGATGCGGACCTCACTCGACGGAGTGTTCGCCGCCGGGGACTGCGTCGAGGTGCCGCAAGGCATGACGAACGTGGCGGTGCAGGGGCTGACCGGCGCACACGCGATGCAGCAGGGGCGTGTGGCCGGCGCGAACGCCGG
>CAYTRV010000169.1:0-1496 GCA_964440285.1 uncultured Bifidobacteriaceae bacterium
CTCGGCAAGATTCTGTGGCGTCACAGGAGGCACCCCGGCCTCGGCAGCTGTGTCCTCGCCTGCACCCATATACACCGATAGGGCGCAGGCTGCGTCCGTGCCCGTGGATCGGGCGTGGCCGCCCGTCCACGGCGTATGGAAGTTGGACTCTTCGAGTCCCACTTCCATACCCGACCGGCTTTTCGCTCGCCGGATATCCACCGAACTTCTGGGGCGGAGCACTCGCCGCGCCGGAGGCGGCAGAGGTGCCGCACCGAGCGAACAACCGCGCCGGGGGACGCGACGGGGCGACCGAGGGCGGCGCTATCCTCTCCGAGGCCTGTTGTGGATCAAGGGAGTCGCCGTGTCCGACCGGGATGTGAGGTACGTATTCGTGACCGGGGGCGTGGTGTCCGGTCTCGGCAAAGGCATCACCGCCGCCTCGCTGGGCACCCTGCTCAAGGCGCGCGGCGTGCGGGTGTCCATGCAGAAATGCGACCCCTACCTCAACGTCGACCCCGGCACCATGAGCCCCTACCAGCACGGCGAGGTGTTCGTCACGGAGGACGGCGCGGAGACCGACCTCGACCTCGGCCACTACGAGCGGTTCATCGACGAGAACCTCACCCGCGCGTCGAACGTCACCACCGGTGCGATCTACGACTCCGTCATCAAGAAGGAGCGCCGCGGCGACTTCCTCGGCGCCACCGTCCAGGTCATCCCCCACATCACGAACGCCATCAAGGAGCGCATCCGCCAGGCGGCGGCGGCGTCGAACGCCGAGGTCGTCATCGTGGAGGTCGGCGGCACCGTCGGCGACATCGAGTCGCTGCCGTTCCTCGAGGCGATCCGGCAGCTGCGCAACGACGTCGGGCGGCAGCACGTCTGCTTCGTGCACGTGACGCTGGTGCCCTACCTCGACTCCGTCGGCGAGCTCAAGACCAAGACCACCCAGCACTCCGTGCAGGAGCTCCGCCGCATCGGGATCGAGCCGGACGTGCTGGTGCTGCGCTCCGACCGGGAGCTCACGTCGGGGATCAAGGAGAAGATCGCGCTGTACGGGGGCATCCCGGGCAACGCCGTCGTGTCCGCCGTCGACGCGCCCGACATCTACATGGTCCCGCTCATGATGGAGCGCGAGGGGCTCGACCGGACCGTCTGCGACCTGCTGGACCTGCACCCCGGTCCGCCCGACCTCGCCGAATGGCGGGAGTTCGTCCGCCACATCGAGCAGTGCTCGGGAACGGTGCGCATCGCGCTCGTCGGCAAGTACGTCCAGCTGCACGACGCGTACCTCTCCGTATGCGAAGCGCTCCGTCACTCCGCGATCCACCACGGCGTCGGGCTCGAGATCGACTGGATCGACGCGGAGGACCCGCGCCTCTTCGAACGCCTCGCCGAGGCCGACGGGATCCTCGTGCCGGGCGGGTTCGGCAGCCGCGGGATCGAGGGCAAGATCGAGGCGGTCCGCTACGCCCGCGAGCACGACGTGCCGTTCCTCGGGGTCTGCCTCGGGA
>CAYTRV010000169.1:1506-4650 GCA_964440285.1 uncultured Bifidobacteriaceae bacterium
TTCGCGCGCCACCTTGCCGGGATGGACGGCGCCAACTCGACGGAGATGGACCCGGAGACGCCGTACCCGGTCATCGACCTCCTCCCTGAGCAGCAGGGCATCGAGGACCGCGGCGGCACCATGCGCCTCGGCGCCGACCCCGTCGCGCTGGTCGAGGGCACCGGCGGGCGGGCGTGCTACGACGACCAGCCGGTCATCTATGAGCGCCACCGCCACCGCTACGAGGTCAACCCGATGCTCCGCACGCGCCTGGAGGACCAGGGCCTCGTGGTCTGCGGCCAGTCGCCGAACGCCCGCCTGGTCGAGATGATCGAGCTGCCGAACCTCCGCTGGTTCCGCGCGTCGCAGTTCCACCCCGAGTTCAAGAGCCGCCCAACCGACCCGGCGCCGCTGTTCCGCGACTTCGTCGGCGCGGCGGTCGGTGCAAGCATTCACGCTCGCTCGTGAGCCCGGAGCAGCTGGCCGAGCTTCCCCGCGTCGCCCAGCTGATGGTGCGCCTGTGCGAGATCCCCTCCCCGTCGCGCGACGAGCGGGCGGTCGCGGACGTCGTGAGCGAGGAGCTCCGCTCGCTCGGCGCCGCCGTCACCGAGGACGGCGCCGGGGCCGACATCCCCGCCGGCTGCGGCAACATCGTGGCGCGCTTCCCCGCCACCGCCGACGGCGGGATCCCGATCGCCCTGTGCGCCCACCTGGACACGGTCCCCAGCAGCGGCCCGATCGAGGTGAAGCTCGTCGACGGGTTCCTCACCAACCACCGCTCCGACATCCTCGGCGGCGACAACAAGTCCGCGGTCGCGGCCATCCTCGAGGCAATGCGCCGGATCGTCACGGAGGTGCGACCCCACGCCGGCATCGAGGTCGTGCTGACCCCCTGCGAGGAGATCGGGCTGAAGGGCGCCGCACGGTTGGATCCCGCATCGCTCACCGCGCGGATGGCGTTCGTGTTCGATCACACCGGCCCGATCGGCGGCATGGTCTGCGCGGCGCCGTCGCTGCGGAAGATCGACGCGACGTTCGTCGGACGCACCGCCCACGCAGGGCTCGTCCCGGAGCAGGGCCGGTCGGCGATCGAGGCCGCCACCCGCGCCATCTCCCGGATGCCGCTGGGCCGGATCGACGCGGTGACCACCGCGAACGTCGGGACGATCGCCGGCGGCACTGCCACGAACGTGGTCGCCGAGCGCTGCTCCATCACCGCCGAGGCCCGCAGCCTCGACGAGCGGGCCCTCGCCCAGCAGGTCATGGCGATGCTCGACGCCCTCACGTGGGCGGCGACCGAAGCGGAGGTCGACCTGGAGTCGCGCGTCGTGAACGAGTTCACCGGCTACTGCCTCACCGACCGCGACGCGCAGGTTGTGCTCGCCCGCACAGCGCTGGCGTCGTGCGGCTACGACCCCAAGCTGGTGGAGACCGGCGGCGGGTCCGACACCAACGCGTTCCTCCTGAACGGATTGCCGTCCGTCAACCTCTGCAACGACATGATCGACGTCCACACTTCCGACGAGCGCATCGCGGTCGGCAGCCTCGAGCGAACCGTCGATGTCGCGCTCGCCCTCGTGGAGACGGCGCGGACGTTCGGCTGACCGTCGCCCGGGGTCGCCGCGCTCCTACACGAACAAGACGTCGATCTCCGTGATCGTGCCGCCCTTGATGACGTAGCCGGTCGCGCCGGACTTCCCTCGTTTCACGGTGCAGAACTGCACGCCCTTTCGGGTCACGCATCGCGCCTTCGGGAAGCGTCTCTTGACGAGCGTGCCGGGCGCGCCGACTCTGACGCCGTTCGCGGTGCCGACGCCGGTGCGCGTCGAGATGATCTGCAGGACGTCGTTGAAAAGCTGGGAGAACACGACGATCATCCCGCGGTAGCGGTAGGCGTATTCCTTGGTGCTGCTGCTTCGCTGGATCGCCCTGGGCTTGCCGAGGATCTCGACGACCTGCGCGCGGCTCATCGACAGGGCGATGCAGGAGATCGAGGTGGCGGGCACCACGAGCCGTGGCCGGGCGCAGGGCACCCGGACCTTCGCCGACCCCGCCGTTCCCGCCGCGAGCGGGCGCGCGAGCAGAACCGAGACCGTTCCATCGAAGTTCGCCGCGACCAGATCCGTGCGTCCGTCGCCGTTCAGATCGGCCGCCTGAAGGTTCTGCGGGCCGCTCCCGAGCCGGAACTGCTTGGCCGCGCGGAACGCACCGGTGCCGAGCCCCTCGAAGACGCTGACGTCGTTCGAGTACACGTTCGAGGCGGCGACATCGGGAGCGCCGTCGCCGTCGAAGTCCCCGGCGGCGATGCCGACCGGGCCGGCGCTCGCGGCGAGCCTCGCCGCGGCGGTGAACCCGCCGCCACCGAGGCCGCGGAGGATCGAGACGTCGAAGGAATCGCGGTTCGCCACGGCGAGGTCGGCGCGGCCGTCGCGGTTGAAGTCGGCGACGGCGATCCCGAATGGGGCGAACCCGGTCGCCGTGAGCTGCGACGGGGCGAACTGGCCGCCGCCCAGTCCAGGCAGCAGACGCACCCCGTTGTCCGCCTCGTGGTTTGCGACGACGAGATCCGTGACGCCGTCTCCCGTCAGCTCCGCGATGGCGAGGTCGGCGGGGCGCGACCCCGCCGCGATGAACGACGCCGCCGCGAAGGTCCCGTCGCCGTTCCCCAGGAGTAGGCCCACGTTGCGGGCCTCGAGGTTCGCGATGACGAGATCGGGCTTTGCGTCCCCGTTCACGTCGGCGGCGGCGATGGCGAACGCGGCCGCGACGACCGGGACCTGCGTGTTCGACGTCACGCCGCCGGCGCCGTCGCCCAGCAGCACGCTCACTGTCCGGCTGCCGTTGTTGACCGTCGCGATGTCGAGCTTCCCGTCCGCGTTGAAGTCGGCGAGGCTGACTCCGAACGGGTTGTCGCCCACGGTGATCCGCTCGCTCATGGCGCATGGCGAGGAGCCGGTGCGCTCGCACGATCGGTCGTCGTTGTTCGTGCTGGGCTCCACCGGGGAGCCGTGGAACCCCGATCCATGGTGGTGGTACTTCCGCGAGGTCGGCGAGGGTCGGCGCCCGGTCATCAACTACTCGGGTGGGACGGAGGTCTCCGGCGGGATCGTCAGTGGCAATGTCCTGGGGCCGATCAAGCCGGCCTCCTTCTCCGGGCCGTGCATC
>CAYTRV010000170.1:0-4648 GCA_964440285.1 uncultured Bifidobacteriaceae bacterium
CGCGTCGCGGTGGAGGTCGCTCCAGGGCTGATCGTCGTCAGCGGCCCCAACGGGGCGGGCAAGACGTCCCTTGTTGAGGCGATCACCCTCGCGACGATCGGGGTGTCGCCCCGCACGTCACGCGAGGCGGAGATCGTGCGCACCGGGGCCGACGCGCTCCACGTATCGATCGAGATCGACGGGCCGGACGGCGCCCAGCACCGGGAGATCGGCTTCCAACCCGGCATCGGCAGGCGACTGCGACGCGACGGCGCACCCGTCCGGGCGCTCGGTCAATGGCGCCTGCCCGGCGCGGTCCTGTGCTTCCTGCCGGAGGAGCTCAGGTCGGTCAAGGGCCCGCCCGCGGCCCGCCGCCGCGCCCTCGACCGGCTCCTCGAGGGCGCCGATCCGACATACGGCGAGACGCTCTCCGGGTACCTCCTGGCGGTCGCCCAGCGAAATGCCCTGCTGCGCCGGATCCGAGCCGGTGCGACCGGGGTCGCGGGCCTCGCGCCATGGGATCGGGCGTGCATCGGCCTCGGCGCCCGGGTGGTGATTGCGCGTGCGGCCGGGGTCGCCGCGCTCTCGCCCGCGTTCGGCGTCTGGCTAAAGGAGCTCGGCGGCGGGGCCGGCGGGCGGCTCGCCCTGGAGCAGTCCCCGTCATCGCTCGCGGGGTTGGCCCCCGATGGGATCGAGGCCGCCCTCGCCGACCTGCTCGAACGCACCCGGCAGCGCGACATCCAGGCGGCGCAGACGCTCTCCGGTCCCCATCGCGACGACATGTGGATCGGGAGCCGCGACCACGACCTGCGCCGAATGGGCAGCCAGGGCGAGCAGCGCACCGCGGTGCTGGCGTTTCTCCTCGCGTGCAGGGATCATCTGGCCGTGCGCTCGGCCACCCCGATCATGCTGCTCGACGACGTGCTGAGCGAGCTGGACCCCGGCCGCCGCCGCCTCCTGCTCGCCGCGCTCGGCGGGCACGGTCAGGCATGGGTGACCAGCGCCGATCCCGATGCCGCCGCGCTGGCCGAGGCCACCGGGGCCACCCACCACCTCCACGTGGAGGCCGGCAGTGTCCGGTAGGCGGCGCAGATTCCGCCGTGAACCTGTCGCGGTCGGCGACCGGCTGGGCAAGTACCGCGGCGGCACAGGCGCGCCCGGCTCGGAGCTGGGCCGCCTCCAGGCCGCGTGGCGCGACGTCGTGGGTCGTCAGGCTGCGGCGAGCTCCATCGTCGTCCGGCGAAGCCGGGCCGGGGTGGTGAGCGTCGCGTGCGCGACGGCGGGGTGGGCGCAGGAGCTCGACGTCCGCCGCGACCTGCTTCGCGACCGCCTCGCCCGGGCGGTGCCGGACACCGCGGTCACCGGCGTGCGGTTCGTCGTGGGCGACCACGTGATGCCCGCACCCCAGACGCCGCGAGCCCGGCCTCGGATCCGCCCCAGCGCGGAGGAGATCGAGGCCGCGAAAGCGGCTGTCGGGGACGTCTCGGATCCCGTGCTGCGCGACCTGCTCGAGCGGGCCGCGGCCGGCCAGATGGCGGTCGCGAGATCCAAAAGAAAATCCCTGCAAAGAGGGAAAAATGCCGGGCGTGCCAGCCGCGGGGACTGATACCCTCCAGGGCAACACGGAGTCCCGGAGAACTTGGCAGAAAACGCACCCGAACAGCCCGAGCCGTCAGCGCGATACGACGCGCAGGACATCACTGTCCTCGAAGGCCTGGAAGCGGTCCGCAAACGCCCGAGCATGTACATCGGCTCCACCGGACCGAGGGGGCTCCATCACCTCGTGTACGAGGTCGTCGACAACAGCGTCGACGAGGCCATGGCCGGGTTCTGCGACCGCATCGAGGTCAGGCTCCACCCCGACGGGGCCTGCACCGTGTCCGACAACGGACGCGGCATCCCCGTCTCGGCGATGGCCGATCAGGGCGGAAAGAGCGCCCTCGAGGTCGTCCTTACCGTGCTGCACGCCGGCGGGAAGTTCGGCGGGGAGGGGTACAAGGTCTCCGGCGGCCTCCACGGCGTCGGCGTCTCGGTCGTCAACGCGCTCTCGGAGTCGCTGACGGCGGAGGTCCGTCGAGACGGCTACGTGTGGCGCCACCACTACGCCAACGGCGGCGAACCGCAGGGCGGCATCGAGAAGGGCGAGCCGACCGACATCACGGGCACCACCATCTCGTTCAAGCCCGACGCCGACATCTTCGACGACCCGGTGTTCGACTTCGACACCCTCGCCCAGCGGTTCCGTGACACCGCGTTCCTCACCCGCGGACTCACGATCGTCCTCATCGACGAGCGCGGGACGCGGGAGGAGGTCTCGTTCTACGCCGAGGGCGGGATCCTCGACTTCGTACGGTTCCTCAACGAGAAGGGCCGCGACCCGATCCACAAGGACGTCGCCTACTTCGAGGCCGACGGAGAGGAGGGCGTGCTCGAGGTCGCGCTGCAGTGGACCGGCGGCTACACCGAGGCGGTCCACAGCTACGCGAACAACATCAACACCCACGAGGGCGGCACGCACCTCTCCGGCTTCCGCACCGCCCTGACCGGCACCATCAACACCTACGCCCGCGAGAAGGGGATCCTCAAGGAGAAGGAGGACAACCTCGAGGGCGCCGACACCCGTGAGGGGCTCACCGCGATCATCTCCGTGAAGCTGCGCGAACCCCAGTTCGAGGGCCAGACCAAGACGAAGCTCGGCAACTCCGAGATCCAGGGGTTCGTCGCCCGCCTCGTCAACGAACGGCTCAAGGAGTACCTCGAGGAGCACCCCACCGAGGGCCGGGCCATCTGCCAGAAGGCCGTCTCAGCCGCGCAGGCGCGGCTTGCGGCCCGCAAGGCCCGCGACCTCGCCCGGCGAAAGGGCGTGCTCGACACCGCCCTGCCCGGCAAGCTCCATGACTGCTCCGATCGCGACCCGGGAAACACCGAGATCTTCCTCGTCGAGGGCGACTCCGCCGGCGGCAGCGCGGTCCGCGCCCGTCAATCGAGCTTCCAGGCCATCCTGCCGCTCCGCGGCAAGATCATCAACGTCGAGAAGGCCCGGTTCGACAAGGTCCTGTCCAACACCGAGATCCAGGCGATCATCGGCGCGATGGGGACCGGCATCGGGGAGGAGTTCGACCTCACCAAGGCCCGCTACCACAAGCTCGTCCTGATGACCGACGCGGACGTGGACGGCGCCCACATCCGGACGCTCATCCTCACGTTCCTCTTCCGTCAGATGTCGGAGCTCATCGACGCCGGCTACGTGTACATCGCCTGCCCGCCGCTCTACAAGGTCAAGCAGGGCAACCAGGAGCAGTACATCGAGAAGGAAGCCGACCTCGAGGACTGGCTGCTCGACCGCAACGTCGGCGACCTGCAGGTCTCGGCGACCGGCAACGGCGGCCAGTCGGCGATGACGAAAGCCCGTTTCCAGCGCTACCAGCGCTCGCTGCGCGAGAACGACGGGTGGACGTCGGCGCTGCGCGGCATCTACGGCGGCGGGCTCATCGACTTCTTGCAGGTCAACGGGCTCATCGACATCGCACCTGCCGATATCCAGTCGCTGGCGACCGCCGTTGCCGGAGCGGGATCGGCCACGGCGACCCTCACCGTCGAGCGGATCGACACGGACGCCCAGGTGGTGCACGCGAAGTCGGTGCAGAACCGCACCGGGGAGGCCCGCTCCGCCGCGATCCCGTTCGCCATCTACGGTACGCGCGAGCTCCAACGGCTCCGCGCGATCCGGGAGCAGCTTCGCGAACAGGTCGGCCAGGCGCCGTTCATCGTCCGTCGGGGCGCCAAGTCGCGCGAAGCCGGGAGCTTCGACGCGCTGAGGTCCACGGTCCTCGATCTCTGTCGCGAGGGTATCCAGCTCAACCGGTTCAAAGGTCTCGGCGAGATGAACAGCGAGCAGCTGTGGGAGACCACGATGGACCCGGACCGCCGCATCCTCCAGCGGGTCGAGATGGAGGACGCCGCCGTCGCAGACGAGCTCTTCTCCGTCCTGATGGGGGACCAGGTCGAGCCACGCCGGGCGTTCATCGAGCACAACGCCCAGAAGGTCAAGAACCTTGACGTTTAGGCTTCCATACGCCGCATTCAACACGGCTCTTGGGCGGCGTTTGGGCCACCCTGCGGGCGGCTCAAACGTTGACTGCGGCTTGCCAGCCAGCAAGTTGCCCGGGATGCGGTAGTTGGCGATCGACCGCCACGGGCGCATCGAGCCCCGCGACCTCGAACTGGAGATGAGCTCGTCGTACCTCGACTACGCGATGAGCGTCATCGTGGGCCGGGCGCTCCCGGACGTGCGCGACGGCCTGAAGCCGGTGCACCGGCGCATCCTCTACACGATGCACTCCATGGGGCTCCAGCCGGACCGACCGTACGTGAAGTGCGCGAAGGTCGTGGGCGAGGTCATGGGCAACCTGCACCCGCATGGCGACATGGCGATCTACGACGCCCTCGTCCGGCTCGCGCAGGACTTCTCCACCCGCCACCCGCTCATCGACGGCCAGGGGAACTTCGGCTCCAACGACTTCCCGGCAGCCGCGCACCGCTACACGGAAGCGCGGCTCGCGCGGATCGCCACCGAGATGCTGCGCGACATCGACGAGGACACCGTCGACACCGCGCCCAACTACGACGACAAGAGCACCGAACCGACGGTGCTCCCCGCCCGGTTCCC
>CAYTRV010000171.1:0-4644 GCA_964440285.1 uncultured Bifidobacteriaceae bacterium
TGCTGGATTTCCAGGCACGCGCGTGGGGGCAAAGTGCTTCTGGAAGTTTCGCCCGCTGTCGGCTGAGCGCTAGAGAGGCGGGTCGCCTCGGAGGATTGCCTCCGGGCCAGCGGCCGGCATGTGCCAGCGTCGACCGGGCGACTGGGCAGCGGACTTCAAAGGCGCGGACAAGTCCACGGCCTTCTCGCGTCGCGCGTTCGATGGTAACGTGCGGGTGTTGCATGACCCGTCGAAGAGGAGGAGGGGAGACCATGGCGATCACCGTGGCGCGGTTTCTCGATGTAGCCAGCGGCCTGCAACCGAACCAGTTTTCGGTAGGGTCGCACGACAGGATCGGCTCGCTGGACGATCTCGACCCGATCTACAAGCGGCTGCTCGACGAGCCGGTGACGGCGGTGTTCGCGGTGCAGGGGAAGGATGGACGCCCGAACCTGACTCCCATGTGGTTCGACTACACGGGCTCGACCGTCCTGGTAAACGTCGCCTCCCACCGGAAGAAGGTCCAGTGGATCCGGACGAATCCGCGACTCACGATCCTGCTGATGAATCCGGCGAACCCCTATCACTGGGTCAGCATCAAGTGCACGGTCAAGCGCGAGGTTTCCGAGGACGACCCGCGCGAGGGCGCCCGGGTCACCGCCCAGGTCGACAAGATCTGGACCAAGTACACCAAGCAGGCCCCGCCCTACGGCCTGCGCGACCCGTCGCGCAACGAGCGGCGGGTGCTCTTCGAGTGCTCGGTCGACAAGGTTGCCACCTTCGGCAAACCCTGACCGTCGGGCGGCATGCGGGCGGCGGTCGTCGGCGGTTCGCTCGGCGGGCTGAGCGCGGCGCTGCTGCTCCAGGATCTCGGGGTCGAGGTCGACGTCTACGAGCGGTCGCCCGCCGAGCTAGTGCAGCGCGGGGCGGGCATCGGGTTCCTGCCGGAGAGCGCGCGCTATCTCGTTGAGCGCGCCGGCGTCGCTCTCGACCGCATCAGCGTCGCCACCTCCCATATCCGGTATCTGGATCGTCGCGGCGAGCTGGTCTACGACGGGCCGCACTCCTACCGGTTCAGTTCGTGGAATACGGTGTACCGGGAGCTGGTGACGCGGATCCGACCTTCACGGTACCACCTCGACCACGAGATGACTGGATGGGTCGATGATGGCGACTCGGTGGAGGTCCACCTCGCTGGACGACCGCCACGGCGAGTCGACCTCCTCGTGTGCGCCGATGGGCTCGGTTCGATGGCGCGGGCGCGCCTGCTGCCGGCCGTGCAGCCTTCCTACGCGGGATATGTGGCGTGGCGGGGCATGGTGGCCGAGGCCTGCCTGGACGGGGCGACCCGCGCGGCCCTCGACGACGCCATCACCTACTACGTGTACGCGAACAGTCACATCCTCGTGTACCCGATACCCGGACCGGACGGGTCGGTGGCGCCGGGCCACCGGCTCATGAACTTCGTCTGGTACCGCAACTACCTCGAGGGCAGCGACCTCGACGACGTGCTCACCGACGACGCCGGTCAGCGTCGCGAGATCTCGGTGCCGCCGGGCTTGGCCAGCGAGCGGCACGTCGCCGAGATGCGCGCCGTCGCCCGGGCTCGGCTTCCCACCCCTCTGGCGCGCGTCGTCGGCCGCGCCGCCCAGCCGTTCCTGCAGGTCGTCTACGACATCGAGGTGCCGCGCATGGCCTTCGGCCGGGTCTGCCTCATCGGTGACGCCGCATTCGTGGTCAGGCCGCACGCGGCGGCGGGAACGGCGAAGGCGGCCGCCGATGCCTGGGCGCTGGCCGCTGCGGTCGAGCATGACGACCACGTTCCGTCTGCCCTCGCACGGTGGGAGCCGGGACAGGTCGCGCTCGGTGCACAGCTCCTCGAGCGGACTCGCCGCATCGGCCGCCGGTCGCAGTTCGACGGCACCTGGGTGCCCGGCGATCCGGAGTTGATCTTCGGCCTGCGCGGACCTGGCGTGTGAGCGAGGACAAGAGCGTCGTCGAGCGCATGGCGGAGGTCGCCCAGGCACTGCTCGACTCGTTGTCTGCCGACCAGCAGCGCCAGGCGCAGTGGGAGTTCCCATCGGACGAGGAACGCCTTCGCTGGTTCTACACGCCGACCGACCACGGCGGTCTCACCCTCGGAGAGATGCGTCCGGTCCAGCAACGGCTGACCATGCGGCTCCTGGCGACGGGACTGAGCCGTGCCGGATATGTGACGGCCGCGACTATCATGGGTCTCGAGAACGTCCTCGACGAGCTCGAGGCCTGGCGCGCGTCGTTTGGCCACGAGCGGGGGCGGGACCCGGCCCGCTACTACCTGCGCGTCTTCGGCGCGCCGGGCGCCGACCGATGGTCGTGGCGCTTCGGCGGCCATCACGTGTCCGTTCACCACACGGTGGTCGGGGGCGAGCTGCGCGCCTTCACGCCGTGCTTCCTCGGCGCCGACCCCGCCTCGTCCCCCCTGCTGGGGCCGCATCAGCTGCGACCCCTGGCGGCCTGCGCGGACCTGGCGTTCGAGCTGCTCTGGTCACTGACCGAGGAGCAACGCGATGTCGCGGTGCTCTCGCCAGTGCCGCCCATCGACCTGGTGGGGGCCAACCGCACCGTCCTCGGCGAGGGCGACGGCCCACTGCGGCTGGCGAGGGTGTGGCGCGACGAGTGGAGCGGCGAGCTCCTGGAGCGCCTCGAGCAGTTTCAGGACGCCGAGGAGGCAAAGATCGGGCTGACCGACGCCCACGTCGACGCACTGCGCTTGACGACAGTACCGAAAGGCCTGCCCGCGGCGGCGATGAGCGCATCCCAGCACGAGCTGCTGAAGGCGCTCCTCGATACGTACGTGCGGCGCCTTCCGGATGAGATCGCCGAGCGCGAGATGGCCAAGGTGAAAGGTCCGTCGTTTCCCGCCCTTCACCTCGCGTGGGCGGGCAGCCTCGAGCCGGGCCGACCACACTACTACCGCGTCCAGGGGCATCGCCTTCTCGTGGAGTACGACAACACCACCCGAGACGCCAACCACGTGCATACCGTGTGGCGCGACCCGGTCGGCGACTTCGGCATGGACGCACTTGGCGCCCATCGCCGGCGCGAACACTAGCGCCCCGGGGTGCTGAACCCGGC
The DNA here is from genome assembly GCA_964440285.1 of uncultured Bifidobacteriaceae bacterium. Classification (GTDB taxonomy): domain Bacteria; phylum Actinomycetota; class Thermoleophilia; order Miltoncostaeales; family Miltoncostaeaceae; genus CALMEC01. The sequence goes on from CAYTRV010000171.1 coordinate 3,097, forward strand.
CACCGTGCCGCTCGGGATCCGGGCGGAGGAGGAGGCATCGCTCGGCCGGTGCGCCGCCGGCCTCCGCTGGGGCGATCGCTGCGCGACGAGGATCTCCACGCTCCGAAGGCTTCGCGAGTGGTGCGCGTGCGAGGCCTGGCGGGATGCCGGCGCGTAAGCGGATGCTGGTCGGCGCGTCTCTGTCCCTCAGCGGGCAGTTCCAGCGGCAGGGGGAGCAGGCCCGCGACGGCCTGCGGCTCTGGGTCGACTACGTGAGGGACGCCCGAGACGGTCCCACCCCGCATCTGATCGTCCTCGACGACCGGAGTCGCGCGAGCGTCGCGCAGGAGCACGTGCGGCGCCTCCTGACCGAGAAGCACGTCGACGTCCTCGTCGGCCCGTACTCGAGCGGGCTGGTCCTTGCCGTCGCCCCTATTGCCGGGGCCGCGGGGAAGGTGCTCTGGAACCACGGCGGCACGTCGGACGCCATCTTCCGGGAGGGTGGCCGGCACGTGGTGAGCGTGGCGAGCCCGGCCAGCGACTACCTGCGGGATCTTCCGCGTTGGATCAGGCGCCGCGCTCCGCAGGCGAGTCGGGTCGCCATCCTGCACGCCGCGTCCGGGACCTTTGCCGGCCAGGTAGCCCGCGGCGCGGCCGAGGGTGCCCGGGCCGCCGGCTTCACCGAGGTGCGGGTCATGACCTTCGAGTCGCCGCTCCACGATGCGCGCGCAGTCTTGCGCGAGGTGGCCGAGCCGGAGCCGGACCTTCTCGTAAGCGTCGGGGCCTTCGCGGACGACCTGGCGATCGCCCGGCAGCGGGCGGCACTTCCGAGGACGACCGCGCTGGCTCTCGTCGGCGCCGGCCTCGCGGCGTTCGGCGACGAGATGGGCAACCTCGCCGAGGGCATCATGGGGCCGAGCCAGTGGGAGCCCACGGCCGGCGAGGTGCCCCTGACGGGCCCCGAGTCGACCTGGTTTGTCGGCGCCCTCGAAGGCGCCTTCCAACGGACGGCCGAGTATCCCGCCGCTCAGGCCTTCGCCATTGGACTGATCTTCGGGGAATGCCGTCGGCGTTGCGCCGGGAGTCTCGATGATGCCGCCCTGCTCGGCGCCGCGCGCGCCCTCCAGACGACGACCTTCTACGGCGGGTTTCGCCTCGACCCGGTGACGGGGAGGCAGGTCGGTCACCGGATCCGGCTCGTTCAGTGGCGCGACGGCCGGAAGCGGGTGATCGGCTAGTCTCGGCTCGATCCGTCGCCGGTTCCCGTGCGGTGCGGCCCGTTGCCAGCGCCCTCGGACGATGTGCGGCGGCTCGAGAGGAGGCTCCCGTCGACGATGGGCGTCCGCTCGACGCAGCGGAATTCCGTGGGGCGGCCCCCTGCGCCGCTGAACATTGACGGCGTCAGCTCCTCGGCCTAGGATCGGCGCGCTCGCCGTCTCGTCCACCCGCCTCGCGAAGAGGTTCCTGGGTGCGGTGTCCCCAGTGTCAGTACGAGAGCTCCGGTGGGGGGCGGCGGACCCGAGGCACGCTTGCGGCACCCTCGACGGGGCCGTTGCTCGGCGTGGACGA
>CAYTRV010000172.1:0-4605 GCA_964440285.1 uncultured Bifidobacteriaceae bacterium
AGCCGAAGCGTCCGCGACGGGACGCGCAACCGGCGGCCTCACGCCGACCGTCCTGCGCGGCGACGCAGCCAGAAGCGGCGGATCTCGTCGGAACCCCACACGATGATCGGAAACGCCGCGAGGATGCCGAGTTCTGCCGGACCGATCGCTGCGGTGCCGAACAGGTCCTGGAGCGGCGGGGCATAGATGAGCGCCGCCGCGAAGACGATCTCGGACAGGATGCCCCAGAGCAGGAGGCGGTTGCTGAAGAACCCGACCGTGCGCAACGAGACCCGCTCGGTGCGGGCCGCCAGCGCGGTGCCGATCTGGCAGGCGACGATCCCCGCGAAGGTCATCGTCGTCGCCTCGAGGTAGGCGCCGTGGAGAGGGGAGCCGCTCGAAACCGCATCGCCGGGGCTCCAGCCGGCCCGCCACAGCACGTAGAAGAAGCCGCCCATGACGAGTGCAGCCTCGATCAAGCCCAGGTAGACCCAGGCCCGCACGAGCATCGAACGGCGGATGACGCCCTCGGAGCGCAGTCGCGGCGGCCGATCCATCAACCCCGGCTCGGCGGGCTCCCGGCCGAGTGCGAGCGCGGGCAGGATCTCCGTCCCAAGATCGATCGCGAGGATCTGCACCACGGTCAGTGGGAGCGGGACCGCGCCACCGGCGAGGGCGAAAACGAGGAACGGCACGGCCTCGGGCGTCGCGTGGGCAAAGATGTAGAGGATGAACTTGCGGACGTTGTCGAATACCCGGCGTCCGGCGGAGACGGCGGCGACGATGGTGGCGAAGTTGTCGTCGGTCAGCACCATCGCCGCGGCCTCGCGCGCGACATCGGTGCCCGAGCGACCCATCGCGACGCCGATATCCGCAGCGCGCAGCGCGGGCGCGTCGTTGACGCCGTCGCCCGTCATCGCGACGACCTGCCCCTGCGCTCGCAGCGCGTCGGCGATCCGCAGCTTGGCCTCGGGCGATGCGCGCGAGAAGATCAACTCGCTCCCCTCACGGAGCAGAGCTTCGAGCTCCCGCTCGCCCATGTGCTCGAGCTCGTCACCTGTGACGACCTTGCCGCCATCGCGCGCGATTCCGACCCTGTGCGCGATCTCAGTGGCAGTCAGGCCGTAGTCTCCGGTCACGACGATGATCCGTATGCCAGCGGCGTGGCAATCGGCGACCGCGGCAGCGACCTCCGGGCGGGGGGGATCGAACAGGCAGACGAGTCCGAGCAGGCAGAGGTCGCGCTCGGCCTCCTCCCGCCGGGCCGGTGGCATGGCACCCGCTGGCAAGCGGCGTCGCGCGACGGCCAGCACCCGCAGGCCCTGCGAGGCGTAGCCCTCGAGCACAGCCAGGACGGTCGCCCGATCGGAATGGGTGAAGGGCAGATCGCCGTCGTGCTCGGCGATCGTCGCTGAGCGTGCGAGCACCTCCTCCGGCGCGCCTTTGGTGTGTACCGTCAGGCCGCCGTCCTCACGTTCGTCGACCGTCGACATCAGCCGCAAGGCCGGGTCGAAACGGTAGAGCATGCGTCGGCGCCCATCGCGCCGGGCAACCGCGACGTCGACACCGAGCCGCGTCGCGGCTTCGAGCATCCCGATCTCGGTCGCCTCGCCTCGTGAATTGCCGGTTCGGGCCGACTCGAGCTCGGCGGTCGAACACGCCGCCACGGCGCGACCGAGGAGCCCGAGCGTGGGTTCGGCGGCGACCGCCGCCTCGTGGTCGCCCGCTGCCTCCAAGTCGACCTCGCCGAGGGGTGTCCAGATCCGCATGGCACGCATCCGGTTCTCCGTCAGCGTCCCGGTCTTGTCCGTGCAGATGACGCTGGTCGAGCCAAGCGTCTCCACCGCGCTCAGACGTTTGACGAGCGCCCCGCGCCGAGCGAGGCCGGCCACACCCGCCGCCAGGGCGAGCGTGATCGTCGGCAGCAGGCCCTCGGGTACGTTGGCCACGATCAGGCCGATCGTGAAGCTCACCGCATCCTTGAGGGGGAGATCGGCCAGAAGCCATCCAAGGGGCAGGAATGCGAGGCCCGCGACCACCGCGACCACCGCGATCAGCCAGGCGACGCGGCGCACCTGTTGCTCGAGCGGGCTCGGCTCGACCTCCAGCCGCTCGGATAGGGCCGCGATGCGACCGATCTCCGTGTGCATCCCCGTGGCGACGATGAGCGCGCGCGCCGAACCTCCCACACACGTCGTGCCGCTGAACACCAGCTCACGCGCCTCCATCAATGGGCCGGTGGTGTCGACGAACTCGGCCGAGCGGAAGACCGGCTGCGCCTCGCCCGTCAGCGTCGACATGTCCACGTCGATCGCACCCTCCAGCAGGCGGGCGTCGGCGGAGATGCGGTCGCCCTCCTCGATCAGGAGCACGTCGCCCGGCACGAGCGTCCCCGCGTCGACCTGCTCGGGATGGCCGTCGCGGAGGAGCCGGGCCTGCTGCGCCAGGTAGCGCCGCAATGCCTCGATGGCCCGCTCCGCCTGACGCTCCTGCGCGAAGGCGAACAGTGCGTTGAGCAGGATGACCGCCACGATCGCCGCCGTCAACACGGGCGTCCCGCCGACGAAGGCGAGGACGGCAGCCACCCAGAGCAGCAGTGCCAGGGGGTGGATGAGCTGCTGCGCGAGCTGCTGTGGCCAGCGTCTGCGTCCACGCCGTTGCAGCTCGTTCCGCCCGTAGACGACCAGACGCCGTTCCGCTTCCAGGCCGGAAAGTCCCTCGGGACGGGCGCGCAGATCGCGCAGCAGCCGGGCGATCGGCACGCGCGGGTCGTGCGCGGCGCCGACCGGCGCCGGTTCCTCGCGAGGCGGGATGTTCTCCGTCATCCCACCCCGCTCAACATCGCTCCCCTGCGCGCCCGCCATCCTCGTTGGCGTACAGGCATCCGAGCGGATCGATCGGCCCAGCCCGACGGCCGAGGGTGGCGGCTGACGGCCCGCTCGGCATCGTCGGCGGGGCGGCGACCCGCACGGATTCCGACTCTGGCGCGAGCAGCCGTGCCCACGGAGGTGACGACGCGGTCCATCTCCCACCGATGCTCGCGCTCCGCCCGGGTGGGCACAACAGCCGAAACACGGTGACGGCCTTCGGAAACACCGAGGTGGGTTCCGCGCCGGGCCCGATCCAGTGCCGGTGCGGCCTGAGGACGGCCGCAGGTCAGTGCGGCGCCCGACCGGGGCGACAGCACAGCGTCGACCATGCGACGGCGGCCGCTACTTCTTCGTCGCTGCGCGGGGCTCGGGTCGGGTGAATATGACCGAACACGGCGCGTGACGGGCGAGGTATCCCGCGAAGCTCCCCAGCAAGACCCGATCGACCAGCCCACGACTCGAGGAGGCGATGAGCAGGTCGACACCGTTCTCCTCCGCCCAGTCGCAGACGACAGCAGGTGGGTAGCCGTCGAGGAACACCCCTTCAGCTCCGGGGGTTGCGGCCACGACCTCCTCGAGCCATTGTCGGGACTCCGAGCGGATTATCTCGGGGTCCGTCGCGGTCACACCGGGGTAGGCACCGAACAGAATGCCCCACTCGGAGACGTGGACGATGCTCAGTCGTCCCGGGCCGAGTGCGCGCAGGCGTTTCGCCTCGGCGAGGACTTTGACCGACGCCTCGGACCTGTCGATGCAACATGCGATGTGGTGATAGGGAGCATCCATGTCTCCACGCTATCTCCGCACCATTCGGGCGCCATCGGCGGTCCACGCGGAGCCGGGCATGCGGAAAAGCCGCGAGCGCCCGGAACCGGTCGGGTGGTATCGGCTACAGGTCAAACGTCTGTCGCCGGCTGCCAGGGATGATCCTCTCGGCGGCTCGCGAGGACGGCCTCCACGAGCGTTCCCCGCCCAGGTTCCGACTCCGTCCACAGCGTGCCATCCATCAGCGCGAGGCGCTTACGAAACCCGATCAGCCCGAAGCTCGTCGCGGACACTCGCCGCTCATTCCCCCGTCGTCGCGGACCCTGATCGTCACGTTGCCATCGGCCTCGACGATCGACACCTGGGTGACCTATCCTTCCGCGTGCTTGATCACGTTGGAAAGCGCCTCTTGGACGACGCGATAGATGGTCTCCTCGACCTCGGGTGCTTGTCGAATGGCTTCGCGCCCAGACTCGTAGTTGAGGTCGACGTGAGAGGTCGACCTCGATGTGGCCCTGACGCCCGGCCCGCTCTGCGAGGGCGTGCAAGGCCGCTTGTGCCCCGAGCTCGTCGAGGGCGGCCGGGGGCCGGAGTGGTCGATCACCACGTCGCAGTCGGCGAGCGCGTCCATCCCCGCCAGGGCATGCCGCCAGTCGGCCGCCGGCTCCCCGATGACCGCCGGGAGCGACGCGAGCGGGCTGACCAGCTCAGCACCAGGGAGCACCGACCCCGGAGCGGCGACGAGCACCACGTCGTGGCCGCGCTCCACGAGCCCCGTCGCGAGGGTGGCCACGACCTGCTCGATTCCCCCGTAGCGCGGTGGCGGCACGGGTACCCACGGGGGCGCCAGCAGTCCGATGCGAAGCCGCGAGATCACCCCGCGGCTGCGCGCAAGAGTGGGGGTCGTGGCGATGGGGCCTCCGCGTCTGCCTGCCTGTCGGCGGTCGAGAAGCGGAGGGGCTGGCTGGCGGCGGTCCCCGTCCGGCCCCGG
>CAYTRV010000173.1:0-4573 GCA_964440285.1 uncultured Bifidobacteriaceae bacterium
ACCTCGCCGATCAACGACAACTACGTGCACGGCAGCGTCCAGATCACCTACGACGGCGGCCTCGACGTCCTCGTGGGGGCGACGATCCGCTCCGCCCTCTGGCTGGAGCTCTAGGACCCAGCGCGCCTCGTGTCACCTGCCGGTGTCAGGCACCGGCAGGTGACAGGAACAGCTCCCCGAGGCCGGAGCAGTGGGCTCGCCGCCGGATGTAAGGCTTCTGTTGGCACCCTTTCGTACGTTCGCGTCCCGGTCGATACTTGATGCATCACGATCCGCATGACGCGGGCACCCGTACGAAAGGACGGACCAGATGAAGAAGAGGATGCTCCTCGTTGGGCTCGCAGCAGGGGTGGCGGCCGTTCCCGCAGCGATGGCGACGAGGCCGGCGACCACTCCCGCGAACCCGGCCAAGCCCGCGGTCACGAAGCCAAAGCCGGTGGTGAGCCACCTGTTCAAGGGCAAGATCGAGAAGGTCGCTTGTGCGGTGCCGAACGTGATAATCAACCCGGTCAAGGGCACGAACATCCACGCGAGGCGCGCCCTGGGCACGGCGACGTCGATGACGCTCAGCCTCGAAGGTACGAGGATCCGCTCGCGGCTCTTCGCCCCCGGCGGCGCCAAGATCTTCGTCCCGCAGGGGTGCGACAACATCAAGATCGGCGACGTCGTGTTCTTCCACATCCGAGCGAAGAAGGGCACCGTTCTGACAGAGCTCCCCGCAGCGAAGTGGCTGCGCGACCTCACCCCCAACCCGACTCCCCCGACGCCCTAGACATCCAAAGCGGGCGGAACCACGTCCGCATACTCGACTGACGAGGACTCCGTCTGTCTGGCACGACGCCGGGCAGCCGGGGTCCTTCGCTGTTTCAGGCAGCAGGCGCCGGCGGGAGGGCGGACGCCAGCAGCTCGGCGGGATGCAGTGCCCTGGCGCCCGCTGCCTCGGCGATCTGGTGCCGGCAGGAGGTGCCCGAGGCGACGCCGACCTCGGCGCCGGCGGTCGTGAACGCCGGCACGAGCCGGTCCATCGCGATGCGCCGTGAGAGGTCCGGGTGCAGGTAGCCGAACGCCCCGGCCATGCCGCAGCAGCCGGCACCGGATTCCACGGCGTCCACGCCGGGGATCAGCCGGATCGCGGCGGCGGTCTGCGACCCGTCGCCGACCGCGCGGGAATGGCAGTGGGGATGCACGACGACGCGCGTCTCGAGGGGACGCAGCCCCGCGATGCCCCGCTCGAGCACCAGGCGCTCCAGCGAAACGCTCGCGGCGGCGACCGCCGCCGCCCTCGGGTCGTCGAGGAGGGCCGGCGCGTCATCGACGAGCATCGACCAGCAGGAGGGCTCCAGCACCACGATCGGCGTCCCTGCGCCGGCGTCGGGGGCCAGCACATCGAGCACGCGACGTACCCGCTTGCGGGCGGCTGCCACGAGGCCCTGCGACAGGAGCGGCCGGCCGCAACAGCCGGGGTCGACGACCCTCACGCGCGCGCCCGTCGCCTCGAGCACCCGCACTGCCGCGTCGCCGACCTGCGGATGGAGGAACCGGGTGAAGGTGTCCGCCATCAGCACGACCTCGGGGCCGTCCGTCCGCGTCGGGTTCGGCCGCCACGCGCGCTTCGGCACCGGCAGGGGGCGCTTGATGAGCGGCCGCAGCAGGCTCGCCGCACCGGAGGCGAGCGCAGGGGCACGGGAGCCAACGGCCAGGAGCTCGTGCGTGTGCCCCAGCAGGCGCGTGCTGAGCGGCACGCCGCGCGCGCGATGGCGGTGGGCCAGGGCCTCGACCTTCAGGCGCGCCATGTCGACCTGGGCCGGGCACTCGCTCTTGCACGCCTTGCACCCGAGGCACAGCTCGAGCGCCTCGTGCAGCGCGTCGTCGGCCAGCCCGTCCTGCAGCCGCCCCTCCATTGCGGCGCGCAGGAGCACCGCCCGCCCGCGGGTGGAGTGGCGCTCGTCGCCGAGGGCCTGGTAGCTCGGGCACATGACCCCATCGGCCGTGCGGCAGGCGCCGTTGCCGTTGCAGGCCTCGGCGGCGCGGGCGAGGCCTCCCTCGCCGGCGAAGCTCATCGCGGTACGGCGGGCTACGAGCGGCGGCGATGCCAGGAGACGCAGGTAGGCGTCGAGGGGCTCCGGGTCGACGATCACGCCGGGATTCAGGAGCCGCTGGGGGTCGACCAGGCGCTTCAGCTCCCCAAACGCCCGGATCGTGTCCCCGGGATACATCCGCGGCAGGAGCTCGCTGCGCACCCGACCGTCGCCATGCTCGCCCGACAGGGAGCCGCCGTTCGCGGCGACCATGTCGGCCACCTGCTCGGCGATCCGGCGGAGCTGCGCCGCGGCGCCCGCGGCCCGCAGGTCCAGCAGCGGGCGGATGTGCAGGCAGCCGACGCTCGCGTGGCCGTACCAGAGCGCGGGGAGCTCCTCCCGGCGCAGCAGCTCGCGGACGCCACGGGCGAACGGCGCGAGGTTCTCGGGAGGCACCGCCGGGTCCTCGATGAACGGCAGCGGCTTGGCGTCGCCCGCCCCGAGGCCCAGCGCGCGCGCGATCCCGGAACGCCGGACCGCCCACACCGTGGCCTGCCCGGCCGGGTCGCTCACCAGCTTGGCGTCGCCGTGGGCTGCGAGGCGCGCGCCGACCTCGTCCGCCGACCCCTGGTACTCGATGACGAGCATCGCCTGCGCGTCGCCGGCGAAGGCCACCAGCTCCGCCGTGGCGGGGGCGCGGTTGCGCGGGTCGAGCATCTCCCGGTCGAGCAGCTCGATCGCCGAAGGACCCGCCGGGAGCAGCGACGTGACCGCGCCCAGGGCATCGTCGACGGTGGGGTAGGCGATCAGGGCGAGGCCCCGCGCCTCGGGGCGCTCGACCAGCCTGAGGGTGGCCCCGACGGTCACCGCGAGCGTGCCCTCCGAGCCGCAGAGGACGCGGGGCCAGTCGGGCTCGTCGCCCGCCAAGGCGTCGAGGTTGTAGCCGCTCACCCGCCGCAGCAGGCGGGGCGGCCGGGCGCGGGCACCCAGCGGGCGCGCCGCCTCGAGCGCGGGCGGAGCCACGCTTCCCCGCCGGAGCGTCGTTCGCGTCCCGTCGGCGAGCACGACGTCGAGCGCGATCACGTGGTCCGCCGTCAGCCCATAGGCGATCGATCGGGCCCCGGCGGAGTTGTTCGCGATCATGCCGCCGAGGGTCGCCCGGTTCGCGGTCGCGACGTCTGGCCCGAACGTCAACCCGTGCGCCGCCGCGGCGGCGTTCAGCTGGTCGAGCACCACCCCCGGCTCCACCCGGGCGGTACGCGTGGCCGCATCGATCGTGACGGCCCGAAGCAACGAGCAGTCGACGACCAGGCCCGGTCCCACGGCCTGGCCCGCCAGGCTCGTCCCCGCACCGCGCATCGTGAGCGGGACGCCATGATCGCGGCAGGCCGTGACCGCGGCCTCCAGATCGCCGATCTCGGCCGCCCGAAGCGCCCCGACCGGCACCCGCCGGTAGAGGCTCGCGTCGGCCGCGTAGAGCTCCCGCGTGGCCGGGTCCGCACGCACCTCGCCGGCGGCTGTGCGGCGTAGCGTCTGGAGCAGTCCCGGGGCATCCATCGGCCCCTGATGCTAGTCTCACGACGCGGTACGTCGCTGGCTCCAACCCTTGTGAACAGCGGGGTTGCGGGCTGCCGGTGGTGTGTTATCCTCCGCGGGCTTTGCAGCGCCCGGTTGTTCTCCGCGCGGCCACAGGGCCGCGCGTTTTATGACCGGACATCGTTTCCCTCTCGCAACCCGACCGCGGGCGGCGCCACCGCCGGCGGCCAACGTTTTCTCGGACAGGAGCGCCTGAGCATGGCCAAAGAGAAGTTCGATAGGTCGAAGCCGCACGTGAACGTCGGCACGATCGGACACGTCGATCACGGCAAGACGACGCTCACGGCCGCCATCACCAAGGTGCTCGCCGAGAAGATCGGTGGCGAGGTCAAGTCGTTCGACCAGATCGACAACGCTCCCGAGGAGCGCGAGCGCGGCATCACGATCGCGACGGCGCACGTCGAGTACCAGACCGAGAACCGCCATTACGCGCACGTCGACTGTCCCGGTCACGCCGACTACATCAAGAACATGATCACCGGCGCCGCGCAGATGGACGGCGCGATCCTCGTGGTCTCCGCCGCCGACGGCCCGATGCCGCAGACCCGCGAGCACATCCTGCTCGCCCGCCAGGTGGGCGTCCCCTACATCGTCGTGGCGCTCAACAAGGCCGACATGGTCGACGACGAGGAGCTCCTCGAGCTCGTCGAACTCGAGGTACGCGAGCTCCTCTCGAGCTACGAGTTCCCCGGCGACGACGTTCCGGTCGTCCGCGTCTCCGCCCTCAACGCCCTCAACGGCGATCCGGACGCCGAGGCCGGGATCCTCGAGCTCATGGCGGCGGTCGACGAGTACGTTCCGGTTCCGGAGCGCGACATCGACAAGCCGTTCCTGATGCCGGTCGAGGATGTCTTCTCGATCACCGGCCGCGGCACCGTCGCCACCGGCCGTGTCGAGCGCGGCATCGTCAAGGTCGGCGAGACCGTCGCGCTGGTCGGCATGACCAAGGAGACCACCTC
>CAYTRV010000174.1:0-4366 GCA_964440285.1 uncultured Bifidobacteriaceae bacterium
TCCGCCCCTCGGGCGATCCAGAGCACGCTGGGAGGAACGCCAACAGGAGCACGAGGAACGAGAACGCGAGGACGACCGCGACCACGATCGGCAGGTACCGGTCCGAGATGTCGAAGTAGTCGATGTTCTGGGACGTGGCGCCACCCACCGGCAGGTCGGTCGCGGTCCGCAGCCGGCGCACCGCGTCGGTCGCCGCCCCGCTGGTGGAGTCAGCGTTCAGCGGCACGGCGAGCACGCCGCCCTTGGCGCTGGAGCCCGGCTCCAGCGCTGGGCCTCCCAGCACCGGGTCGCCGGCGACGGCGGCCGTGATGCGTGCGATCTCGGCGGTGTTCGCGGGCGAGGACGGGTCGCCTGTGATCGGGATGCGGGCCGGGGCGATGTCGCCGACCGAGAACTCGCGCTCCAGCGTCTCGAACCCCAGCCGGGCCGGCAGGTCGGGCGGCAGCGTCGACACCCCGGCCGCACCGGTGTTGATGCCCCAGTAGGGGATCGACGCCGCGACGAGCAGGGCGGCCGTCACGACGAAGCTCGCGGCCGGGCGGCGCATGACCCACCCGACGACCCTCGCCCAGAAACCCATGCGGTCCTCGCGTCGAAGGCCGCTGGGGATGAGCCGTGAAAGGCGACCCGCGTCGAGGCGGTCGCCGAGCACCGACAGGAGCGCCGGGAGGAGGGTGAGCGCAGCCGCGACCGCAGCGAGCACGACGAGGATCGCGCCGACCGCGAGGCTCACGAAGACCGACATCGGGACGATCAGCAGGCCGACGAGCGCGACGACGACGGTGATGCCCGAGAAGAACACCGCACGGCTCGACGTGTCGCCGGCCCGCTCGATCGCCACGATCCGCTCGACGCCCGCCGTGCGCTCCTCCCGGTAGCGGCTCACGATGAACAGCGCGTAATCGATGCCCACTGCGAGGCCCATCATCGTGATCATGTTCTGCACGAAGAACGACAGTTCGCCGAACTGGCCCACCAGGGCGGTCAACGCGAGGGCGACGAAGATCGCAACGACGGCCAGGATGATCGGCAACAGGGCCGAGACCAGCGCGCCGAAGACGATGAGCAGGATCACCAGGGCGAGGAGGATGCCGAAGGTCTCGCCGGTCTTCAGGTCGTTCTCGGCGACCTTGTTCGAGCCCTCCTCGATCGAAGTGAGTCCGGTCACAGTGACCGTGAGGCCACCGGCGCCGTTCTCCGCCTCAGCGGTCTCGAGCACCTTGGTGATGTTGTCGCGTGCGTCGTTGAGGCTCCCGGCCATCACCACAGGAATGACCGCGGTGCGCCCGTCCTCGGAGATCAGCCGGGAATCCGAGGTGGGTGAGATCGCCGACGTCACGACGGTCGGGCCGAGGACGGCGATCTTGGCGGTCAGGGCGTCGGCCCTCGCCGTCAGAGTGGGGTCGGCGAATGAGCCCGACGCCGTTTGGAGGATGACGTGTTCGGTCACCGCATCGGGTGTGCCGACGATCTGTTCGATCTGATCGGCCGCCCGCTGGCTCTCAGGCGTGCCGACGAACGACTGCTGCGGGCTGAGCACATCGGCGAGGAGAAGGCCGGTGACGGCGACCGCGGCGATGAGCGCCACGATCCACGCCGAGATCACCCGCCAGGGATGGGTGGCGGATCGCCGCGCGAGCGCGGCCGGAGAGAGAAGCGACTTCATCGGGGAACTCCTTCAGGGAATTGACACGATGCCAGCGGAAAGAACCGACCGGTTGGTAGGTTTTGGGAGTAAAAGGGGGGTGCCAGACCCACTCATGAGCGCTCCGGGACCGGGGCGGTGATTCCCACCGCTGCGAAGGTGTAAGCGAGGTAGCTGTCGACGCTGCGCTCGACCAGGCCCGGATCGCCGGAGACGTCGGCGAGCTGATCGAATCCGAGGTAGGCGCACACGGCGAACTGCGCGGCGGAGTCGCCGTCGACCGAGGGGTCCATGTCGCCCTGCACCTGCGCCAGGCGGAAGAGGTCCGCGGTGATCGCGAACCACGCGTCGAAGGGATGCAGGCGCTCGACGAGCTCCGGCTGCTCCGCCAACTCCTGGCAGAGACGCCCGATTGCCGTCCCGGCAGGGTGGTTGTGCTTGCCGGCCGCAGCCGCCCGGACCATCGCCGCGATCTGATCGACGGCGCGCGGATAGTAGCCGGCTGCTGCGAGGACCTCCTCGCGCCAACCGCTACGGACCATGTCGAGCGCCTCGAGCGCCAGGTCGGCCTTGCTGGGGAAATGGAAGTAGAAGCCGCCCTTGGTCAGGCCGGAGTCGCGGATGATCTCGTTCAGCGAGACACCCGCGTATCCGCGCTCCAGGAAGTGACGCGCGGCGACCTCGAGAATGCGCCGCCGTGTCGCCTCGCCGCGCTCGGTCGTGGACGGCTGCTGAGCCATGCGCGTGAACCTACCGACCGACCGGTCGGTTTGTCAAGGGTGGCCGGGCGGGAGCAGCCGGTACGATGCGCCGCGATGAGACGGCAGCCGGCAGCCCTGGAGGAACGCGACAGGTGAGTCGCGCGCGTGAACCGCTCGCCCCCGTGTACGCGATCTGGGGCGAGGACCGCGGGAAGGTCGAGCGCGCGGTGCGGCGCCTGCAGGAGCGGGTGCTCGAGGACGGAGGGATGCCGCCCGACGTGCTTGAGGCGGCGCAGACGCCGGCCTCGGAGGTCGTCGCCGCATGCGAAGCAATGTCGTTCGGCGGGATGCGCCTCGTCGTGGTCCGTGGGGCCGATGCCTGGAGGGCCGACGATGCGACCGCCGTGGTGGGCTATCTCGCAGCACCCAACCCGGGGACGTGCCTCGCGCTCGTCGCGGACGGATCGGTGGCCCCGAAGCTCAAGGCCGCGGTCGAGGCCTCCGGCCAGGTGCTGGCGTTCGGTCCGGATGCGACGGCGACGCGCGACAAACGGATGAAGTGGTTCGTCGACCATCTCATCGCCGAGACCCACCGCCACGGAGGCAAGCTGCCGATGGCGCTCGCCCGGCTCGTCGTGGAGCGCGTCGGTGAGGATGCGATGTCGCTGAGCCAGGAGGGGGCGAAGCTCGCCGCCGCCGCGGGCGGCGCCCCGGTGGACCGTGATCTGGTTGACGCCCTGGTCGTCGTGAACCCCGAGACGAAGGCGTACGAGGTCGCCGACGCCCTCGTCGCCGGGAACCGGGCCCGGGTCTACGACGCCCTCGACGAGCTGGGGGCCGGGGACAAGCCGGCCGACCCGGCCGTCATCCATGCGACGCTCACGCGCCACTTCCGAGGGATCGCGTTGGCGCAGTCGCTCGGCGACGGCGCGTCGGCCGACGCAGTGGGGGAAGCGACGGGTCTCAAGGGGTTCCCCGCGCAGAAGGCGCTGGAACATGCCCGGTCGATCGCGCCGGGCGCGGGCGATCGGTGCGTCGCGCGCCTCGCGACCCTCGAGCTCGACCTGCGCGTCTCGGCGTTCAGCAACCTCGGCCGCTCCGGCGACGACGGGCGACGGTTCGTGCTCGAGCTCGCCGCCCGCGATCTGCTCGGCCTGATCCGCGACTGAAACGTCCCATCGGCCCCGTGCCGGGCCTCAGCCGCGGAGGATCTGCACCAGCTCCCGGCCCGGGTTGAGCGCGAGCACACCGGGGATGTCGCCGAGCGCCTCATCCGTAGAGACGAGTGCGCGGGCTCCGCGACGCGCGACCGACGCCGCCAGGAATGCGTCGAAGGCGCCCAGCCGGTCCCGCTGTTCGAGCAGTTCGAGCCCGCGCTTGAGGTCGAGCTCGTCGACCACGATCAGTGGCTGCAAGAGGCCGGCGTACTCGTGCGCGGATCGACGCGTCATGCCGTCCCCGCCGGTGCGCGCGGACATGAGCGAACTCATGGATCACCTCGACGGTGGTCCGGGCGATGAGATCGCCGTTCTGAACCGCGCGGATGATCGTCCGGCAGGGGTCGCGAAGCGGGTGGTCGGCTCCGACGGCATACACAAGCGCCGTCGTGTCGAGAACGATCACCCCCGGCGCCCGCGGGCCTCGTGCAACTCGGCCTTGAGGTCGGCCACTGAAGCCGGAACCTCCATCGGGTCCGCTGCCAGGATGGCTGCGCCGGCGGTGGATCGGTCCGGCCAACGCGGTGGGAGCGCGGTGTCGATCGCCTGGCGAACGACCTCCGCCACCGAGCGGCGCAGCGAGACCGGCGCCGCGAGCGGCCCGCAGCCGGGTCGTCAGCGGGGATCAGCCCTCGCGGGCGGCGATGATGCGGGCGACGCGGCCCTTCTTGCGGGCAGCGTTGTTCGCGTGGATGGCGCCTCGTGCGGCGGCCTTGTCGATCAGCTTCTCGAGGTTCCGGGCACGGGTGGCGGAGTCATCGCCGCTCTCGGTGGCCTCGAGGCCCTTGAAGAGGGTCTTGATG
>CAYTRV010000175.1:0-4306 GCA_964440285.1 uncultured Bifidobacteriaceae bacterium
ACTTCGACATCTCTCATCACGCCGTGCTACTTGTGGACGACGTCCTGTACACCGGCCGCACGATCCGGGCGGCGGTCGACGCGCTGTTCGACTACGGCCGTCCGCCGGTGGTGCAGCTGGCGGTCCTGGTCGACCGCGGCCATCGCGAGCTGCCGATCCGCCCCGACTACGTCGGGAAGAACCTGCCCACCGCCCGTGGCGAGCGAATCACCGTGCACCTCAGCGAGATCGCCGGGACCGACGAGATCCTCCTCGAGGACGGGAGCGCCTCATGAAACGACGTTCAATCCTTTCGATGGCCGACCTCGACCGGCAGGCGATCGCCCGGATCGTCCGGACCGCCAACCGGTTCACCGAGGTCATGGGGCGAGACAACAAGAAGGTCCCGACGCTGCGGGGACGCACCGTCATCAACCTGTTCTTCGAGCCCTCCACCCGGACGTCGACCTCCTTCGAGCTGGCCGCCAAGCGACTGTCCGCGGACGTCGTGTCGATCAAGGGCGCGGGATCGAGCATCGAGAAGGGGGAGAGCCTCAAAGACACGATCCTGACGCTCAACTCCTACGGCCCCGACGTGTTCGTCATCCGCCACGGTGGAGTCGGCGCCTGCCACCTGGCGGCGCGCTTCACCGACGCCGCGGTGCTGAACGCCGGCGACGGCACGCACGAGCATCCGAGCCAGGCGCTGCTCGACCTCTACACGATCGAGCGGGAGGTCGGGCCGATCGACGGCCTGCACATCGCGATCGTCGGCGACGTCGTCCACTCGCGGGTGGCGCGATCCGACATCGTCGGGTTCACCACGATGGGCGCCCGGGTCACACTCGTCGGCCCGCCGACGCTCCTGCCGTGGCGGGCTGAGGAGTCACTCGGCGTCGACACCTCGTGCGACATCCGGGACATCGCCGACGCCGACATCGTCTACGTCCTACGGATGCAGCACGAACGGATGGGCGACGGTGGGTTCGTCCCCTCGCTCCGGGAGTACGCCGCGCGCTTCGGGGTGACCCACGAGCGTCTTCGCCCCGGCCAACGGGTGATGCACGCCGGGCCGATCAACCGCGGCGTCGAGCTCTCCGGCGCGCTGGCAGACGATCCTGCGACGCTCATCGAACGTCAGGCCGCCAACGGCCTGGTGGTGCGGATGGCGATCCTCTACGACCTTCTCGCCGAACCCGCCTCGGTGCCCGAAGGGGTCGAGCTGGCCGATGCGGTCGCTGCGTGAGCGCGCGCCTCGTTCAACGCCCTGGCGAGCCCGCATCGCTGGTCATCACCAACGCCCGCATCCTCGATCCGGCGGCCGGGATCGACCGGGTCGGCGACCTCGTCATTCGTGACGGGCGCATCGGCGGCGCCGCGGACGGACTCGAGCCCGTCGACGGGACGGGCCTCCTCGTGACACCCGGATTCGTCGATCCGCACGTACACCTGCGCACGCCGGGTCGCGAGGACACCGAGGACATCGCATCCGGGAGCCGAGCGGCGGCGGCCGGCGGCTTCGTGACGATCGTCGGCATGCCCAACACCGCACCGGTCGTCGACAACGCAGCGGTGCTCGGGTCGCTGCTGGAGCGCGGGACCCGCGAATCGGTGGTGCGCGTCGGCTTCTACGCCGCGATCACGGTGGGGCAGCAGGGCCGAACGCTCACCGAGCAGGGGGAGCTCGCCGACCTCGGGGCCGCCGGCTTCTCCGACGACGGCCGGCCCGTGACGAACGCCGAGGTGCTCCGCCGCGCCTACCAGTACCAGCAGGTCGCCTCCCTGCCGCTCGTCCTGCACGAGGAGGACGCCGACCTGTCGTCCGGGGGGGTCATGCACGAGGGGCTCGTGTCGAGCCGGCTCGGGATGCGCGGCATCCCGGACGTGTCGGAGAGCGTTCAGGTCGCGCGCGACGCCGTCCTCGCCGCCTACGAGGACGCGCACATCCACATCTGTCACGTGTCGGCCGGCAAGACGGTCGACGTCATCCGCCTCGCGAAGGCTCAGGGTGTTCGGATCACCGCCGAGGTGTCGCCCCACCACCTCATCCTCACCGACGAGGCCGTGCTCGACCTCGACGCCGCCCGCCACAAGATGAACCCGCCGCTTCGCAGCGAGGACGACCGTCAGGCCCTGATCGAGGGGCTCCTGGACGGGACCCTCGACTGCGTCGCCACCGACCACGCGCCGCACGCGCCGCAGGAGAAGGAGTCGCCCTTCGAGGACGCGCCGTTCGGCGTGACGGGGCTCGAGACGGCGTTCTCGTCGTGCTACACGCACCTGGTGGCCACGGGTCGGGTGCCCCTGGAGCTGCTCGTTCGGCGTCTCAGCACGGACCCGGCGGCCGCGCTCGGACTTCCGGTGCCGACGCTCGCCGACGGGGCCGATGCCGATGTCGCGCTCATTGACCTCACCGCCCGCGAGCGGGTCGGGGACCGCGGCTTTCAAAGCAAGTCCACCAACTCGGCGTTCCTCGGCGAAGAGCTCACCGGCCGGGTGCTCCTCACGATCGCAGGGGGACAGATCGCATGGCGAACTTGACTCGACACCCACAGCTCCTTCGCCGCGACCAGACGGGTCTCGTCGTGATCGACGTCCAGGAGGGCTTCCGGCCGGTGATCGACGGCTTCGACGCGATGGCGCGAAACGTCGGGATCCTCGCCGAGGGTTTCGGCATCCTCGACCGGCCCGTGCTCGTCAGCGAGCAGTACCCGAAGGGGCTCGGACACACCGCCCCAGAGGTGGAGGAGCGCCTGCCGGCGTTCACAGACCGCATCGAGAAGACGCGGTTCAGCGCCTGCGGCGTGGACGCGTTCGAGCAGGCGCTCGAACGGACGAGGTGCATGAGCTGGGTGGTGTGCGGCATCGAGACCCACGTGTGCGTGAACCAAACGGTGCTCGACCTCTTGGAACGTGGCTACGACGTCCACGTCGCGGAGGACGCGGTCTCGTCGCGCGCGGCCACGAACCGGCGGATCGGCCTGGAGAAGATGCTCGCTGCGGGAGCACGCGCCACAAGCGCCGAGATGGCACTGTTCGAGATGCTCGAACAGGCCGGTGGCGACGAGTTCAAGGCGATCTCGAAACTCGTGCGCTGACATGGCGTGGGAGGCTTCTTCACCACCTGCCGGGACCGGCGGGCCGGTCGTTCGCGGTCACGTCCCGGCTGTGATCGCCCTCGAAGACGGCCTCGTCCTGAACGGGCGAGGCGTCGGCGCGCCGGGCACCGCGCTCGGGGAGATGGTGTTCACCACCGGAATGACGGGGTATCAGGAGGCCGCGACCGACCCCTCGTACCTCGGGCAGATCCTGTGCTTCGCCGCCCCCATGATCGGCAACTACGGGACCGGACCTGGGTACGGCGAGAGCGACCGCGTACAGCCCGAGGCCCTGGTCATGGCGTCCGCCGGCGACCGGGGCGGGGCCGCCGGACCGACGGGCTGGTGCAAGTGGCTTCGCGAACGGGATGTCGTCGCGATCGACGGGGTCGACACCCGGCGGCTCGTCACCCACCTGCGCGAACGCGGCGCGATGCGGGGGGGCGTGTCGACGGAGCTCACCCCCGACGAGCTCCTCGAGCGCGTTCGGGCCCATCCGACGCTCGACGGCGTCGACCTGGTCACCCGGGCAGCCGGACCCAGGCGCGCGCTCGGCTCCGAAGGTCCTCGGGTCGTGGCGATCGACTGCGGCATGAAGGCGAGCATCGCGGAGCGGCTTGCCGGGGCGGGCTGCCGCCTGGAGATCGTCCCCGCGGGGACGGGGGCCGACGAGATCCTCGGCCTCGACCCGGCGGCCGTGTTCACCTCGAACGGCCCGGGCGACCCGGCCGGCGCCTCCACGGTCGTCGAGGCCCTCCGCGGCGTCCTCGGCGAGGTGCCGATCTTCGGGATCTGCATGGGCCATCAGCTCCTCGGCCGCGCGCTCGGCCTGGCGACCGAGAAGCTCCCGTTCGGACACCGCGGGGCGAACCATCCGGTGCGTCGCGAGGACGACGGCCGCGTCGAGATCACCGTCCAGAACCACGGCTACGCGGTCGTCGGCGATCACCTCCCGGACGGCATCGTGGTGACCCGGCGGAGCCTCTTCGACGGTTCGGTCGAAGGCATCGCAGCCCCCGAGCTTCGCGCATGGTCCGTGCAGTACCACCCGGAGGCACGACCCGGGCCCCGCGACGCCGGCTACCTGTTCGAGCGCTTCATCGCCGAGATCTGCTGATGCCCCGCCGCACCGACATCGAGACGATCATGGTGATCGGCAGCGGCCCCATCGTCATCGGTCAGGCCTGCGAGTTCGACTACTCCGGGACCCAGGCCTGCACCGCCCTTCG
>CAYTRV010000176.1:0-4268 GCA_964440285.1 uncultured Bifidobacteriaceae bacterium
CATCGCCGGCAGCACCTTGTCGCGCATGTAGACCCCGTGCTCCAGCACGTCGCCGTGCGGGTGGGAGATGTTCACCTTCTCGAGGACCTTGATCGCCGTCACGAGCTTCTTGACGAGCGCCTCGGTTTCGCGCACGAGCTCCGGCACGGCGGCCTCGCGAAGCTGTGCCAGGTGCCGGGTGGACGCCGGCAGGATCATCGTCCGGGCGATCGACGCGGCGGTCTCAGCCTCGATGTTGACGTTGGTGACGTACTGCTCGGCGAGGACCTCGTAGCGGGCCTCGATCTCGCGGGTGTTGAGCACCCCGTACCGGCTCAGCAGGGCGACCGTCGGCTTCGAGATGAGCTGCGGCAGGGCGTCGGGGGTGGTGCGCAGGTTGAGCAGGCCGCGCTTCTCGGCCTCCGAGTACCACGCATCGTCGTAGTTGTCGCCGCCGAACACGATCTGGCGGTTGGCCTTGTAGGACTTGCCGAGCACGCCGGCCAGCACCTGGTCGACGGTCTTGCCGGTCTTCGTCGCCGCCTCCAGCTTGTCGGCCAGGTCGTCGATCGCCTCCGCGGCGATGGTGTTGAGCACGGTGTTCGGGAAGCTGGGCGACATGCTCGACCCGAGCGTCCGGAACTCGAACTTGTTGCCGGTGAACGCGAACGGGCTGGTGCGGTTGCGATCGCCGCCGTGCATCGGGAGCGGCGGTAGCACCGGCGTGCCGAGGCCGAGCACCGACTCCGGCGTCGTCTCGCCGCCCTTGCCTCCGGCGAGCGTGTCGAACACCCGCTCGAGCTCACCCCCGAGGAAGATCGAGATGATCGCCGGCGGGGCCTCATTCGCGCCGAGGCGGTGGTCCTGGTTGGCGGTCGCGACCGACGCGCGCAGGAGCCCTTGGTGCTTGTTGACCGCCTGGATGACGGCGGTCGCGAAGAACAGGAACACCTCGTTGTCGTGCGGGTTGTCCCCGGGCTCGAGCAGGTTGCGGCCCGTGTCGGTTCCCATCGACCAGTTGTTGTGCTTACCGGATCCGTTGACGCCGGCGAAGGGCTTCTCGTGCAGGAGGGCGACGAGCCCATAACGGCGGGCGACACTTTCCAGCACCTGCATCATCAGCTGCTGGTGGTCGGAGCCGACGTTCGAGTTCTCGAACACCGGCGCGATCTCGTACTGGCTCGGCGCGACCTCGTTGTGGCGGGTCTTGATCGGCACCCCGAGGCGGGCGAGCTCGTCCTCCACCTCGAGCATGTAGGCGAGGATCCGTTCGGGGATCGACCCGAAGTAGTGGTCATCGAGTTCGTGGCCCTTCGGCGGCTTGGCGCCGAAGAGGGTGCGGCCGGTGTTGATGAGGTCGGGGCGCTCGTAGTAGTACTGCTCGTCGATCAGGAAGTACTCCTGCTCGGGGCCGATCGTGGTGAACACCCGTTGGGTCTCGTGGTCGCCGAACAGGCGCAGCGCCCGCATGGCGGCGCGCGACAGGGCATCCATGGACCGCAGCAGCGGGATCTTGTGGTCGAGCGCCTCACCGGTCCACGACGCGAACGCGGTCGGGATGCACAGGAACGAGCCGTTCGGGTTG
The DNA here is from genome assembly GCA_964440285.1 of uncultured Bifidobacteriaceae bacterium. Classification (GTDB taxonomy): domain Bacteria; phylum Actinomycetota; class Thermoleophilia; order Miltoncostaeales; family Miltoncostaeaceae; genus CALMEC01. The sequence continues at coordinate 1,565 of CAYTRV010000176.1, forward strand.
CGCAGGATGAACGCCGGGCTCGTCGGGTCCCAAGCCGTGTAGCCGCGGGCCTCGAACGTCGCGCGGATGCCGCCGGTCGGGAAGCTCGACGCGTCGGGCTCGCCGCGGATCAGCTCCTCGCCGGAGAACTCGGCGAGGGCGGTGCCGTCGCCGACGGGCCCGAAGAACGAGTCGTGCTTCTCGGCGGTGGACCCGGTGAGCGGCTGGAACCAGTGCGTGTAGTGCGTCGCGCCCTTCTCGAGCGCCCAGTCCTTCATCGCCTGGGCGACGACGTTCGCGATTGACGAGTCGAGCGGTTCGGCCCGATCGATCGTGCGCTGCAGTTGGCGGTACACGTCCTTCGGCAGGTGGCGACGCTGGGCGGATGGCCCGAACACGTCGTCGCCGAAGATCGCTGAACCTGGCGCCGTGAGGTCGGCCGTCCCCAGCATGGAGCCGTTCGGACTCCACTGGGCGGCTTGGACATTGGCTTGACGGGTTCTCGGCATGTGTATGTCGTCCTCCTTGCCCCCGCCGGGAAGCCCGCGGACACGGGCCGGGACCAGGGCGAATATGGTTGGTGGCCGAGGCGGATTCGCCTGTCTCCACGGGTTTCTACATGAACGCCCTCCGGGCGGGGTTTCGCCACGTGGCGAAACCGGGCGCCGGCCGTTTGGTCGGGTGGCGAACGCTCCGCTCGCCGCCGCTCAGTCCGGGGGCGTCTCGAGCCGCTCGGCGAGGCCGGCGTTCGCCGCGTCGACCGCCGCCTGCATCGCCCGGCGACGCTCCCGGAGGCGTGCGGCGAGGGCCGGGTCGGCCGTCGCCAGGATCTCCGCGGCGAGCAGCCCCGCGTTCTGCGCGTTGTCGATCGCGACGGTCGCGACCGGCACGCCGCGCGGCATCTGCACGATCGACAGGAGCGAGTCCATGCCGTCCATCGTGGGGGTTCGGACCGGCACGCCAATGACCGGCAGAATCGTGACGGCCGCGAGCATGCCGGGTAGGTGGGCGGCCCCGCCGGCCCCGGCGATGATCACCTTCAGGCCGCGCTCCTCGGCGCCCTGGCCGTACGCGATCATGTCGACGGGCGTGCGGTGCGCCGAGACGACCTTCACCTCGTGCGCGACGCCGAGCTCGTCAAGCACCGTGGCGGCCGCCGACATGACCGGCAGGTCGCTGTCGCTCCCCATGACCACGCCGACCAGTGTCATCGCCTCGGACCTGCGTGCGGGGCGGTCACAGGGCCACCTCCGCCGCCGCTCGGCGGGCGCGCCGGAGCGCGTCCTCGATGGTGCCGCCGAGCACGGTGATGTGCCCCATCTTGCGTCGCACGCGGACCTCGCGCTTTCCGTAGAGGTGGAGGTGGGCGCCGGGGACCGCGAGCGCGCCGGCGATGCGGGTGCGGGCGTCGCCGTCGCGGGTGCCGAGGAGGTTGACCATGACGGCCGATGCGGACCGCAGGTCGACCGCGCCGAGCGGCAGGTCGAGCACTCCGCGCAGATGGTTCTCGAACTGGGAGGTCTGGCACGCCTCGATCGTGTAGTGGCCCGAGTTGTGCGGACGAGGCGCGAGCTCGTTCACGAGCACCCGTCCGCCGGGCAGCGCGAACAGCTCAACGCCCATCACGCCCACCGCCTGCGCGGCCGCGGCCGCCGCGACGGCGATGTCCTCGGCGTGCTCGGCCTCGCCCGGGTCGATCGGGGCGGGCACGAGCACCTCGTGGCAGACGTGGTCGCGCTGGCGGGTTTCGGTGACCGGGTACGGTAGGGCCTCGCCGCCCCGTCGACGTGCCACAATGACCGCGAGCTCGCGTTCGAACGGGACGAACTCCTCGACCAACACCCCGTCTCCGCGGTCGAGCCGATCGAACGCCACCGCGGCTTCCGCGGGCGTGGCGCAGGTCGCGTTGCCATACCCGTCGTAGCCGAGCTTCCGTGACTTCAGCAGCAGCGGCCAGCCGAGGTCGCGGCCGATCGCCTCCAGCTCGCCGTTCCCCCGGGCGACCTCGTAGCGCGGCACCGGCAGGCCGTGATCGCGAAGGAGCTCCTTCTGGAGGGCCTTGTCCTGCAAGACGGCGACCGCGTCGGAGCCCGGGCGCACCGGCGTGCCGTCTGCCTCGACTGCGGCGAGGGCGGCGGCGTCGACGAACTCGTTCTCCAGCGTCACGAGACCCGCGACCGCAGCGAGCCTGGCGACCGCGCCGGCGTCCTTCCAGTCCCCGTCCACGAGCCCGGCGGCGACACCCGAAGCCGGCTCGTCCGCCGCGCCGAGCACGGCCACGCGGATACCCAGCGGCCAGGCCGCGAGGCAGGTCATGCGGGCGAGCTGCCCGGCGCCGGCGATCCCGACGTCGTACGGGCGCTCCGATCGCGCGACATCGGTCGGCATCGCCGCACTGGCCGGACTCAACATGTGAGGGACGCTAGTACACCGTCTCGGAAGTCCGCTGAGTATCTGGCGAGCGAGAAACCCGCCGGACACGGACGCGGACCATATGGGCGGAGGCGAGGACACACAGCTCCCGAGGCTTCGGTCCAATCAGCACGTCCCAAGATCCGGCGGGAGTTTGCAGCCGCCAGATCGCAGAGAGGCTTCCGAGATGGTGCACTGCGACCGTCCGATGCGCGCAGCCGGCGGTGGGGGGCTGGTAGACTCCAGCCTCTCGGGGCCGTTAGCTCAGTTGGGAGAGCACCAGCTCGACAAGCTGGGGGTCACTGGTTCGAGC
>CAYTRV010000177.1:0-4230 GCA_964440285.1 uncultured Bifidobacteriaceae bacterium
TTCTCCGACCAGGGACTGCGTCTCGCGATGACCCGGGCCTGCAAGCTCGCCGGCATCCCCGCCTACTCCCCGCACGACCTGCGCCACCGCTACATCTCGCTCCTCGTGATGGCGGGAGTGCCCCTGCCGGTCGTGCGCGGCGTCGTCGGGCACTCCCGCGCCTCAGTGACCCTGGACGTCTACTCCCACGCCCTGCTCGCCGAGCGCCGCGAACTGGTCCTGGAGCGCGAGGAGCGCAATCCCCGTGATGCCTCGGTGATGCCTCGGAGTGATGACCAACACCCCGAAACCGGCTCTGGCAAAGGGTTCGCGGAGGAAGTGGAGGATACCGGGATCGAACCGGTGACCTTCGCGCTGCCAGCGCGACGCTCTCCCAGCTGAGCTAATCCCCCTGGGTCGGCCCCGGAGTATAGGTCAGGTCGCGGCGGGTGCAACATCGCCGGCGGAGGCCGGGACGAAGCGCTCCTGCGGGGCCTCCCGCCACAGGCGGTCGAGGCGGTAGAACTCCCTCGACTGCGGCGTGAAGATGTGCACGACGATGTCGAGATAGTCCATCAGGACCCATTCCCCTTCGCGTTCGCCCTCCGTGCGCCGGGCGAACAGGCCGGTCTCCTCCTTGACCCGCTTTCGGATCTCCTCGGCGATCGCCTTCGTCTGGCGAGGTGTCTGGCCGGTCGCGACGATCAGCCAATCGGTGTAGGCCACGACGCCCCGCATGTCGACGAGGACGATGTCGGAGGCCTTCTTGGCGTCGGCCGCTTCCGCGGCCAGGAGCGCGAGGTCGTGGGTGGTGGTGTCGGTCAGGTCGGTCGTAATGGCCTCCTCAGGGTAGCAACGGAGCCATGGCTGGGAAACCCTGCGTGAGCGAGCAGGTCCTCGACGGGCCGCGGCACCAGGTGGCGGATCGGCCGTCCGAGCTGCAGGCGCTCGCGGATCATCGTCGACGACACCGCCACCTCCGGCATCTCCACCCACGTGACCCCGCCGGACACTTCCTTGGCCGCTGCCGCGATTGCGTCGCGATCCGCTCCCCCCCGGCCGACCGCCGCCAGCGACGCGAGCTCGGTGATGCGCTCCGGCGTGCGCCACCGGTGGAAGCCGAGGAGCTGGTCGGCCCCGACGATGAGGGCGAACGTGGCGTCCGGCTCATCCGCCGTGAACCCCTCCAGCGTGTCGACGGTGTAGCTCTGGCCCGGCCGATCGACCTCGGCGCGCGAGGCAACCAGGGGGAGCTCACCGGCGACGGCCGCCTCCACGAGGCGCAGGCGGAACTCCGCCGGGAGCCAACCCGGCTCGCGGTGCGGAGGCCGGGCGCAGACCACGAGCCGGACCTCGTCGAGGCCGAGCTGCCAGGCGGCCTCGCTCGCGACGATCAGGTGACCGATGTGCGGCGGGTCGAACATCCCGCCGAAGAGGCCGACCTTCCGAGCACTACGTTCGGACGTGGCCATCTCCGGTGATGACGTACTTCATCGATGTCAGCTCCCGCAGGCCGATCGGACCGCGGGCGTGGAGCTTCTGGGTGGAGTTCGCGATCTCCGCACCCATGCCGAACTCGCCGCCGTCGGTGAACCGGGTCGAGGCGTTGATGTAGATGCACGCCGCGTCGATCCCCGCCTCGAACTCGCGCGCCGCCTCCAGCGAGCGGGTCACGATCGCCTCGCTGTGGCCCGACCCGTACCGCTCGACGTGCTCCACCGCCTCCTCGAGCGAATCGACGACCCGAACCGCCATCGTGAGGTTGAGGAACTCGGTGGCGTAGTCGAGGTCGGTGACCGGCGCCAGCCCCTCGGCAGACTCGCCGAGGATCGCGCGGCTCGTCGCGCAGATGCGCAGCTCGACCCCGCCGTCGATCAAGGCCCGCACCGTGCGCGGGAGCACCTCGTCGGCCGCGTCGCGGTGCACGAGCAGCGTCTCCGCGGAGTTGCAGACGCCGGGCCGCTGCACCTTGGCGTTCACGGCGATCTTGACTGCCTTCGCGACGTCGGCGTCGGCGTGGACGTAGACGTGGTTGTTCCCCGAGGCCGCGTAGATGACGGGGACCTTCGCGTGCTCCATGAGGAACGCCTTGAGCTCCTCGCCGCCGCGGGGCACCACCAGGTCGATGAGGTGCTTGAACTGGACGAGCTCGCGCAGCTGGTCGTGGTCGCCCTCGACGTTGACGATCGCCCCCGCCGGGACGTCGGCCTCGATCAGGGCCCGCGCGAGGATGTCGGCGATGATGCCGTTGGAGCGCCGCGCGACGCTGCTGCCGCGCAGCACCACCGCGTTGCCGCTCTTCAGGCACAGGGCAGTCGCGTCGGAGGTGACGTTGGGCCGGCCCTCGTAGACCACCGCGACCACGCCGAGCGGGACGCGCTTGCGGATGACCTCCAGGCCATTCGGGAGCTTCCACCCCGACTCGACCTCGCCGACGGGGTCCGGCAGTGCCGCAACCTCGCGGATGCCGCGTGCCATGGCCATGATGCGGTCCTCGTCGAGCAGGAGCCGATCGACCATCGCGCTGGCGCGGTGCGCGGCCTTCGTGTCGGCCACGTCGAGGGCGTTCTCGCGCAGGATCTCGTCGGTGCGACGCACCAGCGCGTCGGCCATCTCGTGCAGCGCCTCGTTCTTGCGCCGGGCGGGCATGCGCCGAAGCGCGGCGCCTGCGCGCTTGGCCTCCTCGCAGAGGCGTTCGAGTGACGTGACACCTACGGAGGCCATTGTGCGAAAACGCTACACCACATCCGCTCCGACCAGGACGAACTGGTCGCGGTGAATGACCTCGTCAGGCACTCCGGGCACCCGCTTGCGCGCCTCGGCGCTCGACAGTCCCGCCACCTGGCGCACGTCGTCGGCCGAGAGCCCGCAGATCCCCTTCCCGATGATCCGGCCCGCGGGATCCGCGACCTCCACGGCGTCGCCCGCCGCGAACGCACCATGGGAACCGATGATGCCGACCGCCAGGAGCGACGTCCCGCGCGACTCGATGGCGCGGGCGGCGCCGGTGTCGACGTCGATCCGCCCCATCGCCGGCTTCGCGTAGCGCAGCCACAGCTTGAACGCCGAACGGGCGCGCTGCGCGGGGGGGAATCTGGTACCGACGTGCGTCCCGTGCGCGACCTGGGTGATGACGTTGTCGGTCGATCCATTCGCGATGACGCAGGTGATGCCCGCCGCGGTGGCCATGCTCGCCGAGGCGACCTTGCTGGAGATGCCGCCGCGACCGTGGCCGGATCCCTCCATCGACGCCAGCTGGACCTCCTCCGGCGCCGTTCCGGCCGGCACGTCACCGATCAGGACGGGACCGTCCGGGCCGGGCTCATACAGGCCGTCGCGGTCGGTGAGCAGCAGCAGCCACCCTGCGCGGAGCAGGATCGCGACCTGGGCCGCGAGGACGTCGTTGTCGCCGAACGTGATGTCGTCGGTCGCGGTCGTGTCGTTCTCGTTGACGACCGGCACGGCGCCGAGCTCGATGAGCCGAAGGAGCGTGTTGCGTGCGTTGACGTACGACGCGCGCCGTTCGAGGTCACCGGACGTGAGGAGCACCTGCGCGGGCACCACGTCGTGCGCGCTGAACGCCTGGAGGTACCGCTCGAACAGCACTCCCTGACCCACGGCCGATGCGGCCTGCAGGTCGGGCAGCGCGCTCGGACGCTCCGTGATGCCGAGCCGGGCGAGCCCGCAGGCGATCGCCGCGCTCGTGACGAGCACCGGCTGGTGGCCCTGGCGGCGGACCCTGACGAGCTCTCGTATTCGTGACTCGAGCACGTCGTGGCGGAACCGGCCGGCGGCGTCGACGAGGGTGGACGTGCCGATCTTGACCACGAAGACCGCCATCAGCCGCCCACGAGCATCTCGATGATCAGCGCCCGCAGCACGTCGATGCCGGCGCCGGTCTCGGAGTCGACGGCCGCGTCCGCACCCGGCGGCGGCGCGTGGGGATCGGCGTGCGTCGCGACGACGAGCTCGCGCGCGCCCGGTGAGGCGTGCTCCGCGAGCGTCCGGCGAACCGGCGCGAGGCGCGGTGCGATGGGTTCGCCGTCGGAGGCGTCGACGCAATGAAGGATGATCCGTGCGCGCTCGAGCTGCCCGAGCCGGCCGTCCGGCCGCGCCTCGCCCTGCTCGTCGACCCCGGGGAGATCGACGGCGAGGTACAGGTTGCCGGCATCGTCCTCGAGCGGCCCGAACGCCGGCTCCCGGGTCGACCGCGGGTACGGCGCGACGATCACGGCCGCGCCGGTCAGGGCC
>CAYTRV010000178.1:0-4152 GCA_964440285.1 uncultured Bifidobacteriaceae bacterium
GGTCGGGGTGCGGCGTGCCAGCGAGCCGGACGTCGCGGTCGGTCCGCTCGGCGCCGCGGTGGTCGTTTGGATCGGAAGGGACAGCCGGGGAATCGCCGCGTTCGTGTCGGAACGCGCCGACGGAGCCGCTTGGTCGCCGCCGCGTGCCGTCGGTCGGGGGAGCGACCGGCCGCGGGAGCTCGCCCGCCCCGGGCGGGCCGACACCGGCGCGGACGTCGCGATACTGCCCGACGGCCGCGCCGTCGCCGCTTGGACCCTGGTCCAGGACGGCGCGAACCGGCTGGGCACCGCGATCCGGGACGCGAGCGGCCGTTGGGACACGCCCGTCGGCCAACCGGGTTCGGGTCGACCGGCCGGCGGAGCGCAGGTTGCGCCGCTCGCCGGCGGGGGTGCGTTGCTGGCCTGGGAGGAGCTCGACGGCGGGCTCATCCGGGCACGGGTCCAGCGAATCGCCGTCGGGGACGGCGCCGAGCGGTGTACTGACCTGTCCACCGCGCGGTCCGAGACAGGCGGCGTCCGGCTGGCCGGCGGGAGCGGCCCGGCGGGCGTGTTCATCGACCTCAACCGTGGCCGCGTGGGGACGGCGAACCTCCCATGAGACGAGCGGTGGCGTTGACCGTGGGGGGGTGCATCGCCGTCTGGGCGCTCACGCGGTGGGTGATCTTCGGCTACTTCCAGTTGGGAGACACGCGCGTCTACGAGCACGCCAGCCGGATGATCGACGCCGGAGCTGTGCCGTACCGCGACTTCGACATCGAGTACCCACCGCTCGCCACCGGCCTGTTCTGGCTCATCGGCCGGATCCCCGGCGACTACCAGCTCACCTTCTCGATGACGATGCTCGCGTGCCTCGTCGCGGCGGCGCTCGCTGCGCTCGTCGCCGCCAGGCAGCTCGGTCTCGGCCCCGACCGCCAGGCCGTGGCGGTCGGCGTCGTGGCGTTCACCCCGCTGCTGCTCGGCACGCTCGTGCAGACGCGGTACGACCTCGTGCTCGCCACCCTGCTGGGTTGGACGCTCGTCGCGACGCTCGCGGACCGCTTCGGCTGGGCCTGGACGCTCCTCGCGATCGCCATTGCCGTCAAGCTCGTGCCGATCCTGCTCGTACCGGCCCTCGCGATCTGGCACGCCAATCGCCGGGGCAGCCGCCCCGCGGTGACGGGGATGATCGGGCTGGCCGCCGGCGTCACCATCACGATGGCGCCGTTCTTCGCGATCGCGCCCCACTCGACCTGGCGGCTCTTTGGGTACCACCTCGACCGGCCCCTGCAGATCGAATCGCTCGGCTCGTCGCTCGTTCATGCGGCGGGACTGCCGTTCCAGTCGCAGAACAGCTACGGCAGCGAGAACCTCGCCGGGGCCATCCCCGATGCGCTCGCGTCCCTGTCGACGCTGCTCCTCGTGGCCTGCCTGGTCGCAGTGATCGGCGTCCTCGCACGGAACCTGCGGAGACGGACTGACAGCGGTCCCGAGCTGTGGGTCGCCGCAGTGGCGGCGACGGTCGTCGCCGCGGTCACGTTCGGCAAGGTCATCTCCCCCCAGTACCTGGTCTGGCTCCTGCCCGCCGCGCTACTGATCGCCGGGCGGCGCGGACGCTTCGCGGCGATCGTGCTGCCCGCCGCGATGGTCGTCACCCAGCTCGTCTTCCCGCTGTTCTACGCCGACCTGGTCGAACGCGCCGGCATCGTGCCGGTGTGGCTGCTCGTGGGTCGCAACGCGCTGCTCGTCGTGCTGCTGTGGGCGGCCTGGCCGCGCCTGCCGTCACCTGGACCCGCGGCAGCCGGGGCGGCGTCCGACCGTCCCGAACGCGGTCTCGCGACGGCGCCCCCGGCCTGAACCGCCACGCCCGGTAGGTCTGCCAAGATGTCCCCGTCGACTCCGGAAGGATTGGCAGATGGCGAAGAGCGCCGCCCCTGCGGCAACCAGCGGCCCACCGGCCCGCCCGCAAGCAGAGCTCATGCGCGACATGTTCGAGCGGATGAACCTCATCCGGCGCTTCGAGGAACGGGCGGCGGAGGAGTACATGAAGGGCAACATCGGCGGGTTCCTCCACCTCGCGATCGGCGAGGAGGCGGCGGTCGTCGGAACGATCTCCGCCCTGCGCCCGACGGATCCCATCACCTCCACCTACCGTGAGCACGGTCAGGCCCTCGCCCGCGGTAGCGACCCGAAGGCCGTGATGGCCGAGCTGTTCGGTCGTGCGACCGGGATCTGTGGCGGCCTTGGGGGATCGATGCACCTCATGGACCGCGAAAGGCACTTCTACGGGGGCTACGGCATCGTCGGCGGTTCGATCCCGCTCGCCGTCGGGCTCGCGTGGGCGATCCACTACCGCAAGGAGGACGGCGTCGCCCTCGCGATGTTCGGCGACGGCGCCGTCAACCAGGGGGTGCTCGCCGAGGTCATGAACATGGCGGAGCTGTGGAACCTCCCGGTCGTCTTCTTCGTGCTCAACAACCAGTACGGCATGGGCACGGCGGTTGAGCGCGCCAGCGCGGAGCCCGACCTGTTCAAGCGGGCGGAGGCCTTCAGCATGCCCGCTCGCCAGGTGGACGGAATGGACGTGCTCGCCGTCCACGAGGTGGTCAGGGAGGCTGCCCGCCTCGCCCGTGACGAGCGCCAGCCGTCGATGATCGAGGCCAGGGCGTACCGCTACCGTGGACATTCGATGAGCGACCCCGATACCACACGGGCAACCGAGGAGAAGGAGCGCTGGCAGGCGCGCGACCCGCTGGTCACGTTCGAGCGCATCCTGCTCGGGGAGGGCGTGATGACGCGAGAGGAGATCGACGAAGTGCGTCAGCGGGTGGCGGGCGTCGTCGAGGACGCCGTGGCCTTCGCCGACGCGAGCCCGTCCGTCGCGGAGTCCCAGCTCGCCCGCCACGTCTATGCGAGCTCCTGGAACGACGACCCGCGCGGCAGCGCCCTGATGCCATGAGCACAGCGGCCGCCCCACGCACCGAGGTCTCCTACCGCGAGGCGCTGACACAGGCGATGCGCGAGGAGCTCCAGCGCGACCCCGCGGTGTTCGTGATGGGCGAGGACGTCGGCCAGTTCGAGGGGGCGTTCAAGGTCACCCGCGGCCTGCTCGGCGAGTTCGGCGCCGAGCGCATCGTCGACACCCCGATCAGCGAGGCGGGGTTCGCGGGTATCGGCATCGGGGCGGCCATGGCCGGCCTGCGCCCGATCATCGAGATGATGACGGTGAACTTCTCGGTCCTCGCGCTCGACCAGATCGTCAACAACGCCGCCAAGCTGCGGTACATGTTCGGCGGCCAGGTGTCGTGCCCGCTCGTCATTCGTATGCCCGGCGGCGCTGGGCACCAGCTTGCGGCACAGCACAGCCATTCGCTCGACGCCTGGTACACGCACGTCCCCGGGTTGAAGGTGGTCGCCCCGTCCACGCCGTACGACGCCAAGGGCCTCCTCAAGACGGCCATCCGCGACGACGACCCGGTGATATTCCTCGAGAGCGAGGGGCTCTACGCGAAGAAGGGACCGGTCGGCGGGGCCGACGACCTCCTGCCGTTCGGCCGGGCGGCCATCCGCCGAAGCGGCAGGGACTGCACCGTCGTCGCCCACTCCCGCATGGTGTGGGTCGCCCTCGCCGCGGCGGAGGAGCTCGCGAGGGACGGCATCGAGTGCGAGGTGATCGACCCGCGCACATTCCGCCCGCTCGACGTCGAGACCCTCGCCACCAGCGTACGCACCACCTCGCGCTGCGTGATCGTCGACGAGGGCTGGCCGGAGTGCGGGATCGCCGCAAACCTCGCCACGCACGTCTACGAGGCCTGTTTCGACTGGCTGGACGCCCCGATCCGCCGGGTCAACTGCGCCGACGTGCCGATGCCGTACGCGAAGAACCTGGAGCAGGCGGCGCTGCCCAAGGCCGCGGACGTGACGGCCGCCGTTCGCGCGCTGGTCGGGAGCCGTTGATGGACTTCCTCATGCCCAAGCTGTCGGACACCATGGAGGAGGGGACGGTCCTCCGGTGGCTGAAGGACGACGGCGCCCCGGTCGCCAAGGGCGAGCCGATCGTCGAGATCGAGACCGACAAGGCCGACATGATGGTCGACGCGCCGGCGGACGGAGCGCTCCGCATCGTGGCGCAGGTCGGCGACAGCCTGCCGATCGGCGCGCCGATCGCCACCATCG
>CAYTRV010000179.1:0-4102 GCA_964440285.1 uncultured Bifidobacteriaceae bacterium
GCACATTGACCGTCGCGTTCTGCACCTTCCCCCGCTTTTCCGGCAATCGCTGGTGCACCACACATGCACGCACGCTGGCGACTCCCGGCGCAATCGCTGCAGACGAGTCTCCTGCAAAACCCAAACATTCTGACTAGGAGTAATGCGAAACGGAGCGGCGTAGGAATCGAACCTACCGGGCGGGGGTGAACCCCTCCCCGCTCGTTTTGAAGACGAGTCGGGCCACCAGGCCCCGGCCGCTCCAGGCGGCGGGAGGTTAGCGGCCCACCCACCGCGTCGGGGGTTTCTGCGATCCCCGCCGGCGCATCGCAGCGCATAACCGTGTCGCGGCACCGCATCCCGCCGACCTCGCCGGCGTCTCACTCAGCGAGCTGACGGTTGCCTCGCGGGGCGAGCCGCCGGTCAGCGCACCGGGGCTGGCGTGAGGCTGATCCGGAACCGGTCGACGAGTGCGCCCCTGGTGTCGATCGCGCGGACGCCGATCCTCAAGGGGGTCACCTCGACCAGGAGGAAGTGGTGCACCGGCTTGCACAGCACCAGCCCGGCCGCCTTGCGCGAGCACGGGTACAGGCTCGCGCCGCCGCCGCCGGTCGTGACGTAGGTGACGCTCCGGTATCGGATCCGCTCGTAATGGTGATTGTGGCCCTGCAGGACGAGGCGCACCCCGTACTTGACGAACAGCGGCTCCCACACACGCTGTTGCACACGTCGCGGCTCGTGCAGCCCGGCCGTCCGGGTCGGCTGGTGATAGGCGACGACCACCGGACGGACCTTCTCCGCCGCCAGCACCCGGCGGAGGAACGCGAGCTGCTTCGGGTTGTCGGGCTGGTTGGCGTCGAGCATCACCAGCCGCACCGGGCCGGCCAGGAACGTGTACCAGCGGGCGGGGGTGTCGAGCGTCGTGCGGGTCGACCGGCCCGCGATGTCGTGGTTCCCCCAGGCCGCCCGGTAGCGCAGCCCGCGATCGAGGAGGCACTTCTCCGGTACGTCGAACGTCTCCGGGGTGGCCGTGCCGCTCGGGTAGAAGTTGTCGCCGGTCGTCAGGATGAACGGGAACCTCGTACGCTCGTACTCGACGCACATGCGCTTGGAGACCGCGGCCTGGTCCGCGGTGCCCCTCCCCCAGTCACCCTTCACCGCGAAGCGCACGCCGAGCGCCGGCCCAGCCCCGGTGAGGCCGAGCGCGACGGCGAGCGCCGGAAGCGCGACCCGCAGACGCCTCAGCCGCTCGACGGGGAGCGCTCCATCTCCGCGCGAAGCTCGGCGGCGCGCTGACGAAGGCGTGCCCGCGCGGCCTCGAGGTCCGCGACGTCGGTGGGCTCGGCCGCCTGCGCCGCATCCACCGCCGGGGTTGCCGGGGCCTCAGCGGTCGGCGGAGAGGATCCCGTCGACGTCGTCTCCCACGCGGCCGGAGCAGCGTTCGCGGCCAGACGGCGGCGGCGCGCGAGGGCGGCCCCCGCGCCAAGCCCTGCTCCTGCGGCGGTCGCGGCGAGAAAACGGCCGATGGCTCCCATGACTTCCTCCTCAGACGGTCGCGCCAATGGTAGACCCGGCCTCCGACAGATGGCACGGAGCCGAGCGTGAATTGGCACAAACGTGTGAGACGTGAGGCGTTTCGCTGGTATATTGTCGCGCCTGCTCACGCCGGGAAACGGCGTCTGCGCGCGAAGGGGCGATACCGCCTCGATCGGTCGACGAAGAGCTTTGGAGGCTGGGATCAACCCGTACGAGATCATGCTCATCCTGAATCCCGAGGTCGGTGGCGAACGCCATGACGACATCGTGGAACGCGTTCGCCAGCTTGTGGTCGCAGGCGACGGAGCCGTCGCGCAACTCGACGACTGGGGAGAGCGGCGTATCGCGTTTCCCATGGGAGGACAGGCAACCGGCCGGTACATGGTGCTGACGTGTGACGCGCCCGGCTCCGCGCTCAACGAGATCGAACGCGTCCTCTCGATCAACAAGGACGTCGTCCTGCGCTCGCAGACGGTCCGTCTCAGCCGTGCGCAGGCGGCGATCCAGAAGGAGAAGGGCGCCCCCGCCCCGGCCGACGACCGGACGGACGGCGAGTCGCCGTTCCCCCGCCCGCAACGTCCTCAGCGCCGCCGGCCCCGTTAGGGCCTGGAGAAGAACCATGTCGTGCGGCAGATGACGAGCGAAAACCGAGCCAGACGGTGTCCGCGGCCATTCGCCGCTCCTGCTGGTAACGGCGATGACGCGGGCGCCGTAATGGTGACGGTTTGCAGCCGTCAGGTGCCCGTACGACTCTTTCTCCAGGCCATGAGTCCGCGAAGGAGCGAGCAGTGGCAGCAGATCTGAATCGTGTGACCCTGGTCGGGCGACTCACGCGCGACCCCGAGCTTCGCCACACGGCCGGCGGTGACGCCGTGTGTTCCATGCGCCTCGCCGTTTCGAGTCGCTCACGCGACGAGAACGGCCAATGGGGCGACAAGTCCAACTACTTCGACGTCGTCGTCTTCGGCCGCCAGGCGGAGACCGCCAGCAACTACCTCGCCAAGGGCCGGCGCATCGGCGTCGACGGTCGCCTGTCGTGGCGTGAATGGACCGCGCAGGACGGCGGCAAGCGCCAGTCGACCGAGATCGTCGCAAACGACGTCTTCTTCCTCGACTCGCGTGGCGAGAGTGGTGGGGAAGGCGGCGGCGGCTGGTCCGCGCCGACGGGCAGCGACCTGCCGGTCGACACCACAGACATGAGTCCCGCCTCCGGCGCCGGCGACGACGACATCCCGTTCTAGGTCCGAGGAGACACAGCCAGACATGCAAGCGATCCTGCTTCAGGAAGTCGAAGGGCTCGGGAAGCCCGGGGCCGTCGTCAACGTGGCCCGCGGCTACCTGCGCAACTACTTGCTTCCGCGCAAGCTCGCTGAGCTCGCGACGGCGTCGCGCATCGTCGAGGCAGAGCGACGCATCGAGGCCGAGAGGTCCGCCGCGGCCAAGCGGGCAGCGGAGGCCCACCAGATCGCCGACCTCCTGAACCGGACGATCCTCACGCTGAAGTCGAAGGCCGGCGGCGACGGGCGCCTGTTCGGCTCGATCACCGCGCAGGACGTCGCCGACGCCATCCGCGAAGCACGGCAGATCGACATCGACCGTCACGACATCACAATCGACCCGCCGATCCGCCAGACCGGCACCTACACCATCCCCGTCCAGGTCGTCGCGGGCGTCGTCGCCGAGGTCAAGACGATCGTCAGCCCGCTGCTCGACGGCGAGTCCTGAGCGGAGCCCGCGCCCCAGAGCGCTCTCTCGGGACGGTAATGGCCGAGCGCGTTCCACCACCCCAGAACCTCGAAGCCGAGCAGATGCTGCTCGGTGCATTGATGGACGCCTCGGGCAACTTCGCCGAGGCCCTCGCCATCGTCAGCGTCGACGACTTCTACCGCGAGGGGCACCGGCTCGTCTTCCGGGCGATGCTCGACCTCTTCCACGCCGGTGAGCCGATCGAGCCGATCACCGTCATGGAGCAGCTCACGAAGTCGGGCACCCTCGAGAACGCGGGCGGGAAAGAAGCGATCCTCGACATCGTCGAGACCGCATATATCGCGGCGAGCTACCGCACCTACGGCGAGATCGTCCACAACGCCGCCACCCAGCGCCGACTCCTGCTCGTCAGCCAGGAGATCGAGGCGATCGTCGCCGGCCGCGAGGGCGAAACCGACGACATGGTCCAGCGGGCGGAGGACCTCGTCTACGGGTTGTCGCAGGAGGCCACCCGTGGCGACTTCGTCAGCGCACAGGACCTCGTGCACGCAGGCGTCGAACGTCTCGTCGCCGCGTCCGAACGCGGCGTGGAGATCACCGGGCTCGCCACCGGCTTCATCGACCTCGACAAGCTGACCGGGGGGTTGCGGCCCGCCAACCTCGTCGTCGTGGCCGCCCGGCCCAGCATGGGCAAGACCGCGCTCGCGCTCGGCATGGCCGCCAATGCCGCTCTCGACGACGAGAAGACCGTCGCGATCTTCAGCATCGAGATGTCGGCCGACGAGATCGTCGGCCGGATGCTCTCGTCCACGGCGATGGTCGACGGCAGCCGCCTGCGCACCGGGCGCCTCTCCCAGGACGACTGGCCGCGCATCGGCCA
>CAYTRV010000180.1:0-4072 GCA_964440285.1 uncultured Bifidobacteriaceae bacterium
TAGCGCAGGAAGTACCAGGACGAGTCGACGAACGTGTCCATCGTGTCGGTCTCGCGCCGCGCCGGCCCACCGCACGTCGGGCACGTCGTCGCGACGAACGCCGCGTTGGCGGCGATCGGGCTCATCCCCCTGGGCGCGTAGTCGTCGACCTCGGGGAGCAGGACCGGCAGCTCGTCGTCCGGGACGCCGACCACGCCGCAGCCCTCGCAGTGAACCACCGGGATCGGCGCGCCCCAGTACCGCTGACGCGAGATGAGCCAGTCACGCAGCCGGTAGCCCACCGTCGCCTCGCCCAGCCCGCGCTCAGCGAGCCATGTGGCCATCGCGCCCTTCGCCGCGTCGACCGCAAGACCGTCGAGGAACCCGGAGTGGACGAGCACGCCGTCGCCCGGCTCGGCCGCCTCGAACGGGGCGTCGGGCGCGACGTCGGGCCCCGCGATGACCCGGCGGATCGGCAGGTCGTTGGACCGGGCGAACGCGAAGTCGCGCTCGTCGTGGCCGGGGACCGCCATGATGGCCCCGGTGCCGTAGTCCATGAGGACGTAGTCGGCGACCCACACGGGGATCGCCTCGCCGTTGACGGGGTTCACCACGTGACGCCCGGTGAACACGCCGGTCTTGGGTCGTTCGGCGGCGGTGCGATCGGCGATGTCGGCCCGGGCCGCCTGCCGGACGTACTCGGTCACCGCCGCCGCCTCCGGACGCCCCGCCACCAGCTGCGGCACGAGGGAATGCTCGGGAGCCAGCAGGAAGAAGGTCGCTCCGAACAGGGTGTCGGGCCGCGTCGTGAAGACCTCGATGGCGTGCCCGGCGTCGTCGGTGGTGAACGTGACGCTTGCGCCCTCCGATCGTCCGATCCAGTTGCGCTGCATCGTGAGCACGCGGTCGGGCCAGTCCGCGAGCGTGTCCATGTCGTCCAGGAGGCGCTGCGCGTAGTCGGTGATCCGCAGGAACCACTGGGACAGCTGGCGGAGCTCCACCTGGGTTCCGCACCGCTCACATGCCCCGTCGACCACCTGCTCGTTCGCGAGCACCGTCTGGTCGACCGGGCACCAGTTGACCGCCGCGTCGCGACGCTCCGCCAGGCCCCGCTCGAACATCCGGAGGAAGAGCCACTGGGTCCACCGGTAGTACTCGGGGTCGCAGGTGGCGATCTCCGTGTCCCAGTCGATGGAGAACCCGAGCCGCCGCAGCTGCTCCCGGATGCGGGCGATGTTGTGCCGGGTCACCTGCTCAGGCGGCTGCCCGGTGCGGATCGCCGCGTTCTCGGCCGGGAGTCCGAACGCGTCGTAGCCCATCGGGTGGAACACCAGCCACCCCTGCCGGCGACGGTAGTGAGCGACGACGTCGCCCATTGTGTAGTTCTTGACGTGGCCCATGTGGGCCTCGCCGGACGGGTACGGCAGCATCTCGAGCACGTAGGCCTTCTCGCGATCGGGTGCGCTCGAAGGGATGCCGTCGCGTGAGATGGGCTCCGCGTGGAAAGCCCTTTCGACGTCCCAGGTCGCCTGCCACTTTGCCTCCACGGCCTGCGGGTCGTAGCGTTCGGGGAGCGTGGAGATCCGGTCGGGCATCGGCGGTCGAGTATATCGGCCAGTTTTCGGGGGTTTGTCGTGGCGACCCTGAGGCCGCGGGTGGCCGTGCACGCCGCCGATCCTGACCGCCATTTCGACGGGATCCTCGCCCTCTACCGGGCGCATGGGTGGATCCACGCGACCGACCCGGCCCGGCTTCGCACGGCGATCGGGAGCTCATCCGCGTCGATCGTGGCGCTCGAGGACGACGATGCCGTGGTCGGCTACGCCCGGGCGCTCTCAGACGAGGCGTTCGCCGTGTACATCGCCGACATCCTGGTGCGGCCCGACCGGCAACGCCAAGGCATCGGCAGCGCGCTGTTCACGGCGCTGCTCGACCTGTACCCGATCGATGTGTACCACCACCAGGTGCTGGTCTCGGAGCGCGGCTCTGAGGGCTTCTACCGCCGCCACGGCCTCACCGGCGTCTCGGCCTACGGGTTGACCGCGTTCATCCGGTCACGCGACGGGTAGCGTCCTCCGCCGACCCGCTCAGGAGTTGTCGTTGTGCCGGATGATCCCGACCCTTTCGGCGAGCGCCTCCACCCGGTCGCCCTCCTCGAGGTGCGCGGCGGCGATCACCGCGTCGATCGATGCCCGAACCTCCTCCGTGCTGATTCCGAGGTGACGCGCGATCCTGCGGTCCGAGCGTCCGTCGCGCAGGAGTTCCAGGATCTTCTGCGCGCGCACGTCCATCTCCGTCATCGTCGCCCCGCTCAAGGGGTGTCGCGACCCGTGATCGAAGCGGACGGAGGCGGCGGGCAACCGGCGGTTGGCACCTGTCGGCTCATCTGTCGCTCCTATCGTCCCAGATCGACGATTCCTTGAGTGCAACGAAATCGTAAAGACTTGGGCAACACGACTACTGAACGGCCGCGATCCCGATCGTCGACGGACCCGGGCCGCGCAGCCGGCGAGGGGCGGCGCACCGCGAGCACCGCGACGAGCCCCATCGACTCGCCAACGACCTGCCGCCGGAGAAGCGGCTCCTAGTCCGCGGCGCGGCGGCGACCGTCCGGCAGATGGCGCAGCGCGATGACGCTCGTTCCGCCCGGCGTGTCGACCGCGGTTCCCGAGGTGACCACGACCGGCGCCCCGGCTGGAAGCGCGACGAGCTCCTGGGCGCGGGCCAGGGCGAGCTCGATGGTCTCCTCGAGGGTTCCCTGCGGGGTGAGGGTGGCCGGCACCACCCCCCATTGCAACGAGAGCTGCCGCGCCGTGCGAGGGTTGTGGGACAGCGCCACGATCGGCGCACTCGGCCGGTGCCGGGCGAGCGCACGGACGGTGCGCCCCGACGAGGTCGGCACCACGTACGCCGCCGCCCCGACGTCGAGTCCGAGCAGCGCTGCCGCCCGCATGATCGACTCCGCCGCCCCACCGCCCTCCGCGAGCGGCACCGCCGGCACCTCCACCGCATCGGCAGCCGCAGCGATCTCGTCCATCGCGCGGACCGCTCCGATCGGGTCGCGCCCGACCGCCGTCTCGGCCGACAACATGAGGGCAGACGCGCCCTGCACGACGGCGGTTGCGATATCGGTCGCCTCGGCCCTGGTGGGGCCGGCGCCGTGGACCA
Organism: uncultured Bifidobacteriaceae bacterium; assembly: GCA_964440285.1. GTDB lineage: Bacteria > Actinomycetota > Thermoleophilia > Miltoncostaeales > Miltoncostaeaceae > CALMEC01. Next base: position 3,148 of record CAYTRV010000180.1, read on the forward strand.
TCGATTCGAGCATCTGCGTGGCCATGATCGCCAGGCGGCCCTGGGTGCGGCACGCGTGGACGATGGAGCGCTGCAGCTGCGGCACGTGGGCCACGCCCACCTGCACGCCGAGGTCGCCCCGCGCGACCATCACCGCGTCGGCGGCGAACACGATATCCGCGAGCGCGTCGACCGCCTCGAGCGTCTCGACCTTGGCGATGACGCGCGCGGGGAGGCGCAGCTGCTCCAGCCGCGCGCGCAGGATCGCGAGATCGTCGGCGTCGCACACGTAGCTGAGCGCGATGAAGTCGGCCTCGCATCGGGCCGCGACACGCAGGTCCGCGCGGTCCTTGGCGGTCATCGCGCCCCGCCGCCGTCGCCGGGCGAACGTGACGAGCGCGCCGCGGCGGGGTCCGATGCCTCCCGCCGACGTGCAGACGGCGATCGCGCGACGGGTGACCCCCCTGCCGACGACACGCGTGATGGCGAAGCGCGGGAGACCATCCCCGATGATGAGCTCCGATTGCCCAGGCCGGACGGCGCCGAGGAGGCCTGGCCAGTCGACGGCGATCTGGCCGGCGGGGGTGGTGCCGCCCGGGACGATCTCGACCTCCTGGCCGACCGCGATCCGGCGTCGGGGCGTGTCGCCGGCGAGGCGGATCTTCGGCCCTTGGAGATCGAACACGACCGCGATCTGGCGGTCGAGCGCTGCGGCGGCGGCGCGTGCCCGCTCGACCCGCATGGCCCATTCCTCCGGGGCGCCGTGCGAGCAGTTGATCCGGATCCCATCCGTGCCCGCGGCGACGAGCTGCTCGATCAACCCGGGTCGGTCGGTGGCAGGTCCGATGGTCGCGAGGATCTTGGTTCGCCGCCGGGCCATGCCGGGAAGACTCGCAGACCTCGCGGGCGTCAGGACCGTGACGTCGAACGAGTGATCGACGTCGAG
>CAYTRV010000181.1:0-4072 GCA_964440285.1 uncultured Bifidobacteriaceae bacterium
TGCACATGAAGGCCTACGGGTACGACATCACGCCGGTCAACCCGTCCTGCGACGAGGTGCTCGGCTTCCCCGCCGTGCCGACGCTGGCGGAGGCCGCGGCCCGCGGGCCGCTGGAGATCGTCGACATCTTCCGGAAGGTCGAGGACATCCCGCCGATCGTCGACGAGGCCATCGAGCTCGGCGCGAAGGTCATCTGGATGCAACTCGGTCTCTGGCACCCCGAGTCGGCCGGGAAGGCCAGGGCGGCGGGCCTGCAGGTCGTCGAGGACCGCTGCATCAAGATGGAGCACTGCCGGTACTTCGGCGGGCTCAACGTGGTGGGCCTCGCCACCGGCGTCATCGGCTCCCGGAGGATGGGGGTCCCCGGATAGACAGCGAGCACGAGTTCGGGTTCGATACCCTCGCGGTTCACGCCGGTCAGCGGGTCGATCCCACCACCGGCGCGCGCGCAGCGCCGATCTACCAGACCGCTTCCTACGTGTTCGAGGACGCCCAGCACGCCGCCGACCTGTTCGACCTCAACCGGTTCGGCAACATCTACACCCGCATCATGAACCCCACCACCGCGGTGTTCGAAGAGCGCGTCGCGAGCCTCGAGGGCGGCGTCGGCGCCCTCGCCACCGCCAGCGGACTGGCCGCGCAGGCGGTTGCGTTCACGACGCTGCTGGAGGCGGGCGACGAGATCGTCGCCTCCACGCACCTGTACGGCGGTAGCCACAACCAGCTCGCCATCACGCTCGGCCGGTTCGGCATCACCACCAGGTTCGTCCCTCCGGACGACCTGACGGCGTGGCGGGAGGCGATCGGCCCGAAGACGCGGCTGCTGTACGGGGAGACCATCGGCAACCCGGGTCTCGACGTGCTCGACATCCGGGCGATTGCGGACATCGCCGACACCGCCGGGATCCCGCTGGTCATCGACAACACGTTCGCGACACCGTACCTATGCCGGCCGTTCGAGCACGGCGCCCACCTCGTGACGCACTCGGCCACCAAGTGGATCGGAGGGCACGGCACGACCATCGGCGGGGTGCTGGTCGACAGCGGGCGCTACGACTGGAGCGCCGGCATGTTCCCCGGCTTGGTGGATCCGAGCCTCGGCTACCGCGGCATGCGGTTCGTCGAGACCTTCGGGAACTTCGCGTTCATCATGAAGGCCCGCGTCGAGACGATGCGCGACCTCGGGCCGGCGATGGCGCCGTTCAACGCGTTCCTCCTGCTGCAGGGGCTCGAGACGCTGTCGCTCCGTATGGATCGCCATGTCGGGAACGCCGTGGCCGTCGCCGAGTTCCTGCGGGGTCACCCGGCGGTGGAATGGGTCAACTACCCCGGGCTGCCCGGCAGCCCGTACCGGCAGCTCGCCGAGCGCTACCTGCCGCTTGGGGCGGGATCCATGGTCACGTTCGGCATCCGCGGCGGCCGGGCGGCGGGGCAGCGGTTCATCGCCGCGTGCGAGCTGTGCAGCCATCTCGCGAACGTCGGGGACGCGAAGACCCTGGTCATCCACCCGGGGTCGACCACCCACCGGCGGCTCGATCCCGAGGCCCTCGCGGCGAGCGGCGTCACCGAGGACATGATCCGAATCTCGGTCGGCATCGAGACCGTCAGCGACATTCTCTGGGACATCGAACGCGCGCTGGGCGTCGCGGGGAGGGAGGCGTGATGGAACCGTCGATCGACAGCCTTCTGCTCGCCGATTTCGCTGAGGTCGTCAACGGCAAGCTCTACCTCATGGGCGGCGGGTTCACCGCGGTGCAGCTTGCCGATTTCGAGCAGCCGCACCGGTTCTTCGTGGCGGCCGCGCTGCGGATCCCGTGGGCCCACACGAACCTGCCGATCGACCTCGCCGGCCGCCTCGAGACCCTCGACGCCGAGCCCATCGACTGCTGGAGCCTCGAGGGGCAGCTCGAAGCGGGCCGCGCCCCCGGTCAGCGAAGCGGGGACACGATCACGATGTTCGCCGCCCCTGTGGAGGTGATCGTCCCCGGGCCGATGGACGTCGTCCTGCGGTTCACCTTCGGCGCCGACGAGCGCACCGCCCGGTTCATGCTGCTGGACGGGAACGTCGGGTAGCCGGCCGAGCCCCGTCGTCCCCGGTTCCACCGTTCGGCACCGATCGCGGCGGAACACTGCGTCCGATTCTGGGGCGATTCGCTCGGGAACGTTGGCGATACGCGCGAACGGGAGCGCTCTAGTAGGCCCCATCGGGTCGGCGGCACAGGAAGATCTTGTCGACCTCGCGGTCGTCCAGGGGCCGCTCGGTCAGTTCGACGAGATAGCCCGCGGCGGCGAGAACGCGCGTCCACGTCGCCTTCGTGAAGAGCCCCTCGACGTGGCGGTCGTGGGCGGTGACGACAAGGCCGTTCTCCCGAATGAGGAAGACGTACTCGGTGATGAAGGTGTCGTCGCCCGGGTCGGGATCCCACGACCATTCGAGGCCGCGAAGCGACCGGCCATCCTCGTCGGCGCTCAGGATGCCGGTGGTCTCGGAGAAGGTGTCGCGAACGCAGTCTGGGGCGAAGATTGCGCCGCCGCCGGGGCGCGTGTGGGCGAACGCCGTCTCGGCCACTGCGAGCAGGTCGTGTTCGGTTGTCATGTACATGACACGAGGTCTCGATAGAGAGGTGGCTGCATGGGTTCGACGCGAACCGATTGGGCCGTGGACAGATCCCCCGGCCGGGCGAACCCGCGATCGTCGGCGGGGTGTTTCAGTGGATGGAGCCGGCGCGAACCAGACACAGGAGCGTCTCTGTGAGCCCTGGCCGCGCGGCGAGGATGCCGTCGGCGCCGCCCGGCTCGGCGGGGAGCTGCGTAACCGTCCCTCCCGCCTCGCGCACCAGCATCGCGCCGGCCGCCCAGTCCCAGGTGGACAGGCCGGTCTCGTAGAAGGCGTCGAGGCGGCCGGCGGCGACCCAGGCCAGGTCGAGGGCGGCGGACCCGAATCGTCGGACGTCGCGCACATTCGGGAGCCAGTCGACCAGCAGCGTCGCCTGGCGTGCCCGCTGCTCCGCAACGTACGAGAAGCCGGTGCCGACGAGCGCCTCCGAAGGGTCGCTGCTCGGTGACAGTTGGAGCCGGGTCCCGTCGAGGCGGGCTCCCGCGCCCCGCGCGGCGGTGAACGTCTCCCCGCGGTTTGGATCGTGGACCACGCCGACCACGTCGCCCTCGTCGTCGGTCGCGGCGACGCTCACCGACCAGTGCGGGACGCCCCACAGATAGTTGATCGTCCCGTCCAGCGGGTCGACCAGCCAGCCCATCCCCGTCGCTCCGTCGGCGGCGGCGCCCTCCTCGGCCAGGATCCCGTCGTCGGGACGCTCCCTCCGGATCATCCCGACGATGAGCTCCTCCGCGGCGCGGTCGGCGTCGCTCACCAGGTCGGTGCGGCTCGACTTCGCCGACAGGCCCGCCTGCGGGCCGCCGAACCGGTCGAGCAGGAGCGCGCCCGCCGCGTGGCTGGCCCGGACGGCCAGATCGAGGAACTCCGCCACCTCGCTCATGCCGTCGGGTCGGGCGGCGGGACCGCGAACAGCTCCACCAGGTTCCCGGCGGGGTCACGGACGAACCAGCGCTCCTCGCCCCAGATGCGCTCCGCCTCCTGCGGCTCCTGGCCGAACCCGCGGCAGCGGTCGAGCGTCGTCGCGAGATCGTCGACCTGCAGGGCGAGATGCCCGAACGAATCCGGCGCCCCCGGCCCGTCGAGCAGGTGCACGTGGTCGCCGTCGCCGAACCGGAACCAGGCGCGGCCTGCGAGGTTCGGGATCCGCTGCATCCCGATCGCGCCTTCGTAGAACGCGCAGCACACGTCGAGGAGGGCGTCGGGGACCTGTACGGAGGCGTGCTGGAGTCGGACCGCGCCCATCGGATGAAGCCTAGCCAGGTTGCGCCTGTCCGACGAGATCCCGAAAGATCTCTGCGCGGCGGTCGCCGAGGCGCTGGGCTGGGCATACCGGCTGACGCGGGTCAGGTGAGCGCCCGGTAGGAATTACGACGACGTCCGAGTCGAATCGCTGCGTGTCGGCGAGGCCGTGGGCCAGCAGCGTATGCACCAGGGTGCGGCTGCCGGCGACGGGCA
>CAYTRV010000182.1:0-3972 GCA_964440285.1 uncultured Bifidobacteriaceae bacterium
TAGGAGTTACGACGACGTCCGAGGCGAATCGCTGCGTGTCGGCGAGGACCGTCTTGTCCGGGGTTTCGGGGAACCACCGCCGCCCGGAGCCGAGGACGACCGGGAACACCATCAGCCGGAGCTCGTCGACGAGGCCGTGGGCCAGCAGCGTATGCACCAGGGTGCGGCTGCCGGCGACGGGCAGCGGCCCGTCCATCTGCTCCTTCAGCGCCGCGACGCCCACCGGTGCGTCCCCCTGGATCAGCGTCGAGTTCTCCCAGGCGACCTCCTCCAGGGTGCTCGACGCCACGAACTTCGGCATCCGGTTCATCCTGTCCGCAAAGCCCCGAGGGTCCTCGCGCTCCGGCCATGCCGCCGCGAAGCCCTCGTATGTCACCCGGCCCAGGAGGAGCGCCTCGGCCTCGAGCGCCTCGGCAAGCTTGTACGCCATCTGGCCGGGGTCGTGGAGTCGATCACCCAGCCGCTGTGCACGTAGCCGGGCTCACCGCCCGGCGCCTCCATCACACCGTCGAGCGACACGAACTCCGACACGATCAGCTCGCCCGTCAGATCCTCGTGGTTTGGTGGTCGATGCTGCCCGATACCCCACGACGAACGGACGACGACGCAATCGACACGGCGCGGAGCGATGTTTCCCACTATCCACCGAGCTTCTGACCGGGACACTCGTGCAGCAGTTGGTCGGGGCGCGCGCTTGCTGGGATACGCTACCCCGGTGAGTCACGAAGTCACGCTCATCGCCCCCCGCGGCTACTGCGCCGGCGTCGACCGCGCCATCGAGACGGTGGAGCGGGCGCTCGTCGAGCACGGCGCGCCGATCTACGTCCGCGGCGAGATCGTCCACAACAAGCACGTCGTGGCCGGCCTCGCGGAGAAGGGCGCGGTGTTCGTCGACACCCCGGCCGACGTACCGGAGGGCGCGACCATCATCCTCTCCGCCCATGGCAGCGCGCCCGACGTCTACCGCGAGTGCCAGGCACGCAACCTGACCGTGATCGACGCGACGTGCCCGCTGGTGAGCAAGGTGCACGCCGAGGTCCGTCGCTACGCCGGGCGAGGCGCCACCGTGCTGCTCGTCGGTCACGCGGAGCACGACGAGGTGATCGGCACCCGCGGCGAGTCGCCCGACCGGGTCATCGTCGTGGAGGACGTCGAGCAGGCCGAGACCGTCGAGGTGCCCGACCCCGACAACGTCGCGCTCACAACCCAGACCACCCTGTCGCTGGACGACACCACCGCCATCGTCGCGGTGCTCCGGCGCCGTTTCCCGGCCCTTCGCGAACCCGCCTCGAGCGACATCTGCTACGCAACCCAGAACCGCCAGGACGCCGTGAAGCAGGCCGTCGGGGCGGGCGCGGACCTCGTGCTCGTGGTGGGATCGCAGAACTCGTCCAACTCGCAGCGGCTCGTGGAGGTCGCCCAGGCGGGCGGCGCGGACGCGTACCTCATCGACTCACGAGCCGACCTCGACCCAGGTTGGCTCGAGGGCCACCGGCGCGTGTCGCTCACCTCGGGGGCCTCCGCGCCGGAGGAGCTGGTGCAGGGCGTCGCCGCGTGGCTCGCCGAGCGAGGATGGGCGCGCGGCGGCGAGGAGATCCCCAGCGACGAAGGGGTCGTGTTCGCCCTCCCGGCGGAGCTCCGCGGGTAGCGGAACCCGCCCGCGCAGGAGGCTCCTGCGCCGCCCGCCGCCACACGAACCGGAACGTGTCGCGCCGCAACGCCGCGCGACAGTACATATGTCCCACCGGCTGGATCGGCATCCGCACCCCGTCTGGGTGCGGGATACGGCCCTGCAACAGGTGTTGCGGAACCCACCGGGCCGCCGGTCCGGTAATGACATCTGTCCTTGAGCGCCTATCGCAGGCAGGTCTACGGTCATTCGCATCGACGGGGCGCACGGACCGACGCGCCCCATTTCCCTGCACACGGAGGTTCACGTATCCGAGGCCCTACGCCCGGCCGCCACCGCGCGGCTCGAATCCCCAATGCCCTCATCGGCGCGGCAGCCATCGCCGTGCTGGCCGTCCCGGCGGCCGAGGCCCGTCCCGCCATCGAGTCCGGGACAGCGCCGGTCGCCCACGCACCGGCCGAGCGCGCCGCGCTCGTCCGGTACGCCGCCCGGTTCGTGGGCACGCCCTACCGATGGGGGGGCTCGAGCCCGGCCGGCTTCGACTGCTCGGGGCTCATCAGCTACGTCTATGGACGCTTCGGCGTCCGCATGGCCCACTACACCGGGGCGCAGTACGCCGCCTACCCCAAGGTGGCGCGCCGGCGGTTACGACCCGGTGATCTCGTCTTCTTCGACGGGCTGGGTCATGCGGGGATCTACGCCGGCAGCGGACGCTTCATCCACGCCACCCATAGCGGCGATCACGTTCGGGTGTCGAAGCTGAGCGAGCGCTGGTACCGCGATCGGTACGCCGGCGCGGTGCGGCCCCCCTATCCCCGGGGCGGCTCCAGCACGGTCGGTCCGGTCACGCGGAAACCCGACGGGATCCGCCCCGTCAGCTCGTCGGCCTCGGAGGCGTAGAGCGGGTCGATCTCGATGTCGACGGCCGGTTCGCCCGCGCCGTCGCGCGGAACGATCACCCCGGCGGACTCGAGCCAGCGCGCGTACATGCGGTTGAGATCGCGGCGGGCGGTGGCGGGCGAGTCGTCGCCGTCGGCGCTCTTGATGGGGGAGAACTCGTCCTCGCGAGCCGCCTCGAGTGAGCACACCCGTTCGGCGAGGGGAAGCGCGTCGAAGATGAACGACTCGAACTTGACGGCGTGCAGGCCGTCGGGCGCCACGAGCGCCCCAGTCTCGTCGACGTGGGGCACCCGCTTGACGGCTGCGTGGAACGGCAGGCCGCCGCCGTTCGCGGTGATGCGCTCGGCGAGCGCGACGTCGACCGCGTGAACCGCGATCGACCCGGCCCAGAACACCAACTCGCCGTGTCCGTCGCGGGCCTGCGCGAGGTGGTCCGGAAGATCGCTGTACTCCACGAGGATGGTGCGTCCGTCCCGCCGGGCGACCACGCCCATCCGCTCCTCGGGCGACAGCTTGCGCACGACGACGTTCGACATCTCCGCCTCCGCGAGCACATGCACCCCGAGGAACTCGGGGCGGGCGACCCGGGTGAGCGGGTTGTCGACCTGGAACGTGAAGAACGTCTCGACGCCCCGCTCCCGCATCTCGGCGAGCAGGCCGTTGCGGGCGAGCGCGGGGAACAGACCGCCGTGCCCGTCGGGTGAGGTCGCGATGCGGTCCGGCGCCTCGAGCAGGATCCGGCCGGAAACCCGGTCGACGGCGGGCATCGTGCCTTGAACGAAGATCCGGATCGAGTCCGCGGCGAGGCCGAAGTACGCGTGGCGGGCGAAGATCGCTCGTGTCTCGGCGTCGTTCTGCGGAGACGTCATGACGAACCACGGCAGGTCGCAGCCGTAGCGCCTCCGGGTCGCCGCGATCTTGCCGGCGTGATGCGCGAATAGGATCCGGCCGGTGACGGGCGCGAACGGGAACGCCCCCTTCGGCCCGTCGAACCCCAGCCGCGTGCCCTGACCGCCCGCGACGAGCACGGCCGCCACGTGGCCGGCCCTCAGGAGATCCTCGCCCGCATCGCGTGCCTCGCGTTCGCGGGCGTACGACGCCTCGTCGAACGGAACGGGGATCACGTCCGGCGGCTCCAGCTCCCCGAAGGCCTCCGACCCCCCTTGGGTCAGCTCAAGGAAGAGGAGCCCGATGCGGTCGAGGTCGATCGCCTCGATCTGCGCGGCGAGCCGCGCTCGACGGCCGGCATCGAGCCGGTCGAGCGCGCCGAGCAGGTGGTCCTGCCCGGCGGCCTCGATTCGTTCGGCGAGTGACCTGACCAGCACTCGCTAGGGCTCGAGTGCGACCTTGACGACGCCCTCGCGGCGCTCGGCCATCATCCGGTAGCCGTCGGCGCCCTCGGCGAGCGGGAGGCGGTGCGTGAGCATCGGGCTCGGGTCCAG
>CAYTRV010000183.1:0-3890 GCA_964440285.1 uncultured Bifidobacteriaceae bacterium
CGACGCCGAGCAGGACGCTGGGGTCCCGCGCCAGCGCTCGGGCGAGCGCCACCCGCTGGCGCTCGCCACCAGAGAGGGCCGCCGGCCGGGCCCGCGCCAACTGGGCGATGCCGAACCGGGCGAGGAGCTCACCCACCGGCCGCCGGCCGCCGAACGCCACGTTCCGCTCGACGGTCATGTGCGGAAAGAGCGCATACTCCTGGAACAGGTACCCGACCGACCGCTCCTCGGGAGGGACGTCGACGCCCCGCTGGGCATCGAACCACGCGGTCTGCCCGAGGGCGATGCGCCCGGTGCGGGGCCGCACCAGCCCGGCAACGGCGCGAAGGACCGTGCTCTTGCCGGCACCCGATGGTCCGACGAGGGCCACCGGCTCACGCGCCGCGCTCAGACGGACGGCGAGCTCGAAATGACGGAGCGGGACGGCGACATCGATCGTGAGCGGATCCAGCGGGGCACCACCTTGGCTGCGACGAGGATGATGACGCTGACCGCGATCAGGAAGGCCCCGATCGCCAGCGCCCGGTTGAAGTCGCGATCGAGCTCGGAGTAGATCGCGAGCGGGAGCGTCTGGGTGTGCCCCTGGAAGCTTCCCGCGAAGATGATCGTCGCGCCGAACTCTCCCAGACCCCGCGCGAACGCGAGCGTCGCGGCGGCGCCGAGCCCCGCCGCGGCCAGCGGCATCGCGACGCGCGCGAACACGCGGAACGGGCGGGCGCCCAGCGTCCTCGCGGCGGCGATCAGGTCGGCATCGACCGCCTCGAACGCCGCGATCGCGCCGCGGATGTGGAACGGCGCGGACACGAAGACGATCGCCATGACCACCGCGATCTGGCTGAACGGGATCTGGAGGCCGAGCGCGTCGATGTGCTCGCCGAGCAGACCGCGCCGGCCGAACGCGGCCAGGAGGCCGATTCCGGCGACCGCGGGCGGGAGCACCAGCGGGAGCTCGACGATCGACACGACGAGATCCCGACCGGGGAAGCGCCGGCGTGCGAGCAGGTAAGCCGCGGGGGTCCCCACGACGAGCACGAGGCCGAACGCGATGAGGTTCGTCTTGGCGCTGACGACCAGGGCGTCGCGGACCACGCCGGAGCCGAGCTGGCGAACGATCTCGCCGAGTCCCGGTCGGATGAAGATGGCCGCCAGCGGCAGGATCAGGAACGCCAGGGCGAGTCCCAGGGCGGTCGTCTGGAAAGCCCCGAACCCCCGTCCCCTCACGGCAGCCCGAATCCCGCCGCCTCCAGCGCGTCACGTCCCTTCGCCGAGGTGACCGCCGCGACGAAGGCCTTCGCCGCGGCAGCATTCCTGCTCGCCTTGACGACCGCGATCGCGTAGACGATGGGCGGCTGGGCGCTGGCGGGGATCTCGACCGGATCCACGTCCTTCGCGACCGCGAACGCATCAGTTGCATAGGCAAACCCGGCATCCGCCTCGCCGAGGGCAACCTTGCCGGTCACGGACCGGACATCGTCCTCCTGGCTCGCCGCCTTCCCGACCAGATCCGGCGCGCCCAGCGCGTCGAGCACCTTGCGCGTGTAGTCGCCCACCGGGACGCCGGCGTCGGCCATCACGAACGTCACGCCCGACCGGCCGAGGTCCGCAGCGGTGCGAATCGCCTTCGGATTGCCCTTCCCGACGAGGATAACGAGCCGGTTGGTCACGAACGGGACGGGCTTCTCCACGAGCCCTTCCGCGAACAGGTCGTTCGGCAGCCGCTCGTTCGCCGCCGCGTAGACATCCGCAGGCGCGCCCTCGCGAATCTGCGTCGCGAGCGTGTCGGAGGCTGCGAAGTTGAAGGTCGCAGCCGGATCGATCGTCGGGAGGACGTCGGTGAGCGACGCCGCCGCGAAGACCTGTGGCGGGATGTCGCCGCCGGGGCCCGCGGACCCGTCGTCACCGCATCCCGCCACGAGGGCGAACACGGTCACGACCGCCGCGAAACCGAGCACGATACGGCCACCGCTGCGGGCCCGCCTCATCGCTCCACCATCACCGACGTGGACTTGATCACCGCGCTCACGCGGTCCCCGGGCCGGAGCCCGAGTTCCTCCACCGCGTCCCGGGTGATGAGCGCGACGACGAGGCAGGGGCCGCTCACATCGATCTCCACCAGCCCGACCATCCCGTCCATCTGCACCTGACGCACCTCCCCCTGCAGCCGATTTCGTGCCGAGAGCCCGGCGGCGGCAGCTCCGCCGCGGAGGCGGTCGATCTCGGAGGCGGCCACGACTCGCCGGTTCGCGCTGTCGCGGGAGACCTGGATGCGGCCCTGGCGGTCCCACCGGCGCAGGGTGTCCAGGCTGATGCCCAATGCGCGGGCGGCATCGCCCGCAGTGAACAGTTGCATAGGCATTGCATTGGCAGCATACAGCTTGCGGGCGTCCCGCCAAGTGGTGGCCCCGAGGTCAGGCCGGCCGCGGCCGCCTGGCACAATCCCGGCATGCGCGTCCCCCTCATCGGCCTGACCTCGTACGCCGAAAAGGCGCGCTGGGCCGTCTGGGAGGGCAAGGCCGCCGTCGTCGGCTGGGTCTACGTCGACGCCATCCACCGGGCCGGGGGCCGGACGCTGCTGATCCCGCCCAGCGACCACGGTGTCGAGGAGACCCTCGACGCCATCGACGGCCTGGTGTTGGCGGGAGGCAACGACATCGACCCGGCCGCCTACGGCGCCCTCCCCCATGCCGAGACGCAGGAGCCGCAGCCGGAGCGGGACCGTGCGGAGCTCGCCCTGCTGAGCGGCGCCCTGGCGCGCGACCTACCGCTGCTCGCCATCTGCCGCGGGATGCAGGTGCTGAACGTCGCCCGCGGCGGCGACCTCGTGCAGCACCTCCCCGACACCGCGGCGAGCACAGGGCACCGGGAGGTCGTCGGACAGTTCTCGGAGCATCCGGTCGAGATCGCTCCCAACAGCCTGCTCGAGCGGATCCTCGGTCCTCGTGCGCCGGTCAAGTCGCACCACCATCAGGCCGCGGCCCACGTCGGCGACGGCCTGGCGCCGGTCGCATGGTCCGAGGACGGCACGATCGAGGCGCTCGAGGACCCCGGGCGATCATTCGCGCTGGGCGTGCAATGGCATCCCGAGGAGAGCGCGGACCTGGCGCTCTTCGAGGCGCTCGTGGGGGCGGCCCGCAACTTCCGCGCGGGCGACGGCTGAGTCACCCGGCGTCGGATGTGGGCGCTGTCGGCACCGGCGACGACCGCCGCCGCCCGCGGGCGATGAGGTACACGCCAACGAGGATCAGGAGCATCCCACCGACCATCGCGGTCGTGATGGGCTCGTCGAGGAGCACCGTCCCGTAAACGAGGGATACGGGAGGGATCGTGTACGCCACCACCGACGCCCGGCCGAACCCGATCTCGCCGATCAGCCGGTAGTAGACGACGAAGGCGTACGCCGTGCCGAAGATCCCGAGCGCGAGCACCGAGAACACGGCGAGGCCGCCGGGGAGCTCGGTCGGTGGCTGGGCGACTGCCAGCGGGAGCACCATGACCGCCGACGTCCCGATCGAGAACAGGCCCGTGGCCGCCGGCGAGTAGCCGGCGTACCAGCGCTTGAGCAGGAAACCCGACACGCCGTAGCTTGCAGCGGCGGCGATCATCGCCATCGCCCCAAGGAACTCACCCTCGGTGTCGATCTGCTCGACGCCCACGAGCAGGCCGACGCCGGCGAGCCCCACGATCAGGCCGACCCACTGCGCGGGGTTCATGATCTCGCTGCGGTCGAGGAACGGCGCGAACATGGCGATGAAGATCGGCGCGGACGCGATGAGCACCGCGGTCAGCCCCGACGGAACCGTTCGCTCGCCGTATGTGATGAGCAGGAACGGCGCCGCGATCGCCGTGAGTCCCAGCAGGAACGCCGGGCCCGGCCTGCGCCGGAGGTCCCT
>CAYTRV010000184.1:0-3767 GCA_964440285.1 uncultured Bifidobacteriaceae bacterium
CCCGAGGGCCTGGGCCAGGTCGGCGTCCATGCCCTCCACGGTCTGCCCGTCGGCGCCGATGAACTCGTTCGGCGGGTAGGTGGCATCGGCCGCGACGGTGAGCGTGCCCTTCGACCTGATGGCGGCGGGAACCGCAGCGGCGATCGCCTCGTCGGCCGTCGCGGCGCCGGTGGTCGAACCCGACGTGCTGTCGTCGCCGCAGCCCGCCGCGACCACGGCGATGAGGGCAACGAGCACGAGCCCGCCAAGATGGGAGATCTTCGGGCGCTTCACAGTCGATCCTTTCCTTCGCTGAACGCCGGGGGCCGGTCCGTCCCGACGGGGAGATCGCACTGTACCGGGGCCAGAGCTCAAGTCACACGGCCTCGGCCGCTCTCAAACGTGGCGAGGGGCGCCGGGTGGCGCTTTCACCGGCGCAAGGGCACACCGCTCTTCCGGACCGGGGGCCCGGAAGAGCGGTGGGAGGGATCACGACTGTCTAGTGCATTCAGACAGTGATTTTCTTGCACGCATGGCGTTGGGCGTCGCGCATGTGCCAGGTGGTCGACGCTTTGAGCCACCGCGAAGCGGTTACGGGTTGAATTCCCATTGCCGGTCGCTGATGTCGATGGTGGCGACGTCCACGCCGGTCTGGTCGCGGGCGATGAGCGTCGCTGGTGTCCGTTTCGGTTCGGCGAACAGGACGAAGCCGTGTTGGATGTTGTCGACGCGTTCGCTTCCGCCGTCGGCGTAGCGGATCTCGATGGTGGCGATGTTGTCGGCGGTGATGCCGAGGAGCGGGAGCCTGCCTGCGGCGTCGGGCTGCGGGAGTGGCCCACTGACCACGACGGGCGAGCGGGCCAGCACCTGGGACCACTCCGTGTCTGGGCGGCACTCCACGAACGCGAGGCTGTAGCCGAGGCACGCCATTCCCGTTGTCGGTTCGCGATATGCGATGAGGCGGACCGATCCCGCCTGGGCGATCACCGACCCGGTCGCGACGTCAGACCCGCCGAACCAGTTGAGCTGCCCCTCCTTCTCCCCTCCCGGAACGGGAGTGCCAGGCGGTTCCCCACCGGTGAAGAAGTCCTTGAACGTGCCGAACCCATCGAGGATCACGTCGCGGCTCTGCGGCACGGCGAGAGCGGTTCCCGCAGCGAGGGTGAGCGTCGCCGCCGCGGCGAGGATGACGCGCCTGGCCGGGCGTCGACGGCTGGGCTCGGCGTGGGCGCGTCGCACGACCGCCTGGATCTCCGCGTCGGTCGGTTCGATCGCTCGAGCCTCCGCGAACGCGAGCCGGGCGAGCTCGTCGATGCGCGCGTCGCTCACGAGGCGCCTCCCCGCTCGTCCTCTGCGAACTGCTCGAGCGCCTGAGTGGTGCGAAGCGCGGCGCGGCCGCGTGAGATGAGGGCACCGGCGGTGCCGGGCCTGACCCCCATCGCCTCGGCGATCTGCTCGTGGGAGAGGTCGTGGACGTAGCGCAGCACCAGCGCGATCCGTTGCTTTTCGGGCAGCAGATCGATCGCGCCCCTGAGCGCCTCGGCGAGCTCGCGACGCTCCGCGGCATCGTGCGGGAGCTCCCACCCCGCCGGTTCGAGGGCGTCAGGGACATCCTGGATGGGGACCTCCCGCTTCGCGCGTGAGCGGTTTCTCCTGATCAGCCGCATCGTCTGGCGCACCGCAATGCGGTGGATCCATGCGTCGAGGGTGTCGGGGTTTCGCACGCGTTGCGCTCCGCGGAGCACCTCCACGGCGGTGTCCTGGGCGACGTCACCTGCGTGTTCTCGGTTCCCAAGCATCGCGGTGGCGGTGCGCAGGGCGATGCGAAGCGCCCACGCCGCGAGCCGGTCGGCTGCGTCGGGTTCCTGATTGCGGTACGCCTCGAGCAGCTTGGCGGGGTCATCGCTCATCCTGGTTGATGGTCCTTCGCCCTTCTAGTGGATCAACCCCCCGCCTTTCTTGCGCAAGATGCCCAGCCGGCGCAACGTCCCGCGCAGCGCCGGCCGGTGTTCTCGGCCCTTTAGCAGGGGCAGCGTCGAGCGGACGAGGCGAGGTTGTTGAACGTCCCGAGTGAGGCTTGCTGGCCGCCCGCGGCCATCCCGATTCGCGTGCCGGCGCCACCGGTGCCGTCGGCGAGGTACCCGCCGGCGCAGCCGGTCTTCCAGGATGAGGTGCGGTTGTTGAACCCGCTGCCGACGCCGCTGAGGTTGATCCACACGCCCTGCGTGTAGATGCCTACGCTCGCGCCGGTGAAGCTCGTCCCGTCGTAGAGGGTCATCGGCGGGCTGCAACTGGATGCGAGCACTCCCTCGTTGGCGGCCGCTTTCTGGGCCTCGTCCTCGGACGGGTAGCAGGAAAGATCTTCGCCGATGAGGTTGCAGTTGAGTCCCATGCCGACGGCGAGGCTGACCGGGACTTCCAGGTTGCCGTACGTCGCCGTCGCGGGAAGATCCTGCGTGGGCGCCGGGTCCGCGGCAGCCGCAGTGACAGCGGGAACGAGAGCGCAGATCGCTGTACACGCCAGCACCAGGCGGGGGGTGAGTCTTTTCACGAGTGGGCCTCCTAGAACCAATGGGGTTGGGGAGGCCCGGCCGGGCCAGGCATGAGGCTACGCGGGCGTCGAAGCGCTCACCATCGGCCCGCGGCTGAACTTGATGTCGTCTCCCAGCCGACACCTCCCACATCCCCCCGGCCGTCCGGTGCACGGCTGGGCATGGCGTCGCCGACACCACCGGCGGCGAGAAGCGCGGGGGCCTTGACAGCCAGTGCCCGCTGGCCCGCCAAGCCGAACCGTCCACTCAAGCGGGTCAGATGCGTCTTGACCGTACTCGGGGTGACCACCAACCGCTCAGCGATCTGGGAGGTCGACAGCCCATCCGCCAGGAGCTCCAACACCTGCCGCTGACGCGCGGTAATACCTGGAGCCCCGGGTGCCGCCCCCTCGTCGACGAGACACCGTACCCCGGCGGCGCTCACGACGCACCAGCCCGCGATGACATCGCCGACCGCTCGCAGCACCTCCCGGCGCGGCGCGCTCATCGCCAACACGCCGCTCGCGCCGGCTCGCATCAACGCCGCCTCACGCACGGGGTTGCCGTCAGCAGTCAGGACCAGCAGCAGCGCTGACGTGGCCGCGGTCCGAAGGTCGCGACCCACCGCGACGCCGTCGAGTTCGTCAGTTGCGACAACGACAACCGGTGGGGCGTGCGTCGCGGCGTCGATCGCCTCCGGTGCCGTTTGACACGTCGCCCTGACCACCCACCCGCCGGTGGCATTCATGAGCCACGCCTCGAGTCCGGTCGCGAACGCGGGCAGCGAGGTCGCGATCACGATCCCCCACCCCACGCCGTCATCCGTCGTATCGGGTTGACTGTGTTCCTCACGCTCGTGGCGCAGTGTTGATGTGAACTGACCGGGGTGAAGCGGCGGTACGCGACGACTGTCGACGAGGCCGGGCGGCGCCCCGAAGTCGACCCGTCCGTGTCTGCTGACGCTGTCCGTCGAAACCCCAATCGCGAGGGATGGTCTCGACCCCCTAGTGCTCAGGATGCCGAACTTTCTTGCGGGCATCGCCAGCGCCGAACCCGGCGGGGGCTTGCTCGGCGCTTCCGGACAGTGGCGACCAGGCCCCGGGCAGCTCTGCCGCGTACCGGCCACCCCCCCGGGACGTGCCCCTCCTCACGACAACCGGCGGCCTTGTCCGCGTTGAGGACCCCGAGCCCTCCCTCGACAGTCCTGGCGCGCCAAGACGCGTCAGGGTCGAGCTGTCGGTCACGATCGCAGACGGG
>CAYTRV010000185.1:0-3741 GCA_964440285.1 uncultured Bifidobacteriaceae bacterium
GATCAGCTCGCCGCTGCTCGAGACGCCGATCGACGGCGCGCGCGGCATCCTCCTCGGGATCACGGGTGGGCCGGACATGTCGCTCAGCGAGATCAACCGGGCGGCCCGGGTCGTGGCCGAGGCCGCCGACCCCGAAGCGAACATCATCTTCGGCGCGACCGTCGACCCGGAACTCGAAGGCAAGGTCTGGGTCACCGTCGTCGCCGCCGGCTTCACCGGCCATCGGGCGGTCGCGGCCCGCCCGCCCTCGCCCCCGCCGACGACGTTCGCCCAGCCGGCGCCACTCGCCGCCGTCCCCTCCGCACCCGCGGCGGCGCAGGCGCCAAGCATCAAGTCGTTCGACTCCCCGTACCCCTCGTCCCCGACGACCGGCGAGCGGGGAGACCGGGAGTAGCGACGCTGAGCGGGCCGGTCGCGGTCGTCGCGGCGGGCCACCCCGAGAGCGCTCGGGCTGGGGCCGAGATCCTGGCCGCCGGCGGCAACGCAGTCGATGCGGTCTGCGCCGCGGCGTTCGCGGCCGCGGTCGCCGAGAGCCCGCTGACCGGGCCCGGCGCGGGCGGCTTCCTGCTGGCCCGTAGCCCGGCGGGCGAGGCGACGCTGCTCGATTTCTTCGTTGCGGTGCCCGGTCTGGGACCGCACGGGCGCCGGCTCGACCCCGCCGACCTCGACTCGTTCACCGTCCCGTTCGGGGGGGCCGAGCAGGTGTTCCACATCGGATCGGCATCCGTCGCCGTGCCGGGGATGGTCCACGGTCTCGTCGATGCGGTGGAGCGACTCGGCCGCCTCCCCCTCGCCCGCGTCGTGGCACCCGGGGTCCGCATCGCCCGCGACGGTGTTGTGATGACCCCGGAGACCGCTTATCTGCACGAGATCCTCGCGGCGATGCTCGCGCACACGCATGAGGCGAAGGAGATCTTCGCCCCGCAGGGCCGGGTGCGACGGCCGGGCGAGCGGTTCCGGATTCCCGACCTGGCCGACACGTTCGAGGAGGTCGCCGGCGCCGGGGCGGAGTCGATGCGCTCCGGCGCCCTCGCGCGGAGGCTGCTCGACCATCTCTCGCCCCGCGGCGGGCTGATCACGGCGGACGACCTGGCGGCATACGAGGTCATCGAGCGGGCACCCCTCGCCGTCCGCTACGGCGAGTCGACGCTGATCACCAACCCGCCGCCGTCATCCGGCGGGGTGCTCATCGCCGCGGCGCTGGCAACCATCGACCCGAGGGCTGCTGCGAGACCCGCCGGCTTCTATCGCGCGGTCGCCGCGGCCGGGGTCGCGGCGAACGGGCTCCGCTGCGGCCCGTTCGCCGAACGGCTCCACGAACCAGGGTTCGCGTCCGAGCTGCTCGACGGCGCCGCACGCAAGCCCACCGGCACGACCCACGCGAGCGCGATCGACGCGGACGGCGGCATGGCCAGCCTCTCGTCGTCATGCGGATCGGGCGGCGGGGTCGTCGTTCCCGGCACGGGTATCCTCCTCAACAACATGCTGGGTGAGGAGGACCTCAAC
The DNA here is from genome assembly GCA_964440285.1 of uncultured Bifidobacteriaceae bacterium. Classification (GTDB taxonomy): domain Bacteria; phylum Actinomycetota; class Thermoleophilia; order Miltoncostaeales; family Miltoncostaeaceae; genus CALMEC01. The sequence goes on from CAYTRV010000185.1 coordinate 1,507, forward strand.
CCGGGTGGCTTTGGTCGCCTCGTTCCGGGCATCAGAATGTCGTCGATGATGGCGCCGTCGCTCATCGTCCGTGACGGGGAGCCGGTCGTGGCGATCGGTTCGGCGGGCTCGAACCGGTTGCGATCCGCCATCCTGCAGACCGTGGTCAGCATCGTGGATGGGGGGATGGACCTCGACGCGGCGGTCGCCCGCCCGCGGATCCACCCTGAGGGCGACGGAATTGACGTGGAGGGTGGGGTCCCCGAGCAGGCGATCGCAACGCTGGAGGCGGATGGTCACCGGCTGCGCCGCTGGGATGGGCGCAGCCTGTTCTTCGGCGGCGTCGCCGTGGCCGGCTGGGGCCCCTCAGGGCTGAGCGGATCCGGCGATCCCCGCCGTGGCGGGGCGGCGTTCGGGGTCAATGCCGCGGGTGAGGTGATCGGCCTGTGAGCGAGCCGCGCTTCGAGATCGAGACCCGAGGGGCCCGCTACATGCTCGAGCCACAGCCGATCCGTACAAGCCTCTCGGATTCGCCCGCCGCGCTCTGGGGCTTCCAGGTGCACGTACTGCGCGACGGCGAGCTCGTCGGGATCAAGACCTGCTTCGTCGGTCGGGTACGGGTGCACTCGAAGAATCCCGCCGCCGTCGACGGTCCGGTCGCCGATCTGCTCCCGATCCTCCATGATGTCGCGGTGGAGAAGATCCGCGCGCGCCTCGACGAGGGCGAACTCGGCGACGAGATCCTGTTCGCATGAGGGCACGGCGTGGAGTGGTCGCCCGATCCGGACGGGCGTTGCGGGTGCTCGTCGCCCTGGCGGCGCTCAGCGCGGCGCCGGCCCTGGCCGATGCCGCAAAGCCGATCCTGCAGCTTCGTGACGGCGCGGCCTCACCGGAGACCGCGGCGCGGCTGTCGGCCGCCAACGCCTGGTGGCAGAAGAGCAATCCCGGTGAGACCCCCTGCCGCAAGTGCGAGATGCGACCCCCCGGCTCCAACCTCCTCTGGACGTACTACCGGCGCCAGGGGTTCTTCCCGAACTGGGTGAGCGCCGCGCGCGACCTCTTGCGGCGCGACCGGGCCGGCGAGCTCGACGGGTTCCGGGCCGGCGTCGAGGAGATCGTCTCGTACTCGGCGGTGCGGACCTCGCCGCAGGGGGTCCGCTACCGCATCAACGAGAGCCCGTACCTCGCCCCCGACAGCACCCGGCCGCCGTGGCGCGACGCGATGGGGCAGGGGCTCATCCTGACCCTATTCGTCCCGGCGATCCCAGCGAACGCGACGAGCGATCAGATCGACCTCGCGCGGACACATGCCACTGAGTACCTCAACTCGTTCGCGGTGCACTGGCGCGACGGCGGAGTCGCCGCCGACGGGAGCGCCGGGGGACGCTGGTACCTGGAGTACGCGCACGAGAAGGGCGACCGTGCGCGGGTGCTGAACGGGTTCATGCAGACGCTGGTCAGCCTCGACAGGTTCGCGACGCAAACGGAGCGCTTCGGGGACGATCCCCGGTGGGCCGCAGTTCGCGACCGGGCCCGGGAGTACACGCGCCTGGGCGCGCTCGAGCTGCACTCGCACCTCGACGGGTACGACCTCGGCGGAGGTCTCAGCCGGTACAGCCTGACTCGCGAGGGTCCTGCCCCTGCCGTCTACCAGACCTACCACCGGCAGCTCCTACGCCTCCTGCAGGGCGTCGACTACCTCCCGAAGGAGTGGCGCCGGCATTTCTCCGAGGTGCGCGTCAGCTGGGGCGGGCGGACCGACGGGGCGGGCATCGTGACCTGGTGGAGCGTTCTCGGCGCGAGCCTGCTCGGCCTGGTGCTGCTCGTCGCGGTCCGTCGTCGCCGGGTCGTGAGGCGCACCGCTGCTCCCGGGGCCGCCACGCCGTAGCGCCTAACGGCCGGAGGCGGAGAAGTGCTGGTAATCCTTCGCGCCCGACCAGCGGCCGCCCCATCCCCAGCCCGCCCGGCCGAACGCGCGGGTGACGGCGTCGCCGTCGACGATCATCCCGGGGCGCCGTGGCGCCCGGCGCAGGAACGGCACGCTGGCCGGGTGCGACGTGCTCCCGCCCGACACGTATGGGTTCTCGATCGGGTTGACGTCGATCGCCCGCCCGTACGCATGCTCCGACCAACGTCGGGTGCCGTCGACGTACCGGCAGTTGAAGGCGCTCGTGTTGTCGGCCTCGATCGACCGGAAGTCGCTGCCGCCGAACCGCTCGATCGGAACCATCCAGCGGATCGGGAACCCGGCGGCGT
>CAYTRV010000186.1:0-3695 GCA_964440285.1 uncultured Bifidobacteriaceae bacterium
GTCGAGCTCGTTGCCGACCTGACGGGTCATGCCGCGAACCACGTCGCCGGCCGCCTGCTCCGGTGTGCGGCCGTTGGCCATGAAGGACGGCGGGTTGAGGAACGCGTCGAACAGGTCGATGTCGTCGCGGACGCCAGTGGCGCTGACACGGTCGACGGTCTCGGTCAGCATCGAGTGCCCGAAGCGGTAGACCGCGTGGGCGAACTCGGCCTTCACGGCCGGGTTGATGTTCGTCTGCGTGAACGCGAACCCGGCGAACGGGTTGATGAGCGGCTGCACCTTCCGCGCGAACTCCTCGAACACCAGGTGCTGGTACTCCATCTCGGTCACGAATCGCGCCGCCTGGAAGAGGCGGTCGCCTCGCCATGCGTTGAGGTCGCTGACGAGAGCGTCGATATCCACCTGTGTGGTCGGGACCGTCGCGATGGGGGTCACGAGCCACTGATTTAGCGCCGTGAGATCGCCGGTCGTGACGAGGGTGTGCTTCATGTCGTCGACGAGGCGGTCGTGCTCCGAGTGGAAGATCTGGTGCACGGCGGTCAGCGCGATGTTCTCGTTGACGCGGCCGTCGCCCGCGATGAAGTGCAGGTCGAGTAGCTCGTTGTCGTACGTGCCGGGCGCCACGGGGTCGAGGCTCCCGCCGGCCGTGGTGTCGGTGTCGGGGGTCTTGTCGACGGAGTTCGGTGTCTGCGGATTGTGGTCAGGGTCGAACTTGTCGGGGACGGCGCTGTGGGCGATGTCGGTCAGGAACGGGATCTCGAAGTGCTTGACGTCAACCGGCGGCTCCACGGGGGTCGTGAGGTTGCCCTCCACGAGACCGCTGTCGGTCACGTACTGGGGAAGCCCGTTCGGGCCGGGGATGAAGTTGCCGTAGAGGTCGGCGGCCACCATCGGGATGTCGAGCGCGTCCTTGTCGCGCAGCGCGAGGCCGAGCTTCTCCGCGGCCTGCGTCTTGAGCAGGAGCCACGTCCCCATTCCGCCGTCGGCGGAGTGCAGGAGCTTGCCGGTCGGGACCGGCTTGTTCGCCGCGTTGAGCACGTACTCGCGCACGAACACCTGATGAGAGGAGTGCGACGTGTAGGTCTGGCTCTGGTCCACGAACGGCGTGTCGGTGTTGTTCGCGTCCTGGATGTCGTCAGCGCTCTCGTCCACACCGGGCGTCCCTGGGTTGTCTCCCAGGATGCCGTCGGGGCCGGGCTGGTTGGCGCCCCGCGTCAGCACCATGAACCGCAGATGCGGGGGCAGGTTGTCGGCCGCCTCGTTCGCCTCCGTCGACGGGTCGTCGACCAGGATGTGGTCCGGGCCGGCGATGAGCGGATCGTCGTCGCTGAGCGGGACGAAGACCGTGCCGCCGCCCTTGACCGTCTGGTCGACGCCGTGGTCGAAGAACTGGCCGAAGATCGTGAACAGCGAGTTGAACGGCGGTGAGAGGCCGACGTCGGTCGTCACGTTCGGGATGAAGAGCGTCTCGTGCTCCGGCACGCAGCCGGCGTTTCCGGAGACGCCCTCCGTGGTCGTCGCGAGGTCGAGGCCGGTGATCGGGGTCGTCGGCGCAATCGTGATCTGGGCCACGTTCTTCGCCTTGAGGGCGCCGAGGAACGTGATCGTGATCGCGTCCGGCAGCGGGCCACCGGTGACGCCGACGTCGCCGGGGCCGACGTTGTCGAGCGCGACCAGGGCCGCCCTGACCTGCACCGCGGTCGCGTCCGGCGCGAGACTACCGGTCGTCATCCCTTCGAACTCGAGGGAGAACGGTCCGTCCGGCGTGCCCGAGAGCGTTTGCACCTCGTCGGTGGCGACGCAGGAGAAGACCCCCGCGTTGCCCTGCGTTCGGACCGGATGGCCTGCCGCCGAGACGGCGGCGGGGTTCGTCGCGGTCTGGTCGACGATCAGGTTGCTGATGAGTCGCGGCTGCGAGTCGAAGACGAACCCCTTCTTCTGCGAGTAGGAGGAGCTCGGGATAGTGCCGCTGCCGGGACCGAAGAAATCCGGCGGCGAAGCTTCGGCGTCCCTGAACCGCGGGGTCGTCAGGCGCGGGAAGACCTCGCCGCTGGCACCGAACGTCTCCTGACCGTGGATCAGGTTGTTGCACGATCCGTCGACGGTCCGCAGACCGTCCGCCACGAGGGCGCTCGAGATCTGGTTGGGGCCGGAGCCGACGAGCGCGTCGCAGATTCCATGCGTCGCGAGCCAGCCTGGCTCGTTGTTCTTCGCAATGTGCGCTTCCGCGATCTTGATCTGCCCAAGGATGTGCGAGAGGTCGGAGGACGTCACGCTGAAGCCCTGTCCGACGGGCGCGGGCGCCGCCGCGGACCCCGCGGCGAACAGCACCGGCATGACGCCGAGGCCGAGCAGGCTCGCCGCCGCCAAACCGCGCCGGGTCCGGCCGGTCGTCGCGCCCAGGAGCATCCGGCGCATCCGCTTTCCGTGGTGAATCGGTTTCATGCCAGCCCCTCCTTGGGTGTGATGAGTCGGTCGAGTGACCATGTGGTGACCAGCACGCGTCTCCGGCCCGTCGGGCGGGCAGCGCACCGGATGCGCGTCGGCGCGCCGACGCGGTGAAAGCTGGTCGCCCGCGGCGGACGAGTTCCACACCGCCGAGCGTGTCGTGTCCCCAAGCGTGCCGCCGCGGCGGCCGGCCTGGTAGATTGGTGCTGCATCGGGTCCTCACAAGTTTCTGATGCCATGGCCGGGGCGGCGCTCACCGCGCCCGGCCGCTTACTGGGGCCTCAAGTGGGAAGCTTCCCCTCCCCCTCGAGACCTGTCGGTTTTCAGCAGTTTCAGCACATTGCCGCCCGATGGCAAGACCAGCGCGGAAACTCTGTTCCTTCGGTTAGCGAGCCGGCGACGCGCCTCGCCGGACGGTGCGGCACGAAGGTATCGATACCTGACCGTCCAGCGGCCAATGTGCCGCGGGTTCGCGTCGGGTGACGGCGGATGGGAGGCGCGGCGGCACGACGCGCGGGAGTGTGCGACGCGCCCCGGACAGGTCAGGACGAACGGGAGTCGGGCCCTCCGATGCCGTTGCGGTGCGCCCAGAGGGCGGCCTGCGTCCGGTCGGTGACGCCGATCTGGCGGAAGATGCTCGTAAGGTGGCCTTTGACCGTCCGTTCGGTGATCTCGAGGCGGCGGGCGATCTCACGGTTGGGCAGACCCGCGCCGACGAGCCCGAGCACCTCGACCCCCCGGGCCGATATCCCCTCGGTGGGGCTGCGCTCCACCCGTCCCTCGAGCAGCACCCGTGCCGCCTTCGGATCGATCGGGAACTCCCCGCGCGCGGCCGCCCGCAACGCTCGAACGAGGTCCTCCGCCGGCCCGTCCTTCAGCACGTAGCCGATGGCACCGGCATCGACCGCGCGTAGGATCCGGTCGCGATCCGAGAACGAGGTGAGGATCAGCACCTTCGTCTGCGGGTTGTCCGCCAGGATCGCCCGTGTCGCGGCGACGCCGTCCATCTCACCCGGCATCTCCAGGTCCATGAGAACGACGTCCGGGGCGAGGGAGCTCACGAGCCCGACCGCCTCCTCTCCGTTGCCCGCGAGACCAGCCACGGCGATGTCCTCAAACGCGTCGAGGAGCCGCTGCAGGCCTTCGCGGACGATGCCGTGGTCGTCGACGACGAGGACTCGGATCATCGCTCGGGAACCTCCAGGATGAGGCGTGCGCCTCCGCTCGGGCTGGAGCCGAGGCGGAGC
>CAYTRV010000187.1:0-3673 GCA_964440285.1 uncultured Bifidobacteriaceae bacterium
CCCCGGTGAGGTCGTCCGCCTCGCCGGACCGGCCCATCGGGATGCGCGCTAGGAGTGCCTCGCGGCGATCGGGGGCGGCGACCATCGGTGCATTCATGCTGGACGGGAAATACCCCGGTGCGAGAGCGTTGACGCGGATGCGGTGCGGGGCCCATTGCCGCGCGAGTTCCCGGGTGAGTTGCTCGACGGCGCCCTTGGAGGCGGTGTACGCAGCGACCCCCGGACCGGTACCGGCGCGCCGACCGAGGATCGAGGACTGCAGGATGATCCACCCGCCGGAACCAGCGGCGATCATGCGCCGGGCACCGGCGGCGGCGAGGTTCGCGACTGCGTCCACGTTGACGGTCATGACCTCCGCGAAGTGCTCCGGGTTGTGTTCCTCGGCCGGTCCGCCGCCGGCAATCCCGGCGTTGGCGACGATCCCGTCGACCCGCTCGAACGCGGTGACGCATCGGTCGGCGAGGGCAGCCGCGTGATCGTGGTCGCGGACGTCACAGGGGTGGGCGACAGCCCGTCCACCCGACGCGATGATCTCCTGCACCACGTCTCGCAGCAGGTCAGCCCGACGTGCCGCGAGGACGACGGCGCAGCCGCGGGCCGCGAGCCCCCGGGCGATGATGACGCCGAGGCCGCTGGACGCTCCGGTGACGATCGCGGCCTGCCCGTCGAGTCGGAGATCCGTGACGCTCACGCGGGGGCGATGAGGTTGGCGACGGCGATGAGCACCGGCTCGCTCGGTTCACGGATCAGAACATGGGCGTACCGGTCGTACTGCGTCGGGGTCTGGCCGATCATGATCAGCGGCACCTCACGCGTCAGCGGAACCGACGGAAGGAGGCTGACCGGGACGGTCCGAAGGTCCGAGTCAATCACCACGAAGCAATCGGCCTGGGTCGCAAGATCCCATGCCCGGCGTATCGAAGGTTCGATCAACGGCTCCCCCCAGAGCGTCCCGGCGGGACGCAGCGGGAAGGCGCATCCAGGGGTGGTGCACCGCGGGACACCATCCGGCGAGTCGGCGATGAGCGCCGCGACCTCGGCGAGGCCGTACCGCTCCTCACAGCGGCTGCAACGGGCCGTGAGGACGTTGCCGTGGACCTCCACCACGTCGGTGCTCCCGGAGGCGGTGTGCAGATGGTCGACGGCTTGGGTGATCAACGCCGACAGGAACCCCGCCGATTGAAGCCGGGCGAGGGCGTGATGTCCGGGCGTCGGTTCACGTGCGGCGAGTTCGACCGCGGCCGGGTAGGCAAACGCCCAGAACGCCGCGGGGTCGGTGAGGAGAACTTCCAGGCTCGCGCGGCGTGCCCATGCACCCCGGGCGTGCGTGAGGTCGGAATCGTCGGGACCGCCGAGTCGCAATCCGGTCAGCGTCACGACCCGGTGCGCGCCGAGCAATGCGGCCGCGACGCGTTCGTGAGCCGGGGCCGGATCCGTCGTCACGGACGCGAGTTTAGTGCGTGGGCTCTGGCTGAGGCGTCAACTGCGCAATCGCCCGGACGCCGACGATTGCGGTCCACGCCGATGCGGTCGCCGCCGTGGCGGTGAGCGCGGCGAGTGCAGCCGTGAGCCCAACGAGGTCGGCGAGGATCCCCACGACGAGGAGCGGCACCGAGAACCCGCCGAGGTAGCACGCCACGTAGTAGGACGAGATGAGCTTCCCACGGTCGCTCACCGGTGCGATCCGGGTGCACAGGTCCACACCACCTTTGAAGACCAGTCCACAGGCAGCGCCGGTGATCGCGACGGATGTCAGCACGAGGACGGGTGAGCGGAGCGGCGCGCCGACGACCACCCCCACGAACGCGACAGATGAGACCGCCAACCCCCAGACGATCGCGGGTGTCGGCGCCAGGGCACGGAACACGAGCTGGCTGATCGCGCCCGAGACCAGCACCAGAAACCCAGCGGCCCCGACGAGGGCGTAGTTGGTCACGCCGAGTTCCCGCACCTCGAAGACGGGGATGAGCGACAGGCATACCCCGTCGAAGAGACTGAAGAGCATCCCCGACGGGACCAGGACCCGCCAGAAGACGGCGCGGTCCTCCTGCGGGACACCGAGCTTCAACGTCAGTGGACGGTGGGTTCGTTCCCGCACCACCGTCTCAGGGAGCGTCGCGATGATGCCGACCGCTGCGGCGATTGCGGCGAGATGCACGAGGAACGGCGTGCGAAGCGGCGCCCGGACGTACTCGGCGAACACCCCGCCGAGACCGGGACCCAACCCCAGCCCACCGCGAACCGACACCGAGGCCAGCATCGAAACCCAATCCCGCTGACCCATGGGCGCCGCGTCCACGAGAAACGCGGTACACGTCCCGAAGAACGCTCCGGTTGCGAGGCCCTGCATGCCGCGGGCGGCGAGAAGGCCCCCGAGCGGCGGCTCAGTCGCCAGGTACGCCTGCGCGAGCCCGAGCATGACGAGCGCACCGACCAAGACGCGCTTGCGCCCGACGCGGTCGGACAGTTGTCCGAGGGTCAACATCGAGGGAACCAACGCCGCGACGTAGCAGACCAGAAACAGCGTCACAACCGTGTCGCCGAACCCCAACTCCTGCTTGTAGATGGGGATCAGCGGAGTGATCAGGCTTGTGCCGACTGCGAAGAGCATGAGCGCAAGCCACGTGCGCCAGATCCTGCTCACCGGACACCGACCAGGACATGGCAGTCGAACCTGCCGATGCGGGCGGAACGGACGCGGCGCATCCCAAGGCTCCGGTAGCGGTCGACGACAGGTCCTGCCTCCTCGGAACACAGGCCCGAGACAACTGCGGCGGCGGGAGCAGTCCTCAGACGGCGGAGGAGGGCATCGTGGCTGGCGGCGGGCATGTTCACGAACAGGGTCTTGCCAGCGAGTTCGTCGATGGGGCATGCCTGGACCGCTTGACGCCGGGTCTCGACGAGTGGCCCCACGCCGGCGAGATCGACCGACGCTCGTGTCTGGGCGATGGCCGCCGGGTCGAGGTCGATCGCCAGGACCCGTCCCCGGCCGAGCCGCGCCCAAGCCTGGGCGAGCAGACCGGACCCGCAGCCGGCATCGACGACGTCGCCGGGTGGGAGATGTTCGAGCGCCGAGAGGCACATCGTGGTGGTGGCATGATCGCCGGGGCCGAACCCGGCACCTGCGACCTGCACCAGTTCGCGCATCCCGGGGGGCGCAGCGGCATGCCGGTCGCTGCGCCGGTACCAGCCGGCGACCAGGACGCAGGGGCTGTCGGGCCACACCCGCACGGTCGTTGTGACGGAGACCGGCAAGGGGCAGGACGCGATCCCGGGCGCGGCGAGCTCCGGTGCGCTCTGCGGCGCGCACAGGAGGCCGTCGTCGGTCCACGCCACGGGTTGGAGCGGGATCAACGCGCCGAATACCCGTCTGAGGGTCCCCGGGTCGGCGTGAACGAGGAGCCCGGCCGGGAGGTTGCTAGTAGACTCGCGCGCCGTGACCACCCCCGGTATCGCGGCACTCGTGGAGCGGGCGGCCCATATCCAGCCGGCGGTCGCAGCCCTGTCCATCGACCAGCGGCTCGAGCGAGCCGCACAGTCCCGGAAGGCCCTCGCCGCAGAAGCCCCGGTCATCCTGGAGGCCGCACTTCGCGAAAGCGGCCAGACGATCAGGTTCGCCCGGCGTGAGCTGGACTCGGCGGTCGCGCTGCTGGACGCCCTCCCGGATTTCGCC
>CAYTRV010000188.1:0-3572 GCA_964440285.1 uncultured Bifidobacteriaceae bacterium
GGCGACCTTCGCGCAGCGCACCCCGGCGGAACCGCCGGTTCGGCCGATACGGGCTAACCTGGGCGCGGACGGTCTCGAAGACCGTCCGGGGTTCACGCCCCTCGAGGGCTCGAATCCCTCCCCCTCCGTTTTCGCCCTACCGAACTAGGGCCGCAGCTCGTAGATCACGTTGAACGGGCTGTCCACCGGCGGCCGGGTCACCTCGCCGAACCCCGCCGCCGCCGCGAGTTCCCGAACCACTGCCTCGGGCATGCCGCAGGTGCCGAGGCCGGCGCCCCCGTGCGCGAGGGACGTCGTCATGCAGTAGAAGAGGCTGAACCCGTAGAACGTCGCCGCGAGCGGCCCGGCGTTGTCGGCCGGGTCGTCCGCGGAGTTGATCTCGAGCATCACATAGGCGCCGTCGTCGGTGAGCGCCTCCCTGATCGACCGGAGGAGCCCGAGGGGATCGACCGCGTCGTGGACGACGTCGAACGTCGTGATCACGTCGTATCGCGCCGGCAGGCCCTGAGCGGCGTCGAACAGCTCGAACCGGACGCGATCGCCGACGCCCGCCGCGGCCGCATTCGCCCGTGCTCGCTCCAGCTGCCCCTCGAACGCGTCGTAGCCGACGAACCGGGACTCGGGGTAGGCCTCCGCCAGCCGTATCAGGGCGCGCCCTGCGCCGCATCCCACGTCCGCCAGTTCGGCGCCCTCCTCGAGCCGGTTGGCAACGCCCGGCAGCGCCGGGAGCCACACCGGCACGAGCAGGTGGTCGAACCATCCGCCGGTGAACCGCTCCATCCCGGCCCAGAAGTCCTGCGTGTACTCGGACTGGTCGACGCCGCCGCCCGTGCGAAATGCGTCGATCACCTTGCCGAGCACCGGGAGCGCGCCCGCCGTCTCCTGGTAGACCCCACCGAAGAACCACGGTCCGCCCTCCTCGGCGAGCACGGGGACGTGAGCGGCGGGGATCGAGAACCTCCCCGTCGTTCGATCCTGTTCCAGGTAGCCCGCCGCCGTGAGGCCGCGGAGCCACTCACGCGCGTATCGCTCGTCCACGCCGGCGCGGTCCGCGAGCTCGACGCTGGTCGCGGGGCCGCCATCGGCCAGGGCCGCGAACAGGCCGAGCCGGTCGCCAACGACGCAGAACAGCGTGGTCATCAAACCGGCGATGTCACCCAGCGCCCTCCCGGCGAACGCCTCGACCGCAGAATGCTCAACCGTTTCCACCATCGGCTCCTTCCGTCGACAGGTACCGTGCCTCGTATACCTGATCGTGGCTGCCAGGCACAAGGACGGCCCTGCCCGCGGGTCAGCTCCGCGCGAAGCGGTCGATGTCCTCCTCGAAGTCGCGGATGAGCGCCCGGGTCAGGGTCGGCCGGGTTGACGCGACGGCCATCAGGAAGTCGTCGGTCGTCGCCGGCGAGTCCCGCCCACCCTCGACCGCCCGCTCGAACGCCGCCTGCGCCGCCTTGCGGGCGGCGAACTCGATGTCCGCGGTGGTGAACAGGTCGGTATCCCGAACGAGGGCGTCCACGTCGATCGCCTCGGAGGTCACGTCCTCCAGGAAGCGCGTCCAGAGCGACGCCCGGGCCGCGGCATCGGGTGGGCCGATGGGAAGGACGTAGTCGAAGCGGCCGGGGCGGAGCAGCGCGGGGTCGAGGTCGCGGACGGAGTTCGTCGCGACCACCAGCAGCCGGTCATCCCGGCCGCGGAACACGGGGATCGCCTTCAAGAGCTCGTTCGTCATGCCCTCGGCGTCGCTCCGCGCCGCGCGCGGGCCGCCGATCTCGTCGACCTCGTCGATGAACAGGACGAGATGCTCGACGCTGTGCAACTGGTCGAAGAAGTCGCGGAGCGCCGCGGCTCGGCCGCCGACGTCGCCCGCCGCGAGGCGGCTTGGGAAGAGCTCGACGAACGGCCATCCAAGGCGTGCGGCGACGCCTTTGGCGAACGTGGTCTTCCCGGTCCCCGGGGGTCCGAACAGCACCACCGCCTTCGGCGGGGCGACACCGTGGCGGGCCGCCCGCTCGCGATCTGCCAGCGGCATCACGATCCGTCGTTCGATGAGGTCCTTCGTCTCGTGCATGCCCGCGAGACCGTCCCAGGCGTCGCGGTCGATCAGCCGGCCTCCGACGGCGCCGAGCACATCGAGGTCCGCCGGACGGAGCGGCTCCCGCTTCTCGAAGTACTCGACCCCGGGAGTGAGCACGTACCCCTCGTTGAGCAGGGCCTCGTGACCCGTCTCGCCCTCCGGGAGGATCGCCGCGATCCTCCGCACGCCCATGCGCAGCAGCCGTTCCTCGAGCGCGCCGAGGAGCGCGGACCCCACCCCGATGCCCCGCCACTCGGGGTCGATCGCGATGCGGAGCACCCAGGCTCGCTCACCGGTGACGCGGGCCCCACAGGTTCCGACGACCCTGCCTGCCGCAACCGCCACGACGGCGGGGGCGCCCGCGCTCAGCGCCTCGATCACCTCCGCGACGCCGAACAGCGGTGGGCTGGGACCACCCGATGCGGTCCACACCTGCGCGGCCTCATCGAGGTCCGCAGAGTCGAAATCCCGGATCAGCCAGGTCCTCATTTCGCGACGCTAGCGTCCGGGCTCCGCCAAATGGAAGTGTCAAACGTCACAATCGGCTCGGGCCCCCGACGACGGGCCCGCGCGCGGTCGGGTGCGGGTGCTACTCGGCAGGGCCGTCCTTCTCGAAGTCGAGCGCGGCGGAGTTGATGCAGTAGCGCAGGCCGGTCGGCTTGGGGCCGTCCGGGAAGACGTGGCCCAAATGCGAGCCGCAGCGGGCGCACGTCGCCTCGGTGCGGACCATGCCGTGGCTGGTGTCGGAGTGCTCGGCCACCCGACCGCCCTCCGCCGGCTCGAAGAAGCTCGGCCAGCCCGTGCCGGAGTCGAACTTCGTATCGCTCGAGAACAGCGGCTCGTCGCAGACGACGCACCGGTACATGCCCTCGTCGTGGTTGTCCCAGTACGCGCCCGTGAAAGCGCGCTCGGTTGCCGCCTGACGGGTGACCGCGTACTGCTCGCCGGTGAGTCGCTCGCGCAGCTCGTCGTCGGTGGGGATCGGGCGGTCGGTCAACGTGCGCTCCTTGAGTGAGGGTACGGTGAGGGTAGGCGACGATCGATGGCCTCGCCACGACACCGGTCCGGCGGTCCGGCTGGACGTTACCGCCGCAACCGCGAATGCGGGTCGATCGATTGCTTGCATCGCCGTGGACCTGCATCCCGACACGTTCGCGGTGACCGCGGGCAGTCCGCCCCGAGTGGCCGGGAGCCATTGAACCCGCCGATCGTGCCGGCGCCGACCTACCATGCGGACGGCGAGCTGATCGACGGGCGCGACGGAAACCCCGGGTGGCAGGGCCTCATCGGCGGCCACTCCGACCTGCTGCTCGGCGTGGCCGTCACCCCCGATCACGGTTGGAGCGTCTGCGCCGCCGACGCTCGTCGTCGGCCGCTGACCGGCCGGGCGGCTACCCACCGTCCCCGGAATGCCAGCGGGCCAGGTGCTCGCGGTGGCGTCCCGTCAGGGCGTCGCCCCGGTACTTCTGGTCGTAGAAGTCGACGTCGAGATGGTGGG
>CAYTRV010000189.1:0-3551 GCA_964440285.1 uncultured Bifidobacteriaceae bacterium
TCGAGGCGCACCCCGACGCGGTGGTTCGAGTGGCCGGCCAGCAGCCACGCCCAGTGTGCGCGCGAATGGCCGCGGGACAGGAGCGCGACCGGCTCTGGCAGCGCTGGGTCGCCGTCGACCCTCGGCTCGATGCGTACGCCCGCGGTCGAACGACCGAGACCCTCGTTGTCGTCTTCGAACCGCGAGATGGGGAAGGCGTGACTCCGGGCTCGGCGCGTTCGTCCTCCGACTGATCGCTTGCCCAAGCAGTCCCGAGCGCGCGCGACCTACGCTTACGGTCCCCCGCCCACCCCGCCTAGGGGGACCAAGGAGACCACCATGAGCCCCAACTCAGCAGCAACGAATGTCGTCCTCGTCCACGGCGGTTTCGTGGACGGTTCCGGCTGGCACGCCGTGTACAAGATCCTGAAGAAGGACGGCTTCAACGTCAGCATCGTGCAGAACCCGACCCTGACGCTCGAAGGCGACGCCGCCGCGACAAGGCAGATCATCGACGCCCAAGACGGGCCCGTCATCCTCGTCGGCCACTCGTACGGCGGAGCAGTCATCACCGAAGCCGGCACCGACCTCAACGTGGCCGCTCTCGTGTACATCGCGGCTTTCGCGCCGGACAAAGGCGAGTCCGTGAACACGCTCATCGCCAATCCCCCTCCCGGCGCGCCGGTGCCCCCGATCCTCCCGCCGCAAGACGGGTTCCTGTTCCTCGACCGCGACAAGTTCGCCGCGTCGTTTGCCGCGGACGTGAGCGCCGACGAGGCGCAGTTCATGGCCGACTCACAAGTCCCGTGGGGCGTCGGCGCTCTCAGTGGAGCGGTGTCCGAACCCGCGTGGCGGGTCAAGCCCAGCTGGTACCTCGTGGCGACGGACGATCGGATGATCCCCCCGCCGGCGCAGCGGGCGATGTCCGAGCGCGCCGGTTCCACCGTCGTGGAAGTCGCGGGAAGCCATGCGATCTACGTGTCGCAACCGCAAGCTGTGGCGGACCTCATCAAGCAGGCCGCCTCGGAGCTCAGCCAGTCAGCCCGCTAGGCGCGGGCGCCGGCTCGAAGGGTCCGAGCACGTCGTCGAGCGGCGGGCTCGGCGGCGTCGGGGCGAGGATCGTCAGCCTGGTCGTCGCCCGGGTGAGGGCTACATAGAGGCGCGCCATGCCTGTCGCCCCGGGTGACTCGCGGACGATGGCCTCAGGATCGGCGACGACCACACCGTCGAACTCCAACCCTTTCGCGTCGACGGCGGTGAGATGCTCAGCATCCCCGGTGCGGTCGGCGACCAGCTGCTCGGGCGCGATCACTGCCACCAACCCGGCTCCGACATCGCGCCGCATGGCGGCAACCGTGTCCGCGATCGCCGTCGCGCTGAGGGACCGGCCGCCCGTGTGGACGCGGCGCGGACCGACCCCTGCGGTCCTGACCGAGCGGGCCGGGTGCAGGTGCGGTGCGAACCGCTCGAGCAGCCGGCCCGCCAGCTCCATGACCTCAGCTGGTGTGCGGTAGTTGACCGTGAGCTCGTGGCGAGCCACCGAACCTTCGGCGACGCCGAGCGCCGCGAGGATGCGGACCCACGTCGCCGCCGAGCCGGCGCGGACTGCCTGCGCCTCGTCGCCAGCCAACGTGAACGACTGTGCGGGGCAGCGCCGGGCGATCGCTCGCCACTGCATCGGCGAGAGATCCTGGGCCTCATCCACGACGACGTGGCCGTAGCGCGCGTCGGCCGGGCGCAGCGCGGGCACGTCGCCGGAGGCGAATTGGTGGGCGAGCTCCTCGTACACGCCGTGCAGCTCGTTGGCGGCGGAATCGCCCATGAGGGCGGTTGTGGCGTACGCGGCCTTGCACTCCCGGCAGTCGAGCCGGTCGCTGCCCGACGCCTCGCCGGGCCGGTACTCGAGTGGGCGGCCGCACCGCGGGCAGTCCGGCAGCCGCTCCTCCAGGATCCGCTCGGCCACATGGTCGAGCGACGGTCGGCGCCCGCCCGCGCGTTGTCGCCGCGCCGGGACGGGCCCGAGCAGGAGGTCGGCCTCGTCGAGGAGAGACACGTCGGCTTCGCTCCATCCATCGCCTGCCTCGTCGGCGGCAGACAGCGCGTCCATCTCGTCGGTGGTGAGGATGCCGCGCCCGGCATTCGCGAGACGTCGGGGCGACGCAAGGAGACGGCGGACGAGGACTTCGGGAGTGAGAAGCGGCCAGATGGTGTGGAGCGCCTGCGCGAGCGCATCTCGGTCGATCACTTCGAGGAGCGGTGACGCGAAGTGGACTGCTTCCGCGCCGATGCGGCCGATCCGGTGGTCGCGTTCGAGGCCGTTGCGGTACGCGGCGTCGAGCGCGCGCAAGACAAGGCGCTCCACCAGTGGCCGGCCGCCGTTGTGCGTCGTCGACCGGCGCCTGGCTGTCGCCACGATGGCGGCGAGGTGGTCGTGGTCGACCACGAGCCGGAACCGCCCCGCCCACAGCTCGATGCCCGCCCGCGGTGCCCGCTCGTGCGCTCGGATCGCGCGGGCGAGGACGTCGACCATGCGGAGGTCACCCTTGACCGCGGCCGCCGCCGGCGCGTCGACCTTCGACACCGCGACGGCGGGGCCGAGGTCCGCCGGAGTGGCCAGCACCACCCTGTCCTCACCAAGCGATGGGACAACGTCCTCGACGTACCGGAGGAACGTCGTCGACGGACCGACGAAGAGAACCGCGCCGGACAGATGGGCCCGCTCGGCATAGAGCAGGTACGCGGCCCGGTGGAGTGCGACTGCCGTCTTGCCGGTACCCGGCGCCCCTTGCACGACCGTCACGCCGGCGCGGGGGCGACGGATCACGATGTCCTGCTCGGCCTGGATCGTCGCGACCACGTCTTGCATGCGACCAGTCCGCGGGGCGTCGAGCGCGGCCATGAGCGCGCCCTCGCCGACGAGGTGGAGCCCGGCATCGCTCGCGGCGGAGACGTCGAACACCTCGTCGTCCAGCCCGACCAGATCGCCGTGCCGCCAACGGAAGTGACGTCGCCGCACGACGCCCATGGGGTCGTGGGGGAGTGCCCGGTAGAACGGCTCGGCCGCCGGTGCCCGCCAATCGACGACGAGCGGGTCGCCGTGCTCGTCGGCGACAGCCACGCGACCCACATAGAGGCAGCTGCCGTCGGTGAGGTCGAGGCGACCGACGAGCAGGCGGTCCTTCGCGATGTCGAGCGCGGCCAGCCGGTGGCCAGCGTGGGCGATGGCGCTGTCGCGCTCGAACAGCGCCTGCGCACTCCTCGTCTCGAGCCGGCGCGCAGTGCCGGCCATGCCCTCGGCCAAGGCCCGCATGGCCACTACCCGGTCGTAGGCGGCATCGAGGTAGGCGCGCTCGAAGCGCAGCTCGTCGTCAGCCTGCACGCGGGGGATCGTCGCTGCCGGCGCCAGTGGAAGCAAGCGACCCCGCGGTCGTACAATTGAGGCAGGAGCGCGTCGCTCCCGTCTGACCGGCGCCCCGCTGAGTCAGATCAACGCCGGTGCGAGCGCCCGCCACTGCTCGGCCGGGAACCCACGTGGGTCGGCAGTCAGCACCTGGATGCAGACGTGGTCCGCG
>CAYTRV010000190.1:0-3490 GCA_964440285.1 uncultured Bifidobacteriaceae bacterium
CCGGCCGCCACTGATCGCCGTCCCGTTCGCGGTTCCCGATGTTCTCGATCTTCCATGCGCGGTCGGGCACGTCCCCCGAGAGCTCCCCCGGGATGTCGATGCCGGTGGGCCGACCGAGGCCGAGGTCCAGGGCCCATGTCTTGAGCTTGGTGTTCCCCTCGCGCTGATTCTGGCGGGACGCCCGCTCGTAGATCGTCGCGCCGACCTGGAAGAAGAACGTGTCGCTCGACATCGCGAGCGCCCGCCGGATCTGCATGCCGGGAAGCGTGCGCTTGCGGAAGTTGTTGAACACCGTCCCGAAGAGCTTGATGGTCCCGGGCGAGCTCAGATAGTCGTCCGGCGTGATGTAGCCGGCGTTCAGGGCGGCGACGGCGGTGATGGTCTTGAATGTCGACGCCGGCGGGAACTTCCACAGCGCACGGTTGAGGTGCACGTTGCGCGGGTTGCGCTCGAACCTGCGGATCTCCGACTGCTTCCCGCGCGTGTAGAGACGCGGGTCGAGGACGGGGTACGAGGCCAGGGCGATCACCTCGCCGGTGTTGACGTCGAGCACCACGCCGCCTCCGCCTGCGGCCGCCTGCGCCCTGAACTCCACCTGCTCACGCAGGGCGTCCTCGAGGGCCTTCTGCACGTTGATGTCGATGGTGGTGCGGAGCGTGAGCCCGGGCCGCGCGGGACGTTCGGAAAGGACGCCCCGTCCCGCCGGGTTCCCGGAGGCATCGACCTCGACGCGCCGCTCGCCGTCGGTGCCCTTGAGGAACTCCTCGTAGCGGGCCTCGAGGCCCTCGTGTCCGATGATCGCGTCGCGGCGGTATCCCTGCTGCAGGCTCGCGTCGATCTCCTTCGCCGTGATCGGGCCGACGTAGCCGAGCACGTGCGACAGGGACGAGTTGAAGGGATAGCTCCGACGGAAGTTCCGCTCCAGGTGGATGCCGGGGAACTCGCGGATACGCTCGTTGAGGGGGATCAGGAGATCGTCCTCGATGTCCGCTTTCAGCACGACCGACTTGTACGGCGCGTTCTTCTTTCCGCTCGCCATGAGTGCCCGCAGCGCGGCGGGTCGCTCGCCGATGACGCGGCCGAGCTTTCGCACCGTGCGGTCGCCGCGCTCGCCCTCGAGGTCCTGCGGCAGCGCGACGATGTCCCAGGCGAGCCTGCTGCCGGCGAGGGGCTCGCCGTTGCGGTCGAGGATCTGGCCGCGCGGCGCCGGGATGTGGATGGTGCGGACGCTGTTGCCGACCGCCCGCTCCTCGAAGCCGGTCGCGCCCACGACTTGGAGGAACCAGAGGCGCACCACCAAGATCCCAAACAGAACGACGATCACGCTGCCGAACGCCGCGATGCGCTTCGCGGATCTTGGGGTCATGGGGCTGCCGCCGAGACCCGAGGAGGACGGCCCGGGGTGCTCCGTCGACTCGGTCAGCCGTTGGGGGCTCACGCGCGCACCAGCAACGGCTCGACCTCGCGTGGCGCCCCGAGCAGGCGCCGGGCGGCCCACCAGGCGGGCAGGGCCATCAGCGGAGCGAGGGCCAGTTGCGGGATCACGAGCTCCCCGATCAGGTACCCGATCGGCAGCCCGTCCCCCCGCAGCAGCTCGACGATGCCGAGCCAGATCGGCACGAGCGCCGCGGCGGCGGCGGCGAGGAGCACCGCCCTGGTGCGCCCGATCGGGTCGGACCCGGCGGCGAACCGTCCGCACCACGCGCCGATCACCACGTAGGCGATCGCCAGAACCCCGAGCGTGTCGCCCGGGCTGAGGAGCTCAACGAAGAGCCCTGCCGCGAATCCGAACGTCGCTCCCACGATCACTCCGCGGAGGGCCGCGACCGCGACGACGGTCGCCACCACCAGATTCGGGGTCGCCTCGAGCGGACCGATGTCGAACCGCGGCACGATGGTCACCTGGAGGAAGACCGCGGCGATGCCGAGGGCCGCGACGAACCGCAAGCCGTTGCCCTGTCCTGGACGCAACCAATCCACTTCGGGGTTGCGCAGGCTCACCCGCCAACTCCGGCGCGCCGCTTGGCCTCGGGACTGGTCGGGACGTAGACCGTGAACAGCGAGAGCTCCAGGGGGTCCCGAAACGGCGTGACCTGGACGGTCTGGGTCTCCCCCGGCTCTTGGCCCCCGACGTTCGAGACCGTCCCGATGGGAAGGTCCCGAGGGTACGGCGATGGGAAGCGCAGGGTGCCGTAGCCGGCGGTGACGACGATGTCGCCCTCCGAGATCTGCTCGGACCCCGGAACCTGGTCGAGGATGAGTTGCCCCCTGGACGTCGCCCGGAGCAGTCCGAGCGGCGTGGACGACCCGGAGATCCTGGCCCCGATGGAGGTCGACCGGTCTGTCAGGAGCGTCACGATGCACGATCCGCTGGTCGTCGCGGTCACGATCCCGACCAGCGCGCCGAAGATCTCGGTGTCGCCCTTGTGCGGGGCGAACACGAGTGAGTTGACCACGATCCTGTCACGCCTCCCCTTGTCGAGCCTCACACGCTGGGAGAGGTCCGGGGGCCGTCCGATGACCTCGGCGCGAACCGGCGTGTACCCCGCGATGCCGTCGTCGGCGATCGCAAGCGCCTCGCGGAAGCTCTCGAGCTGCGCTCCGGACAGGTCCTGGTTGATGACTTGGCTGCGCAACGTCTCGTTCTCGGCCCGAAGACGGCTGGCCTCGTCACGTGCGCCGCGGAGCTCCGCAAACCAGTTCCAGCCGTCCTTCACCGGCTGGACCGCACCGACCGCGGCCTCCTGGACCGGCGTCACCACCGCCCCCACGGTCCCCTTGAGCTGGTGGAGGAACCCTCCTTCGCCCTCGCGGAAGAACGTGGTGAAGATCAGGACCGAGACGAGCAGGAGCGCCAGCACCACACCTCGGCGCACCACGATGCGCCGGCGCGAGGCACGCGACGTCGCGTCGCTCGGGAGGGTGCGCGGCGGGACGCCACCGCCACCGGACCCGCCGGGCGTTGCGGACTGGGTACTAATACTTCTTGTTGCGCGGCCGCTTGCTAAGACTCGACGATTTGCGCATGACTTCGAACTCCTCCAGTGCGCGTCCCGACCCGATCGCGACGCAGGTGAGCGGTGACTCGGCGACGTGGATTGGCATCTCGGTCTCTTGTCGCAGGCGCTCGTCGAGCCCCTGCAGCAGGGAGCCCCCGCGAGCATGATCCCCCGGTCCATGATGTCCGCGGCGAGCTCCGGCGGCGTCTTGTCGAGTGTGCTCTTGACCGCGTCGATGATCTGTACGAGCGGCTCCTCGAGCGCGGTGCGGACGTCCTCCGACGAGAGCACCACGGTCTTCGGCAGCCCGCTGATCATGTCGCGGCCGCGGATCTCGGCCTGCACCTCCTCCCGGAGGGGGTAGGCGGAGCCGATCTCGAGCTTCACCTCCTCGGCGGTCTGGTTGCCGATCATCAGCTTGTGCTCGCGTTTGACGTAGTTGATGATCGCCTCGTCCAGCTCGTCGCCGCCGATCCTGATCGACTGGGCCA
>CAYTRV010000191.1:0-3483 GCA_964440285.1 uncultured Bifidobacteriaceae bacterium
ACCAGCGAGAGGCCGATGCCGGCGATCATGCTCTGGCGCGCGATCGCCAGCGACCGCCGTCCGATCTGAATCGCCTCGACGACCCTGTCGATGCTGTCGGCCATGATCACGGCGTCGGCTGTCTCGGACGCGACCGTCGCGCCGGCGGTGCCCATTGCGATCCCGACGTCGGCGAGGGCGAGCGCGGGGGCATCGTTGACGCCGTCGCCGACCATGACCACCGGCGTCAGCCCTCGCTGCTCGCGGAGCGCGCGAACGATCTCGAGCTTCCCCTCGGGCGACTGCTCGGCGTAGACGCGATCGGCGCCGATCTGCCGCCCGACCTCCTCGGCGACGGCCGCGCGATCGCCGGTCACCACAGCGATGTGCCTCACGCCGACCGACCGCAGGCGCTCGACGAGCTCGTGGGCGTCCTCTCGTAGGGAATCTCCCATCACGACCGCGCCGGCGAGCTTGCCGTCCACGCCGACGAGGATCTTTGCTTTCCCCGGATCATGGTTCGCGTCGAGCGCGCGCGCCGCCTCCTCGGCGCCGGCGTAGCCGCGCTCGCGCAGCCACGTCGAGCTGCCGACCGCGACGCTCCGGCCGTCCACACGCCCCTCGATCCCCTGCCCGCGGCCCTCCTCGACGTCCTCCGGTGAGGTAAGCTCGAGGCTGCGCTCTTGCGCCGCGTGGACGAGCGCTTCCGCGAGGACGTGCGCGGACAGCTGGTCGACCGAGGCTGCGAGGCGCAGCAGCTCGTCCGGGCCGATCCCGTCGAAGGCGACGACCCGCTCGAGCGCGGGATGCCCGAGCGTCAGCGTGCCGGTCTTATCGAACAGCACCGTGCGCGCCTTGCCGAGCTTCTCGATCACGCCGCCGCCCTTCACGATCACCCCGCGCCGCGCGGCGCGGGAGACACCCGAGATCAGCGCGATCGGCGCGGCCAGGATCAGCGGACACGGCGTCGCGACGACCATCACGGCAACGAAACGAACCGCGTCCCCCGACGCCGCCCAGGCGATCCCGGCGATCGCGAGCGCGAGCGGGAGGAAGAAAGCGGCATAGCGGTCGGCCAAGCGGACGAACGGCGCGCGCTGCGTCTCGGCCCCCCGGACGAGGCGCACGATCGCCGCGTAGGCGCTCTCCGCAGCGAGCCGCGTCGCGCGCAGGTCGAACGCCTCGCCGGCGTTGGCCGACCCGCTTCGCAGCTCGCCGTCGGCGGCGTAGGAGACCGGCAGCGGCTCGCCCGTCAGCGCAGACTCGTCGACGAGAGCCTCGCCGACGGCGACGCCGTCGACAGGAATCACCTCGCCGGCCCGGACGACGACGATGTCTCCGGGAAGAAGCTCGTCGACGGGCACCTCCTCGACGGCGCCGTCGCGGCGGCGGTGCGCGATCCGCGGCGCGCGCTCGAGCAGCTTCGTCAGCTCGCGCCGCGCCCGCCCGCCCGCGTACTCCTCGAGCGCGTTGCCGCCGGCGAGCATGACGGCGACGACCGCGCCGGCCAGGTACTCGCCCGTCGCCAGAGCCGACGCCATCGCGACCAGCGCGATCGCGTCGACGCCGACGTCGCGCCGCCAGAGCGTGCGCGCGACCGACCAGGTCAGTGGGACGAGCATCAGCGCTGTCGACGCCGCCCAGACGGCGTCCGCCGGGCCGGCGTCCCCGAGCAGGCGCAGAACACCGCCGACCAGGACGCCCGCGAGCGCGGCGAGCGCGAGCAGGCGCCGGATCATCCGGCCCCAAACAGGCTCGGGCCGAGGGTTCCGATCAGGTAACCGACCCCGGCCGACGCGCCTCCGACATGGCGCTCGTAGACGAGGCCGAACCGCGGTCGGTCCTTCAGGCCTTTGACCTCCCGAATCAGCTGCTCGCGCAGCTTCGGGTTCTCGATCACAACGAGGAGCTGCTCCAATTTCGCCATCGAAGGCACTCTAGGACTGGCCCCCTCTTCCTGCACGCCGACGGGGCATCGAGTGCGTGGCCGGCTCGGTCTCGTGGGGTTGGTGTGCGTCGCGACGCTCGTGGTGTTGGGTGTCGTCGCGGGCCCCGCCCCGGCGCGAACAATCGCGGGGTGTGTGATCCGTCCCGGCACCTCCTGCCCGGGAGCCCACCTGGCACGGGCGAACCTGCGCGGTGCGAACCTGCGCGGGGCGCATCTGCGGGGGGCGGACCGGCGGGGGGCGAACCTGCGAGGGGCGAACCTCCGTTTCGCTGACCTGCGCGGTGCGAACCTCACCCTCGCGAACCTCACCCAGGTGAGACTGTAACCCGGTCGCTCACGCGAAACGCCTGCAATAGAGCGACATCGTGAGATGAACGGAGACGCCGGGAGCGACTCTTAATCCCAAGGTCCTGGGTTCGCGACCCAGACGGCCCATGCGATGACATCCCTTCCGGAGAAAAGGTCTGCGGGCATGATCGATCCGCTGCGGTAATGCCGAAAAGCGGTGCCGGGGGTGCCCCGGATGTCTGGTCGGGTCTGTCGCAGGAGGCTTGGGTCACCGCGACACAGACTCCAGGAGGCCAGCGCGATGGCAGCTCGAGCTCCGCCTGTCGAAGCGGCGGCCGGCCGGCGGGATCGTTCGTTCCCGGAGTCGCCTGCAGCAGGAAGCGGACGCAGCGACCGGCTTGGCGGTTGGCACCTGCGGTCCGTCGAGATACGGCGGGCAGGCAAGCGGCTCGGCGTCCACGTACCGCTCGCCCACGATGGCCTGCAGGTTCGGGTGCTCCCCCGACGTGGCCATGCATGAGGGCGCGACACGCCCATCCTCCTGGCCGGCCTCGGCCGCGGAGCTCCGTCGGCGCCAGGAGGAGTTGGCACGATCGGAGCCGCCGCTCTGGCGTTCCGCCGGGACGCCCGAGCTGATCGCCGGCTGCTTCGTATGCTTTCCCCGCAACCACGCGGGGATCGGCGCCGCGGGGGACCGCGGGTGGGCGGCGGCGGTGCTGCTGCAAGACCTGGTCGTCGTCGACATGTGCATCGTGCGGGGGGAGGCCGACGCGCCCTACGAGCCGGGATTGCTCGCGCTGCGCGAGGGGCCGCTCCTCGAACGGGCCGTCTGGGGTCTCGCCACCCGGCCAGAGGTCCTGATCGTCAACGCGTCCGGGCGTGACCATCAGCGGAAGGCGGGCCTCGCGCTCCATCTCGGCGCCGTCCTGGACCTGCCGACCGTCGGCGTGACGCACCGGCCGCTCATCGCGGTCGGCTGGCGCCCGATCGCGCTGCATCGTGGCGCCACGAGCCCGCTCATGGTCGATG
The DNA here is from genome assembly GCA_964440285.1 of uncultured Bifidobacteriaceae bacterium. Taxonomy (GTDB): domain Bacteria; phylum Actinomycetota; class Thermoleophilia; order Miltoncostaeales; family Miltoncostaeaceae; genus CALMEC01. The sequence goes on from CAYTRV010000191.1 coordinate 3,245, forward strand.
ACGAGGTCGTGGGGAGGTGGGTGCGTACCCGGTGGGGGGTCCGCCCGCTTGTCGCGCACGCGGCCTGGCGGACGGATCCCGATACCGCGGCCTGGCTGGTGCTGGAGACCTCCACCGGTGCGCGCACCCCCGCGCCCCTGCGTGAGGCCCGGCGGCTCGCCCGCACGGCCCGCGCCGTCGACCGGTGACCTCCGTGGGTGCGAGTGACGTGAACATCCTGGAGGTGATGCGGCGGCGGC
>CAYTRV010000192.1:0-3465 GCA_964440285.1 uncultured Bifidobacteriaceae bacterium
CGTCGGCCTGCGCCTCCCGGATCGACGCCAGCCGTCCGGCGGACGCCGCCGCCGCGACCCGAAATGCACGCTCTCGATCCACGCGCCCAGGGTACCGGATCGTCGGGTAGGCTCGACCGCGCATCATGGTGCTCTCCGACCGCACGATCCGCGAACAGCTCGCCGCCGGGCGCCTCGTGATCGAACCGTTCGACGACGCGCTCGTCCAGCCGTCGTCGGTCGACGTGCGCGTGGCCGGGGAGTTCCGGGTCTTCCATAACAACCGCCAGCCGTTCATCGACGTCCGGCACCCGTCCGAAGACCTGACCGACCTCGTCGCGATCACCGGGGAGGAGCCGTTCATCCTCCATCCCGGCGAGTTCGTGCTCGGCTCGACGGTGGAGCGCGTCGTGATCCCCGATGACCTCGTGGCGCGGCTCGAGGGAAAATCGAGCCTCGGACGGCTCGGGCTGCTGATCCACTCCACCGCCGGCTACATCGACCCCGGCTGGGACGGCCACATCACGCTGGAGCTCTCGAACGTCGCACGCCTCCCGATCACGATCTACAAGAACATGAAGATCGGGCAGCTCTCGTTCCTGCAGCTCACCACGCCGGTGGACACCCCGTACCGGGGCAAGTACCAGGGCCAGCAGGGACCGACCGCGAGCCGCTTCTTCGAGGAGTTCTCGAAGAAGCGTTGACAGGGTTGGGGCGGCGCGCTACGCCGCCTTGCGCCTTCGCTCGCCCTGCGGACGAAGCCACGCCCCCGCCAAGACCGCGCCGACCAGGGCCGCTCCGGCGCCGATGGCCGCGCTGAGCCACCAGTCCCGGTTCGTCCCCGGCATGAAATCGGGTGCCGCCGGACCGCCCGCAACGTCGACGAGGTGCCCGACGACGACGAAGAGGCTGTAGAAGGCGTACCCGGCGATCGCGGCGAGGATCCCGTGCACCGGCCGGAGATCCTCTGCCCTGATGCCGGCGAGGAACCCGCCGAACACGAACGTGAGCGCCAGGATGATCCCGCGCGTCACGTTGCTCCGCTCCGCGCCGACGAGCAGACCGATAGACGCGACAAGGCCGCCCCACCCGACTGCCATGGGCTCGAGGCGTCTCAGCATTCTTCTGACCTCACGGGGCCATGCTACCCTCGGTGCATCCGCGTACCCTGACTGGAAGGAGGCCGGCGTTGTTCGGAGGTATCGGCTGGCCCCAACTATTGATCGTGCTGCTGATCGTCCTCGTCATCTTCGGAGCGAAGCGACTCCCGGAGGTGGGACGCAGCCTCGGGTCGGGCATGCGCGAGTTCAAGGACTCGATCACCGGCAAGGACGACGCCGACGATGTGGTGAGCGAGCAGCAGGTCACCTCGGGCGACGAGACCGACCGCCACTAGCACGGACACGTTCCGCCTGCGGGCGGATCATGTCGTCCCGATCGCCGGACCGCCGATCGCCGGCGGGGCCGTCGCGGTCGAGGCGGGCGGCATCGTCGGCATCGGCCCGGCGCGCGAAGTCGCGCGGCGCTGGGGGAGCCTGCGGGAGATCGACCTCGGCCGTGCGATCCTGATCCCCGGCCTGGTCGACGCCCACTGCCACCTGGAATGGAGCCTGACCGGCGGGCTGGTCGAGGGCGACGACTTCGCCGGCTGGCTCGGCGGCCTGCTTCGACTGACCCCGCGCATGCTGCCCGACGACCATGCCGCAGCCGCGCTCCTCGGCGCCCTGCGGTGCATGGAGCACGGCACCACCACGGTCGCCGATAGCGGCCCGACCGGAGCCGGGGCGGCGGCCCTCAGGGCGGCCGGGTTGCGCGGCATCGTACATGTGGAGGCGTTCGGTCGCCTGCACGGCGCTGAGGCGCGGAACGCGGCGTCGGGGATCGCCCGACGGGTACTGGACCTCGACGAAGAGGCCGGGCCGTTGGTGCGCGTCGGCGTCTCACCGCACGCCCCGTACACCGTCGGCCCGGCGTTCTGGACGGCGCTGGCCGCCGATCCCGACCTCGGTCGCCGTCCATGGGCGACGCATCTGGCGGAGTCGCCGGACGAGTCGCGCCTGCTCGCCGCCGGGGACGGCCCCCTCGCTGACCTCTTCGCCGCGCGCGGCGCGACGCCGGGACGGTGGCCCGGCGACGGCGGACCGGTCGCGCGGCTCCACGACGGCGGCGGGCTGCGCCCCGGGTTGATCGCGGCGCACTGCGTCCAGCTCGACCCCGACGACCCCGTCCGGCTCCGCGACGCCGGGGTTGCGGTCGCGCATTGCCCGGTCTCCAACCGTCGCCTGGACTGCGGGCGGTTCCCGATCGAGCTGCTTCGCGGCAGCGGCGTGCCCGTCGGACTGGGAACCGACAGCCCCGCGAGCGGCGGGGACTACGACATCCGGGCCGAAGCGCGTGCCTGCGGAGAGGCGCACCGCGGGGTGGCGCCGCTGGGATCCGACGATCTGCTCGCCCTCGCGACGCTCGGCGGAGCCGAGGCGCTCGGACTGGCCGATGCGATCGGGACGATCGAGCCGGGTAAACGCGCGGACCTCGTGGCCGTGATGCCCCCCTCCGGCCTCGACCTCACCGACCCGTGCGCGGCCGCGCTCCACGCGGACGGCGGTGTGGCCTTGGTGATGGTCGACGGGGTCACCGTGCTGGAGGCGGGAACGCCGGTCGCCCTCGACTGGGCGACGATCCTTGCGCGCGCCGTCGAGGCCCGAGCCCGCCTCGCGGCGTGACCAGATGCTGACGGGTCCGTCAGCACACCTGTGTTACCGTCCGTTCGGTGCTGCTCGATCAGAAGAAGACCCGCCGCATGGTGGTCATCGTGTCCATCATCTGCGCGGTCGCGTTCGTTGGCGTTCTCCCGGTCGTGCTGGGCCTCGTCGTGTTCGGCGGCGGGAGCCAGGACGCCACGGGCCAACTCATCGACGACGCCCAGAAGCGGGTGGCGCAGGACCCAACGAGCGTGCTCGCCCTTGTCGACCTGGCGGCCCAGTACCGGGCGGCGAACAAGCCGCAGGAGGCCGCGACTACACTGCAGAAGGCGCTGTCCCTCGGCGCGAAGACCAAGGACGACCTCCAGGCCCTGACCGGCGGTCTCGCGGATGCGCCGTTGCAGCAGCTGCAGGTGCTGCAGGACTACACCAAGTCGCATCCCAACGATGCCGACGCGTTCTTCACGTACGGCGCGACGGCGGAGGGGCTCGGGCAGGTCCTCGTCGCCCGCCTCGCCTACCAGAAGGCGTTCCAGGTCGCGCCGAAGGGCTCGACGCTGCGTGAGAACGCGCAGTCGGCGCTCACCCGCCTGAAGGACGCGCCGATCCCGACGACGCCGGTGGTCCCCACCACCCCGGCGACCCCCGCGACGCCGTAGCCCGTCCGGATTCAGGCGGCTGGTAATGTTGTCGGCCGCGGGCCGTTAGCTCAGCTGGTAGAGCAGGGGACTCTTAATCCCAAGGTCGAAGGTTCGATCCCTTCACGGCCCATCCCCGAGAACCG
>CAYTRV010000193.1:0-3348 GCA_964440285.1 uncultured Bifidobacteriaceae bacterium
CCGGTTCCACATCACGAACATCGAGCAGACGCCGGATGCGACGCACGGCTTCGCGATCCCGGGCCTGAACATCCAGGCGAGCATCGACCCGGGCGAGGTCGTGAATATCGACCTCACCCTCGACCGGGCGGGCACGTTCGCCATGTACTGCACGGAGTTCTGCTCGGCGCTGCACCTGGAGATGCAGGGGTGGCTGCAGGTCGCCCCCTGACCGTACCGACGCTCGAGAAAGGAGACGCACCGATGCGCATCCGATGGCTCGGCCTCGCTCTTGTGGCGGCGACTGCCCTCACGCTCGCCGCGTGCGGCGGAGGCGGGAACGGCGACGCCGACGGGAACGACCCGGACGGGGACGACCCCGGCACCATCACGATCGCCGCGCCGAGCGGCGCGGCGAACACCGGGTTCACCCCGACCTCGATCGCCGCACCCGCCGACGCGCCGTTCACGCTCCGCTTCGTCAACGACGACGCAGGGATCCCGCACAACGTTCAGATCTTCGAGGGGACGGACGCCACGGGGACGCCTGTCTTCGCGCCGGAGGGCAACGAGCTCATCACCGGGGTGGCCCAGACCGACTACCGGGTCCCGGCCCTTCCCGCCGGCACCTACACGTTCAACTGCCTGGCGCACCCCGCCACGATGGTCGGCACGCTGACGGCCGGTTGAGCGGACGGGGCGACGGGGATGGCGGCGACGATCCGGGCCCGCAAGGCGGTCGAGGCGCCGCCGCGCCCGCCGGCCGTTCCGGTGCGCGAGCGGCTCGCCGCGCTGATCGCGCTCGGCCTGGTCGCCGCCGTCCTCGTCGTCCTCGCGTGGAAGCTTCCGATCTGGCAGGCGAGGCTCTCGGCGCCGCAGTACCCGGAGGGACTGTCGCTCACGGCCTCGGCGTCCGGCGTCACCGGCGACATCGCCGAGATCAACGAGCTGAACCACTACGTGGGGATGCGTGCCTTCGACGAGTCCGACGCCCCCGAGATGAAGCTGTGGGCTCCCGTCATCGCGCTGGGCCTGGCTGGCGTCGCCGTCGTCACCGTGCTCCCGAGGCGGCACCTCCTCGCACGGCTCGCCCGCCTGGGTCTGTGGATGATCCCGATCGGCGCGCTCGCCGACGTGCAGTTCCGCCTCTACCAGTACGGACACAGCGTCCAGCCCGACGCGGCGATCCGCATCGACCCGTTCACGCCGCTCGTCGTCGGACCGACGAATGTCCTGAACTTCACGACGTGGTCCTACCCCGGCGAGGCCTTGTGGTGCCTGTTCGGTGCCGCGTTCCTGCTGACGTTCTGGGGCCGGACCGCATGGGCCGTCCGCTGGGCGATCGCGGCTTGGAGGTCGTGGGGCGCGGACGAGGACGACGATGCGGAACCGGAGCCGGCATGAGCGTCCGCCGGGTCGCTGTCGTGATCGGGGTGGCGGCGTTCGCGCTCGCGCCGGCGCCGCCGGCTCTCGCGCGGGACCACGGTGACCACGGTGGGAGCGGGATGACCACGGCGCCGAACGGCTGGATGCAGATGCCCGCCGAGCACCTCCAGAGCATGATCGACGCCGCACCTGCGGGGAGCGTGGTCTCTGTCCCGCGGGCCGTGTACGTCGGGACCGTGGTGGTGGACGAGCCGCTGACGCTCCTGGGCGTCGGCCGTCCGATCCTGGACGGTGCCGGCGAGGGCTCCGTGCTCACGATCACGGCCCCGGACGTCGTCGTCGCGAACCTCGACATCCGCGGTTCGGGCGACGGGCCGGTCGGCTCGCCCTCGGGCGTCATGATCGAGGGGGCCGACCGCGTGCGGGTCGAGGACGTGTGGATCTCGGGCTCGTACATCGGCATCAGCGTCCGCGCGTCCGCGGGCGTCGTGATCGACGGCGTTCGCATCGAGGGCCCCGAGGAGGGCGCGATCGAGGGTGAGACGCACGCCATCTCGACGGGCGAGGCGGAGGACGGCGCGCACGAACAGGGGTCGGCCGCTCCGCCGCGCACCGACGTGCAGCTCCGCGGCGACGGGATCTGGCTGTGGAACGCGGTCGACGCCGTGGTGCGCGACAGCGCGATCCGCAACGTGCGCGACGGCATCTACCTCTCCTACGGCGAGGGCGCACTGCTGGAGGGCAACCTGATCGAGCACAGCCGCTATGCCGTGCACGACATGTTCGCCACCGGCCTCACGATCGCCGGCTCCACGTTGCGCGGGAACCTCTCGGGCTGCGTGCTGATGTACGGCGGTCCGATCGAGCTCCGCGACAACACGATCGTCGAGAGCGGGAGCGCCTCGACGGGGTTCGGCGTGCTGGTGAAGGACGCGGGGAGCGTCACGCTCGAGGGCAACGTCGTGGCCGACAACCGGATCGGCGTCCACGTGGACGACGCCGGCCGGACCGGCGGCGACCCGACGCGCCTCGAGGCCAACACGATCGCGATGAACCAGATCGGCGTGATGCTGTACCCCTCGACCGACGCGACGTTCGTGGCGAACGCGTTCGTCGAGAACTCCACGCAGGTGACGCTGGGCGGCGAGGGCGTGACGCAAGCCGTGTGGACGGTGGACGGCGTCGGCAACTACTGGAGCGACTACGGCGGGTTCGACGCCGCGGGCGACGGGACGGGTGACCTCGCGCACACGCTGAGCGGGCGCATGAGCCGTCTCCTCGCCGGCGAGCCGCTCCTGCTCGCGCTCGCGTCGGGCCCCGCGTTCCGGCTGCTCTCGGCCGTGGACGACCGCTGGTCGCCGGCCGAGCCGCTGGTGGTCGACGAGGCGCCGCTCATGGAGTCGCGGGCGCCGGCGCTCCGCGGTGCCAGACAGGGGTCCTCGGTCCGGTTGTGGATCCCCGGGCTCGCGCTGACGGTTTCGTCCGCGTGGCTGCTCGTCCGGGCGCGCCGCCGCCCGGCCCGATCCCGCAGGGCGGAGGTGGCACGTGGCTGAGGGCGCGTTCCTCCGGGTCGAGCGACTCACGAAGACCTACCGCAGCGGCTGGGGCCTGAACGACGTCTCGTTCGAGCTGCCGGGCGGGACGATCGCGGCGCTCGGCGGACCGAACGGCAGCGGCAAGAGCACGCTGCTGCGCTGCCTCGCGGGCCTGGCGTCGTATCGGGGAAGCGCCTGGATCGACGGGCGGAAGGCCGACGCGTCGCCCGCCTCGCGCGAGACCATCGGTTACCTGCCGCAGTCGGTCGCGATGCCCGACCACGCGACGATCGGCGAGGTGCTCGACCTGTTCGCGGACCTGCGCGGCGTGGACCGATCGACGATCCCGCTGCCGGGTGGGTTCGTCAATGACGACGATGTGCGGATCGGGACGCTCTCGGGCGGGCAGCGGCAGCGCGTCGCGCTCGCCGTCGCCCTGCTCGGCCGG
>CAYTRV010000194.1:0-3315 GCA_964440285.1 uncultured Bifidobacteriaceae bacterium
GACACGTGGAGCGCGTCGGCCCCAGTGCGCACGATCTCGGCTTCCCGTGACGTGCGGGGCGACACCCCGATCGTCGCGAGGGTGATCGCCTCGACCACGGAGGTCTTGCCCGCCCCGTTCGGGCCGCTGACGACGATCAGCCCTGGAGCGACCTCCACCGCGACGCGGCGCCACGAGCGCAGGTCGGCGACCTGCAACCGTCGTATCGCCCACGCCGGCGGCGTGAGGTCAGACGTTGAGCCGGATGGGCATGAGGAGGTAGCGGTATCCGTCGTCGCCCCCCTGAAGCAGCCCCGGCCGCAGCGGGCTGATGAGCCCGAGACGGACCTCCTCGCCGGTCACGCTGTCGACGCCGTCGCGGAGGAACTCCGCGTTGAAACCGATCTCGAGCGCCTCACCGGAGAAGGCGACCGGCAGCGACTCATGGCCTTCGCCCAGCTGTTCGCTCACCGCCGACACGGTGACCTGCCCCTGGTCGAACGCGAGGCGGATCGGCGCGCTCCGCTGGGCGAGGACGCCGATGCGTGAGAGGACCGACACGAACTCGGCGCGATCGAACGCGACCTCGTGCTCGAAGCGGTCGGGGATGAGCTGGCGGTAGTCGGGGAACTGCCCGTCGATGAGGCGGCTGGTGAGCCGTGCCCCGCCGATCCGGAAGAGCGCCTGCGCTTCGGTGATGACCAACTCGATCTCGGTCGCCTTCATCGATGCGGCGAGGCGACCGACCTCCTGCAACGCCCGCGCGGGGATGATCGCCTCGCGGGTGTCGCCGGGCGGCGATTCCCACGGGGTCTGCATGACGGAGAGGCGGTATGAGTCGGTGGCGACCATCGTGATGCCGTCGGGCCCGAGCCGGACGAGCACCCCGGTGAGCACCGGGCGGGTGTCGTCACGCGATGCCGCCCGTGCCACCCGGTCTGCGGTGATGACAAACGGCTCGACCGGGATGGTCAACCCGGATCCCTCGTCCGCGGGGAGATCCGGGAAGTCCGCCGCCTGGAGACAGTTCAACGCGAACGACGACTGTCCGCCGCTCAGCCCGACGACGCCCTCGTTGATCCGGTGCTCAAGCGTGACCGGGCCCGGCGCCATCGTGCGAACGATGTCCGCGGAGAGGCGGGGAAGTACGACCGCGCCCGATTCCTCGATCGACGCGTCAACCGGAACCCGCAGGGACAGCTCCATGTCGGTCGCGGCCAGCTCGACCTGCCCGGCGGTCGCGTCGAGCCGTACCTGGCCCAGCACCGGGATTGTGCTCTTGGACGACGCGGCTCGTGAGACCAGAGCCAGCTTCGCGGCGAGTTCATCCCGTTGTGCGGTGAGGCGCATCCGGGAACCCTACCCGGTTGCGCGGACGTGGAGTCCCCGGCGGCAGGGTGTGTGCGATCACGTGCCCGCAAGGTGAAATCCGAAAAGAAAGAGATGTTTCGTTGTGGTGATCGTCGGTCCTGTGCGGACTCTTGAGGAACGAGCTCTCCCCTGCTCGGGATGGAATCGAGATCGCGACGTGGTGGGGACGGCGGTGGGAGAACCCCACGGTCCGCGTACGGTGTCGCGGGAACGGCGACTTCCACCGGCACGTCGCGACGTTGCACACGGCGCGTTGAACAGAGGTGGGGATGGACGTTGGGGATCGTCCGTCCGCGAACGGGACGGCTGCCGTCGCGCCGCGGGCTGCGCTTGCTAGAGGTGGTTCTTGAGGCGGTGGGTGAGGCTCTGCACCGCGGCGAAGATCTCACCCTCATCCGACATCTGCTTGCCCACCTTGTTGACCGCGTACATGACGGTTGTGTGATCGCGGCCTCCGAAGGCCCGACCGAGTGCGGGCAGGGAGCTCTGCGTCAGCTCCCGTGAGAGGTACATCGCGACTTGACGCGGGACCACCACCCGCTTGTCGCGCTTGTCGCCGACCAGCTCAGCGAGTGACAGGCCGTAGTGGCGGCAGACCTCCTCCTGAATCGCCTCCACGCTGATGGACTGGCCGCCGGAGGGGAAGTAGGCGCGCAACACCTCACGCGCCAAGTCGACCGTGACGGGGACCTTACCGTGCGACGCCTGGGCGACGACCCGAATGAGCGCGCCCTCGAGTTCGCGGACGTTGTCCTGGAGGCGGGCCGCCACGAACGACAGCACCTCCGGGTCGTGGATCTGATAGCCGCCGGCCTGGACCTTCTTCCGGAGGATCGCGATGCGGGTCTCGAGGTCCGGCGGCTGCACGTCGGTGATGAGCCCCATCTCGAATCGCGAGCGAAGGCGCGCCTCGAGCGTCGCCATTGCCTTGGGCGGGCGATCCGACGAGATGACGATCTGCTTGCCGGCCTCGTGGAGGTCGTTGAACGTGTGGAAGAACTCCTCCTGCGTCTGGTCCTTGCCTTCGAGCATCTGGATGTCGTCGATGAGCAGGACGTCCACACCCCGATAGCGCTCCTTGAACGCCTGGGTACCGCCCTCGCCGAGCGCGGTGATGAAGTCGTTCGTGAACGTCTCCACCGAGACGTAGCGCACGGTCAGGGCGGGGTGGTTACCCGCCACGAAGTGCCCGATCGCCTGGAGCAGGTGCGTCTTGCCGAGTCCCACGCCTCCGTAGAGGAAGAACGGGTTGAACGACTGCGCGGGCTGCTCGGCGACGGCCAGGGCGGCGGCGTGGGCGAAGCGGTTGGACTGCCCGGTCACGAAATGCTCGAATGTAAAGCGCTCTTGCAGGCGTCCATGGACACGCCCGACCACGGGGTGCGGGAACTGCGCGGACGGGTCTGAGATCGCAGGCGGCTCGGCGACCGGATGATCGGGATCGACCGGCGAGACGATCACCTCGACCGCGATGTCGGTGCCCAGCACCTCGAAGAGGGCGTCCTTCAGTACCGCCTGGTAGCGCTGGGCGACCCAACTGCGGGCGAACTCGGTCTCGACCGCCAGCACGATGCGGTCGCCCTCCAGGCGTGTTGCCCGCGTGTTCGAGAACGCAAGGTTGTAGGTCGCCGCGTTGAGCGACGCCTGCAGGCACCCGAGCACCTGTTCCCAGACTGCGAGGAGCTGCTCCTCGGGAGCGGCGTTCGGTGCGCTGGCCCGCGTCAAAAGAGGGTGGCGAGCAGGTTGGCGCCGTGCGCCGTGAGCGACCTCGCGCCGTCGGCGGTACGGCTGACAAGCTCACGGTGTTCCAGGATCACCAGCTCGCGGCCGCACGTGCCGACCGTGATGGCAAGCTCCGCCGCGAGCGTCTCCGGGTCCGCCGGTGCCATCTCGACCAGGAGCGCCATGATCCGCCGCGCCTGCTCGGAGAGCTCCGCGGCCGGGAGCGGGGCGACGTCGTCGGGG
>CAYTRV010000195.1:0-2814 GCA_964440285.1 uncultured Bifidobacteriaceae bacterium
GGCGGAGCTTTGCAGCCGCCAGATCGTGGCGATACTTCCGAACGGGAGCACTTAGTGTCCCGCGTCGACCCGGCACACCCCGATGCCGTCGAGCGTCGGCGCTACGCTCTCGCAGGTGACCATCGAGACAGAGAAGCCGCGCCGGCGTGGCGCTCCACCGGAAAGCGGCTGGGCGCTCGGGGCGGGTGGCTTGTCGCGGGCCTTCTGGGCCAGCCTCGCTGTGGTGCTGGTCGCGCTCGCCGTCCTGATCCTGGTGCTCGGCTACTACGGCTACGGGGCGCTCGTACTCATCCTCGCCGCTGCCGCGGTGGTGAACCTGTGGTGATCCCCGAGCAGGCCGCGACGGTCCTGCGCGATGCGCACCCCGACGTCGAGCCCTTCGAGGTGGACTGGCCGACGCTGGCCGAATGGGTCAGCGCCGCCGGGCTCGATCCGGATGACGACGCCCTGGTCGCCGCGGCTCTCGTCGCCTGGGAGCAGCTCCTGGCCTGACCCCATCGCGGGGCCTCAGGCGGCGCCGGTGACGGCCAGATCGAGGCCGAGCCGGTCGGCGAGCGCCGCGGCCAGCGCCGTCTCCACCCTCCCACGATCCGGGTCGCCGCCCTCTGCCGCGATCGAGGTCGCGGGGAGGTCGGGCGCCCCACACGCCGACATCCGGGCGAACCAGGCGAGGTCGGGGTCACGGTTGAGCGCCAGGCCGTGGGTGGAGATCCCCCCGCTGACCCGGATGCCGACGCTGCCGAGCTTGCGTCCCGCCACGTACAGGCCCATTGCGTCATCCCCGGGCGCCGCTCCCGGCACGTCGCTGGCATCGGCCATCGCTCCGACGAGCGCGGCGACGAACCGCCGCACCCCGCCGTGCGCGCGGACGTCGGCGATGACGTAGCCGGTGGTCTGCCCCGGCCCGTGCCACGTCATCTGCCCGCCTCGGTCGGAGTGGACGCAGGTCGCGCCGAGCCGGGCGAGGGTGTCGTCGTCGACGAACAGGTCCTCCCGCCGTCCGTGGCGTCCGAAGGTGTAGACCGGCGGATGCTCGAGGAGCCACACGACGTCGGGAATCGCATTCGCCGCGCGCTGCTCGGCAAGCGCCCGCTGACGGTCCCACGCCTCGTCGTACCCGATGCGGGCCGACGTCAGAAACAGCGCCATCGCCCGATGGTAGTCGGTTCAGCTCTGCGACGCGGCGGGATGCGAGTCGTACTCGGCGACCACGAGCCGGTAGCCGAGGTCAAGCTCGTCCAGGTCAAGCAGCCAGGCGTGGTCCGCCTCCCAGGCGCCGCTGCGGATGTCCTCCGACAGCCGTGACAGACCGCCGAGCACCTCGTCGTCGCCGATCGCGGCGAACGTCGAGATGTTGCGCCGAACCCGCGTTTCGAGGTACGCGGACGGGCGGCGCCAGAAGGCGCCGAGGAAGCCGTCGCGGCAGTCGTACGGAATGGGCACCGTCTCAACCCGGGCGTCTCCCCCGAGCGCCAGGACGACCTTCGTGATCTCCGGGAACCGCACCGAGTCGAGCCACTCGACGTCGGGGAAGTAGCGGTAGAGCCAGAAATCGCCGATCATCGCCGGGTCGAGCGTCAACACCACGGCGCGACGTCGCGCCACGCGGCGCATCTCCCGCAGGCCCGCGAGCGGGTCGCTCCAGTGGTGAATCGTGAGAACCGCCATCGCGGCGGCGTAGGCGCTGTCCTTGAACGGCAGCTTCTCGGCCACGGCCTTCACCGCCGGGGCGGAACCGGGCCGGCGTTGGGCGATCATCGCCTCGCTGGGCTCGACTGCCACGACACGGCGGTTCGGCGGCTCGTACGAGCCGGTGCCCGCCCCGATGTTCACGACCGACGCCGCCCCGCCGACGGCGTTCGCGACGCGCTGCAGGATGCGTGGATCCGCGCGCCGGGTTGCGCCGTACGTACGTCCGATCAGCTCGTATGCCTCGGGGTTGCGGGCCTCTGTCAGACCGGGACGATGCATTGACACTGCCTCCTTGCACCCGATCCGGGTCGACCGGGACGCGTTTCCGTACCGCACTTCGATGCTACCCGACCCGGCGGCCGACCGAACCCCCCAAAAGTTCAGAATCGCTCACTGAACCGCTGGTTCAGAAGTGGTCTCCGCGGCTTCAGAGCACCAGGGCGCCGGGGTGCTCCAGGAGCTCGGCGATGCGTCCCAAGAACGTCGCGGCCTCGGCGCCGTAGAGGGTGCGGTGGTCGACCGACAGCGTTACGGTCATGACGTCGCGCACCTGGATCTCACCGTCCAGGACCACGGCGGTGGGCTTCGCGCGGCCAACGGCGAGAATCGCCGCCTCGGGCGGGTTGATGACGGCGGCGAACCGGTCGATTCCGAACATGCCGAGGTTGCTGATCGTGATGACGGAGCCCTCGAGCTCGGGCGGGGTGATCGTCCCGTCGCGGCAGCGACGGGCGAGGTCGCCGACCTCGGCGGCCAGCTGTGCCACGCGCTTGGTGTCGGCGTCGCGCACGACCGGCACCATGAGCCCCCCGGGAACGGCGACCGCGACCCCGACGTGTACGCCCGAGGCGGCGACGCGGGCGTCTCCGTCGAACCGGCTGATGGCATCCGGCCGCTCGGCGGCGGCGAGCGCGACGGCACGGATGATCAGGTCGTTGACGGAGGGTCCCCGCCCTTCCGGAGAGGCGGCCACCAGCTCCTTCCGCAGGCCGATGAGGGCGGTGACGTCGACGTCGCGCTCCAGGTAGAAGTGTGGTGCCCCCGGCTTCGACTCTGCCATCCGCCTGGCGATGGTGCGCTGCAGCCGCGTGAACGGGATGCGCTCGCCGGGCCTCACCACAC
>CAYTRV010000195.1:2824-3178 GCA_964440285.1 uncultured Bifidobacteriaceae bacterium
GCGGGCCGGCGTCGTCGCCGGCGCCGACGCGGCCGCCGCGGGTGGCGCGGCAGGGGAGCGCCCGGCCGCCGCGGTCTCCACGTCCTCGCGGACGATCCGGCCTGCGGGTCCGGTCCCGTGGATGCCGGTCAGGTCGATGCCGAGCTCATCCGCGAGGCGGCGGGCGAGCGGCGACGCCCTCACCTTGTCGACCGATCCTTCCGCCGGCGCCGGGGACCGCGGTGCGACCGCCACCTCGGTGGGCGCCGAGACGTCCGGTTCGTCGTCGTCGTGGGCTGCCGGGTAGTCCTCCGGAGAGCGCACCTCGAGGCCGATCGAGGCGCCGGTCCCGTCGTCGGCGGTCGGGATGCCGGT
>CAYTRV010000196.1:0-3171 GCA_964440285.1 uncultured Bifidobacteriaceae bacterium
CGCGTCACCTCCCAGTCGGGGCGGATCTCCCGGGTGATCTCACGGAAGTCCTGGCGCAGCTCCTCCATGGTGGGACGACCCCAGAACCAGTAGCCGGTGAAGGCCGACCGGATGGTGAGGTCGGGGTACAGGGTGAACGACGCCGGCCAGTACGGGTTGTTGAGGGTGTCGGTGGTCTCGCGCAGGTCGAGCTCGTCGAGGTACAGCCGCTCCATATCGGACAGGAACGTCCACCGGGCGCCGAGCCCCGCGCGGAACGCGGCGTTCACCTCGGGCGGGTGGACGCTGACCGAGACGATCTTCGCGTAGGCGACCTCCACCTCCCGCTGCCAGTCCGCGAGGAGCCGGAAGAACGCCTGCTCCTTCGGGCACCAGAACCCGCGGAAGAAGTTCAGGTACACCGGGTCCCCCGAGGCGAGCTCGGACAGTTGCCGCACGTTGCCGGCGTGGTCCCGCAGCGCAATGTCGGGGAACCGCTCCCCGGGGCGGAGGTCGTCGCGCATGGCGTGAAGTGGCCTCGGTACCCCGGGGCGTTACGTCGAGGCCCCGGTCGCGACCAGGACCTTGATCGCGCGCCGCTCGTCCATCGCCGCGTAGCCGTCCGGGACACGGTCGAGGTCGACGGTGAGGTCGAATACGGGCGACGGGTCGAGGCGGCCGACGAGCACGTCCGCGAGGAGTTCCGGGATGTAGCTGCGAGCCGGGGCGACGCCCCCGATCAGCGCGACGTTCCGCATGTGGATGTCGAGCAGATCGATCTTCCCGCCTGCCGGCACACCCACGTGCCCCACCACGCCGCCGGGCCGGCACGCGTGGATCGCCGTGTCGAACGAGCCGTTGGTGCCGACGCACTCGAGGACCTTCGGCGAGCCGCCGCGGGTCATCTCCCGGACCCGCGCGACTGCGTCCTCGCCGCGGTCGGTGACGATGTCGGTCGCGCCGAACCGGCTGGCGATTGCGAGCCGGTCCTGGTGGTGACCGAGCGCGATGATCCGGTTGGCGCCGAGGCGGGCAGCGGCGAGCACCGCGCAAAGGCCGACCGCGCCGTCGCCCACGATCGTGACGGTGCATCCCGGCCCCACTCCGGCGCTCACGGCGGCGTGGTGGCCGGTGGACATGACGTCGGTGAGCGCGGCGAACGACGCGACCATGCCGGCGTCCGACAGGTCAACCTCGGCGGGCAGCGCCACGAGGGTCCCGTCCGCGAACGGCGCCCGGACCGCCTCGCCCTGGCCCCCGTCGTTGCGGCCGCCCCAGTAGCCGCCCGCGACGCATGAGGTGTGAAGCCCCCTCGCGCAGTGCTCGCAGGTGCCGTCGGAGAACGCGAACGGCGCGATGACGCGGTCGCCCCGCTTGACGAGGTGCACGTCCGCGCCGACCTCCTCGACGACGCCGATGAACTCGTGGCCGGTGCGCCCCCCGATCCCGTAGATCATCAGCTCGCCGCGGTAGGGCCACAGGTCGCTCCCGCAGATGCAGGCGTGGGTCACGCGCACGAGCGCGTCGGTGGGTGCGCGGATCGCCGCGTCGGGCACGTCCTCCACGCGCACGTCACGCGGGCCGTGGATGACGGTGGCGCGCATCGGGCGAGACTACTCCCCGCCGGCTGCCCAGCTCCCCGCGGCGGATGCGACAATCCCGCGATGCGGGCGATCACCTACCTCGCGCCGGGCATTCCGCTCGGCTTCTACGAGACGGTGCTGCGGCATGTGTCCGGCGCGATCGGGGAGCCGGTCGCCCTGACCTCGGACGCCCGCTTCTCCGGGCCGCCGACGGATGAGCCCAACCCGCTCGCCACCGACGGCGCTGACCTCGCGTTCCTCTGCGGCCCCTCGTATGTGCGGCTGGCCGGCGAGGTGCGGCTGATCCCCGCCGCCCCAGACGCTGCTCGCGCTCGGGCCCGGTGAGCTCGGCGCGTTCGGCGCCAGCGGGTTCGCGCCGGTGGACGATGCCCGGTACCGACCGCTCGCCGGCGCCCTCGCCGAGGCTGAGCGATCGGCACCGACACCGGATCACATCCGGCCTGTAACGAGATCGGCGGCGCGGGTACCGAACGTTCATCGACAATGGGCGTGACGGCCCCGCACCTGAAGGAGTTACGGTGGGAACAGCTCTGATGGACGCCCCGACGGACGCTTCCCCTCGAACGGTCCGAGCCCGGTCCGCCCGGCCGCGTGGCTTGACCGTGCAGGTGAGCGTCGACGTGCACGGCGTCGTGACCGTCAGAGCCGCCGGCAATCTTGACATCTACACCGCGGCGCGGTTGCGGCAGCGCATGGCCCGCCACGACCTCGCAGATGGACGAGTCGTGCTCGACGTCTCGGCGGTGACGCTGGTCGACTCCGCCGGCCTCGGGACGCTCATGTCGTTCGCGAACCGCGCCCGCCAGGGCGGATCCCGACTGGCGCTCGTCTGCACCGCCCGGCTGGCGGAGCTCCTCGAGATCGCCCGCCTGGCCGACGCGTTCGACCTGACGCTCGTTTCCGACGCCGGGTAGCGCACCCCGCTCGCTCGGCCGCGGCCACCGCGAGCCGGCTGATCACCACACTTCGAGCGGCGCTTTGCTGAGCGCCCGCATGTCCTCGATGAGCGCGACGATCTGGTCGATGATGTCCTCGTCGACCAAGCGCCCGTCGGAGTCGATCCGCTCACGGGCCTTGCTGAGCGCCACGCCTTCGTCGTGCACCCGCGCCCCGGCAGCAGCGAGCGACTTGCGAAGCTCGGCCTGGGCCCAGACCCCGCCGAACGCCGACATCGATGCGCTCATCACCGCCGTCGGCTTGCCGACGATCTCGGCGATGCCTGCCGGTCGAGATGCCCAGTCCATCGCGTTCTTGATGACCCCGGGCACCGAGTGGTTGTACTCGGGCGTCGCGATCAGCAGGGCGTCCGCCCGACCGATGCGTCGGCGAAGATCGAGCACGGCCTCGGGTGTGCGATCACCCTCGTCGTCTTCGTTGAATGGCGGGATGGAGCCGAGATCCTCGTAGAGCTCGATCTCGACTCCGTTCGCTGCGTGCTCGCGCGCGGCCACCAGCATCGCCCGGCTGACCGATCCGCGCCTGAGACTGCCGGGGATGGCGAGGATGCCGAACGTCAGCGATCCCTCAGACATGGCTACTGCTTGATCCCTTCAGCGTTCCAGACGAGCTTGACCTTCTCGCCGACCGC
>CAYTRV010000197.1:0-3059 GCA_964440285.1 uncultured Bifidobacteriaceae bacterium
CACCACGAACACGACGATCGACTGGACGGGCAAGACCGGGGTCAAGGTCGGGTCGGGGTGGCGGCGTCTGGCCCTGACGGCGTTCCTCGGTGGCCTGCCGTACGTGGGCGGGGGCCGTCGCGTCTGGAACGCGACCTCGGGGAAGCCCGCCGACGCGGACTCGCAGGCGCTCCTGTACCGCGACATCAGCGGCCGCCTGCGGGAGATCGCGCCGTTCCTGGCCGTCGACCGCGACCCGTACTTCGCAGCGGCGGAGGGGCGCCTGTGGGTGGTGGCCAACGCCTACGCCTCGACGTCCAGGTATCCGTACGCGGTGCCGTTCGAGGGCAAGAACTACTTCCGCCAGACGGTCACCGCGGCGATGGACGCCTACACGGGTGAGACCCGCCTGTACGTGCTCGACGAGAACGAACCCGTCACCAGGACGTGGCGGGCAGTCTACCCGGAGCTCTTCACCCCCGGCTCCCAGATGCCGGAGGGACTTCGCGCGCACCTGCGCTACGGGGAGGACCTGTTCGACTACCAGTCGGCGGCGCTCGGACGGTTCCACGTCACCGACCCGGACGTGTTCTTCAACGGCGATGACGCGTGGGCGATCACCGAGGAGGCGTACGGCCCGGGGGTCGACGGGCAGCGGATCATCTCGCCGGCGCGCTACACCTACTCGGTGCTCCCCGGCGAGAGGGAGGAAAAGTTCGTCGCGGTCCGGGCGTACAAGCCGCTCGCGCGCGGCCGGGGGATCGGTTTCTCAGGATGGCTCGCGGCGTCCAACGAGCCCGCGGACTTCGGCAAGCTCACGATCCTGCGGTTCCCGTCGAGCGGGGACCAGGCGCTCGATTCCCTCGACACGTTCACGTCGAGCGTCGCCCGCGATCCCGAACTCTCGCAGGAGATCACGACGCGCCGCGACGCGGTGTTGCGGGGCAACACCATCGTGGTGCCGATCGGCCGGGGCCTCCTCTACGTCCAGCCGCTGTATCTCGACTCACCGGGCGACTCGCTCCCGACGCTCTGGCAGGTCATCGTGAGCTTCGGCAACGGCGAGGTCTTCGCGGCCCCGACCTTCGAGCAGGCGCTGGGGGAGGCGCTCGGCGGGGTGGCCGAGCCCGCGCCGGCGCCGGGAAGCGGCGGTGGAACGCCGACGCCTCCGCCGCCGTCGACGGCGACGCTCCCGCAGCTCGTGCGGCGCGCCGCCCAGGAGTACGAGGCGTACCGGAAGGCCTTCGGAGCGGGTGACGATGCCGAGGCGGCACGCCGGCTGCGGGCGTTCCAGCAGGCCCTCGCCCAGGCGCAGCGTCTCGCCGGGCAGTGAGGGACGCCCGCCGGTGAGATCACCGCCGGGGCGGACGGAGCGCGCTTCGTGCGCCGGAGCGGGCGGAGGACCGCCGGCGGACGGGCGAATGTCCGATACCCGGGGAGGATTCCGACGTTGGCCGTAGAATCCGCCAGACGCTCATTCCCCTCGCCCGAGGTGCGTCAATGTCACGACCGGCAAGCGTGCTGGTGCTCGCCAACCAGAAGGGTGGCGTCGCGAAGACGACGACCACGATCAATCTCGGCGTCGCGCTGAAGGAACGCGGATGCCGGGTGTTGGCGCTCGACCTCGACCCCCAAAGCAACCTGTCGATGAGTCAGGGCATCGACATCGAGTCGCTCGGGACGACGATGTACGACGTGCTCGTCGGCGGCGCGTCCCTCGCGGAGGTCATCCACGCGCGGGAGATCGACGTCGCCGCGGCCGGCATCGAGCTGGCGGGCGCGGAGCTCGCGCTGTCGGGGATGATCGGCCGTGAACGCGCCCTCGATCGCGCGATCAAGCCGTTCCGCGACCTCTACGATTTCATCCTCATCGACACGCCCCCGTCGCTCGGGCTGCTGACGATCAACGCGATGGTCGCCGCCGACGGTGTCGTCGTACCCGTCCAATGCGAGTACCTGTCGCTCCGCGGCCTCGCGCAGCTCCGTCAGACCCTCACGCAGGTGCGGGAGCATCTCAACCCCCGCGTCGATATTGTGGGGATCATTCCGACGATGTACGACGGCAGGACGGTCCACGGCCGGGAGGCGGTGGCGATCCTGGAGGAGAGCTTCGGGGACCTCGTGTACGGCACCCGGATCGGGAAGACCATCAAGTTCGCAGAGGCGCCGGTGAAGGGCATGAGCGTGCTGTCATACGACAGCGGCGGTCAGGCCGCGCGCTGGTACCGGCGGCTCGCCGAGGAAGTCCTCGAGCGCGACCCGCGCAACGCGGTGGTGGCGGCGTGACCGGCCGGCGCTCCAGTATGCGCGAAGGCCCGCTTAGCGAGCTCTTCAGGAACACGACCGACGCACCGGCGAAGACGCCCGTCGACCGCGAGCCCCCGTCGTGGGGGCGCGAGGCGCCGGCGTTCCCGTCGGAGCGGTCGAACTACCTCGCCGTCATCAAATGTGTCGGCATCGGCGGTGCCGGTGTCAACGCGGTGAACCGCATGATCGAGGCGGGCATCCGCGGCGTCGAGTTCATCGCGATCAACACCGACCGGCAGACCCTCGACGCGACCGAGGCGGATGTCCGGATCCCCATCGGCCTCGAGCTGACCCGCGGCCGGGGCACCGGCGGCAACGCGGCGCTCGGCGAGCAGGCGATGCGCGAAAGCGAGGAGCACATCCGCCGGGCGCTCCGCGGCGCCGACCTCGTGTTCATCGCGGCGGGCGAGGGAGGCGGCACCGGCACCGGCGGCGCCCCCGTCGTCGCCAAGCTTGCCCGGGAGATGGGGGCGTTGACGATCGCCGTCGTCACCCGTCCGTTCTCGTTCGAGGGGTCCCGCCGTCAGGGGATGGCCGAGACCGGGGTCGCCGCCCTCCGGGATCAGGCCGACACCATCATCGTGATCCAGAACGACCGGCTGCTGGCGGTGCTCGATCGCGGGGTGAGCATGGTCGACGCGTTCCGGGTGTGCGACGACGTGCTCCGCCAGGGCGTGCAGGGCATCACCGACTTGATCACCGTGCCGGGGTTGATCAACCTGGACTTCGCGGACGTTCGCACGGTCATCCGCGGCGCGGGCGCGGCGCTTCTG
>CAYTRV010000198.1:0-2919 GCA_964440285.1 uncultured Bifidobacteriaceae bacterium
ACCGCCAGCGCATCTCCCTGGGCCTCAAGCAGACCCAGGAGGACCCGTGGCAGCGGGTGATCGACACCTACCGGATCGGCGACGAGCTCGAGGGCAAGGTCACCAAGGTCGTGACCTTCGGGGCATTCGTCGAGATCATGGACGGCGTCGAGGGGCTCGTGCACATCTCCGAGCTGGCCGAGCACCATGTCGAGAACCCGCGCGAGGTCGTCGCCCCCGACCAGGATGTGGCGGTTCGTATCATCGAGATCGACGGCGAGCGCCGCCGCCTGTCGCTGAGCCTCAAGCGCGCCGCCGAGGTGTCGCTCGACGGCGACGGCCAGGAGGTCCCCGCGTACCCCGACGAGGCCGAGATATCCGCTGCGTTGAGCGAGTCCGACGCCGCCGAACCGGCCACCGAGGCTGCGACCGAGGGAACGGCGGTGGCCGAGGTCGAAGCGCCAGCAGCCGACACCGTCGCCGAGGAGGCGCCGGTCGCGGCCGACGCCCCGGTCGCCGAGGAGGCCCCGGTCTCGGTTGACGCCCCGGTCGCGGATGACCCCGCGCCCGCCGAGGCGGACGCCCCCGCCGAGACGGCCACGGACGCCGACACAGCTCCGGCGGACCCGGCCGACGGGTAACGCCGCCGGGTACGCGCCCGTCCCGCCGCGCAGCCTCGGGCTGACCGGCGGGATCGGCTCGGGCAAGTCGCTCGCACTCGAGGCGTTCCGACGCCTCGGCGCTGCGGTGCTCTCCAGCGACGAGGTCGTCCACCGGATCTACGACGACCCCGACGTCCGCGCCGCGGTCCGCGCACGCTTCGGCGAGACGGCCTTCGGCGCCGACGGGCGGGTGGATCGCGCCGCGCTCTCGAAGCTCGGGTTCGCGCAGCCGGACGGGATGGCGTTCCTCGAGGGCCTCGTCCACCCGCGCGTCGGCCGGGCGCGCGAAACGTGGGAGGCGGAGCAGCGGCGGCTCGTGCCGCCGCCGCCGCTGCTCGTCTGCGAGGTGCCGCTGCTCTTCGAGGCCGGGCTGGAGGACGCATTCGACGCGGTGCTGGTCGTGTCGGCGCCCGTGGAGGTCCGCCGCTTGCGCGTCGAGGCTCGCGGACAGGACTTCTCTGCGCGCAGCGCACGTCAGATCGACGAGGACGAGAAGATCCGGCGGGCGGACCGCTACCTTGTCAACGACGGATCGATCGGCGATCTCGAGGAGTGGGTCGCGAAGCGCTTTGCGGAGTACACGACATGACGACCGCGGCACCCGGTCGGGCGGTCGGCGTCCCCGCCCGGCGCCGGCGCCGGGCGGCCCTCCTGGTGGGAGTGCTGGTGCTGCTCCTCGGCGGGTGGCTGGGGGTGCACCTCGCGATGCCGTCGTGGTACGCCCGGTGGTGGTACCCGCTCGACTACGCCGGCGCGATCACCGGTGAGGCGGCCGCGACCGGGCTCGACGCCGACCTGATCGCCGCGGTCATCTACCGCGAGAGCAAGTTCTCGGCCACCGCGCGGTCGGATCAGGGCGCGGTCGGTCTCATGCAGGTGCTGCCCGCAACGGCCTCGTGGATCCACCGGCAGCCGGGTGCGCCGAGCGCCACACCGGACCGGCTGGCCGAGCCGAGGGTGAACATCGCTTACGGCGCCTGGTACCTGCGATACCTGAAGGCCAAGTACGGCAGCGTCGAGCTCGCCCTGGTCGCGTACAACGGCGGGGAGACGAACCTGCGTCAGTGGATCGACTCGGCTCGCCGGGACGGCAGGGCCTTCACCGTGGCCCAGGTGCCCTTCCCCGAGACGCGCGGGTTCGTCGCGTCCGTCGATGACGCCCGGGACGTCTACCGCAGAACCTGGGCAGGGGAGCTCCGTAGCTCCCGCTGAGTGCCCGTCGGCGCCCGCTAACGCGTGGCGAACTCGTCCTCGGGGTTGCGGCTGAGCAGCTCGATCCGGTAGCCGTCGGGGTCGCGGACGAAGCAGATCTGCGGTCCGCCGGGATACGGGGCGTAGGGGGCCTTCTCCGGCTGGATGCCGGCGGCGGCGAGCCGGGCGAGCTCGGCATCCATGTCGTCGACGGTGAGGGCGATGTGGCCGTACCCGGTGCCGACCTCATACGGCTCGGCGCGGCCGTCGTTGAGCGTCAGCTCGAGGCGGGCGCCGTCGCCGGGCAGGGCGAGGAAGATGACCGTGGCGGTGTCGCCGCCCACCCGCTGCCGGCCACGCTCGCTGAAGCCGAAGGCCCGGTAGAACGCCAACGACCGGTCCTCGCCGAGGATCCGGATCATCGTGTGGATCAACGCTGTCGCCACGCCCAACCTCCCGTCCGATCAACGGCGCCGATCCTAGTGGACGGGGCTCGGGAGCGCGGCAACGTTGCCGGGCAGCCCACTCGCGCTGTGCCCGGCCGGGGTCGAGGGGGCGGCCCCGCGTCCCGGTCGCGGGGCCGCCGTGTGCTCCTCACGGGTGACCAATGAGGCGCATGCCGCAGCGTATGGACCGCTCGACGGCGGCTGCGTTGGCCCGGGTACTGAATTCGGATGAGTCGACTTTGGCCAGGGGTCGAGTCGGCGGGTGGACCGCCGCGGCGTGGTCTACCATCGGGGCGATGGCGACCGATGTCTTCGCGCTCGCGCCCACGTACCAGCCGACAGGCGACCAGCCGGAGGCGATCGACGCGCTCATGGAGGGCCTCGCCGCGGGCGAGCGCTTCCAGACGCTGCTGGGCGTCACCGGTTCGGGGAAGACGTTCACGATGGCGAACCTCATCGCCCGGTCCGGCCGGCCGGCGCTGGTGATCGCCCACAACAAGACGCTCGCAGCCCAGCTGTGCAACGAGTTCCGGGAGTTCCTGCCCGAAAGCGCGGTCGAGTACTTCGTGAGCTATTACGACTACTACCAGCCCGAGGCGTACATCGCCGCGACCGACACGTACATCGAGAAGGACTCGTCG
>CAYTRV010000199.1:0-2806 GCA_964440285.1 uncultured Bifidobacteriaceae bacterium
TCTTCGAGGCGGCGGTTCAGGTCGAGGCTGCCGGTGACAAGCCGCGACGCGCCGGCGCCGGCGCCGTACGCGTCGAGCGCGGCATGGGCGCCGGCGATCACCCGCGGATCTCCCGCGAGGCCCAGGTAGTTGTTGGAGGCCAGGAGCAGATGGGCTTCCCCATCGATCATGACCTCGGGCCCCGGCGTGCCCGAGCAGTAGGTGAGCACGCGCAGCAGGTCCCGGTCCCGCAGATCGGTCAGCGCCCCCCCGAGCCAGTCGAGCCCGTGGCTCATGCGGCCGCCCCCGCCAGGCCCGCCGTCGATGCCGCCGACGCCGCCGCGGCGGCCACCACCGCGCGCCCGATGCGGGCGACGTCGTCGTTGTCGGTGATGTACGGGGGCATCGTGTAGACGAGATCGGCGAAGGGTCGCAGCCACACGCCCTCGCTGACAGCCGCCTTGGTCGCGGCGGTCATGTCGACCGGGTTGGTGAGCTGTACGACGCCGATCGCGCCGAGGATGCGCACGTCGCGCACACCGTCGAGGGTCCGCGCCGGAGCGAGCGCCGTGCGCAGGCCATCGGCGATCCGCGCGACGTCGCCCGCCGGGTCACCGGCGAGCAACAGGTCGATCGACGCGAGCGAGACCGCCGCCGCGAGGGGGTTTCCCATGAACGTGGGTCCGTGGGCGAGGACCGGCACCGCGCCACCGGCGATGCCGGTCGCGACCCGTTCGGAGCAGAGACTGGCGGCCATCGTGAGGTACCCGCCCGTCATGGCCTTGCCGACGCACATCACGTCGGGGCTCACCGCAGCGTGGTCGGCCGCGAACAGCGCACCGGTGCGGCCGAATCCGGTCGCGATCTCGTCGAACACCAGCAGTAGGTCGTGGGCATCCGCCAGCGCCCGCAGGGCGCGCAGGTAGCCGGGGTGGTGGAAGCGCATCCCCCCCGCGCCCTGGACGACCGGCTCCACGATGACTGCGGCGAGCTCGTGGGCGTGGGTCTCGACGAGGCGTTCGAGCTCACCGACGTAGGCGGGGTCGGGCTCCACGTCGAACCCGTCGGGCGGCGCCGGCGCGAAGACCTGCTCGGGAAGGACCCCGCTCCAGAGGTGGTGCATGCCGGTGTCAGGGTCGCAGAGCGACATGGGGTGGAGGGTGTCGCCGTAGTAGCCGCCGCGCCAGGTGAGCAGGCGCCGCCGCTCGGGACGGCCACGCGATCGCCAGTACTGGACGCACATCTTGGCGGCGACCTCCACCGCCACCGAGCCGGAGTCGCAGAGGAAGACGTGGACGAGCGGGTCCGGTGTGATCTCCACGAGCCGCGTCGCCAGGTGCACGGCCGGCGCGTGGGTGAGTCCGCCGAACATGACGTGGCTCATGCGTCCGAGCTGGTCGCGCACCGCCGCGTCGAGGACGGGGTGGCGGTAGCCGTGGATCGCCGCCCACCAGGACGACATGCCGTCGATGAGTTCCTCGTGCCCCTCCGCCGGTTCGGCCAGGCGGAGCCGCACGCCCGACGCGGACTCCACCACCAGCGGCTCGCGCACCCCGGGCATCGGCGCGTACGGGTGCCAGACGTGCCGGCGGTCGAGGACGCGCAGGGCGCGTGCGTTCACCGCGCCGAGGTGCGCACGGGCATGCCGAGGTCGTCGAGCATGCGCATGTCCGTCGCCGGGGGTTGCCCGGCGGTCGTCAGGTAGTTACCGACGATCATGCCGTTGACGCCGCCCACCAGACCAAGGGCCTGGAGGTCGCGCAGTACGAGCTCCCGCCCGCCGGCGTACCGGATGATGATGTCGGGGAACATGAGGCGGAAGATCGCGATCGCGCGGAGCGCCTCCGACGGGCCGAGCGGCGGCCGATCGGCGAGCGGGGTGCCCGGCCGGGGGTTGAGGAAGTTGAGCGGGATCTCATCCGGCTCCAGCTCCCTGAGCTGCTCGGCGAACTCGAGCCGCTGCTCCCAGGTCTCGCCCATCCCGAGGATGCCGCCGGAGCAGAGGCCCATCCCGACGTCCTTCACGAGCCGGCAGGTCTCGACGCGCTCCTGCCACGTATGCGTGCTGACGATCTGCGGGAAGAAACTGCGGGAGGACTCGAGGTTGTGGTTGTAGCGGAAGACGCCGGCGTCGCGGAGCGACTCCGCCTGGGGGCGGGTGATGAGACCGAGCGAGCAGTCGACATCGAGGGCGGTCTCGCCGCGGATCGCCTCGACGGCGCGGAGCACCTGGTTCATGAGGCGGGTGTCCGGACCGCGGACGGCGACGACGATGCAGAAGTGTGTCGCGCCCGATGCCTCGGTGGCGCGCGCTGCGCCGAGGACATCCTCCAGCGGGAGGAACGGGTGGCGCTGGGCTGGCGAGTCGAAATGGATCGACTGCGAGCAGAAGCCGCAGTCCTCCGAGCAGCCGCCGGTCTTGGCGCTGATCAGGGACTCGAGCTCGACGCCCTCACCCCACCACCGGCGGCGCACCTCATGCGCCAGCGATAGGAGCGCCGGGAGCTCGGCCGCCGGGAGATCGACGAGGGCGCGGGCCTCCTCGATCTCGATCGGCCGCTTCTCGGCAAGGACCCGCTCAGCGAGCAATGGGATAACGGCGGTTTCGTTCGTCACGGCTCGAACATACCAGCCGAGACGACAGCGGTTACGGGGGCGCCGAAGACGCGCGCTGGCGGCGCGCCTCCGCGAGAAGGATCGCGCCGGCAGCCGCGACGTTGAGGGACTCCGCGCCCGGGTCCTGCGGGATGGTGACCCGCACCACGCGCCCGGCGGCGTCGAGCGGGCCGAGCGACTGCTCGAGACCTCCGCGTTCGGCGCCCAGGGC
>CAYTRV010000200.1:0-2759 GCA_964440285.1 uncultured Bifidobacteriaceae bacterium
CTCGGGGTGGCGCCGCCACTGCAGGATCGAGCGGTCGACGAACCCGATGTCGCCGGCAGAAGCGACGCAGAACGACGGAGGCTCAGGCAGGCGGCGTGATCGAGCCGTCTGCCCCGAGCTTCGCAGCCCGGGCACCGAAGTCGAGCTTCGAGAGCCGCCGCATCCGGGTGACCATGGTGCCCCCCGGCGTCGGGACGCCCTTCCCCACCAGCGTGACCGGCCTCAGGCTCCCGCGGAGGAACTTCCCGGTGACGCCGAGCTCCAGGTCGAGCACGGCGCTCTGGGACTTGTTGCCGCGCAGCGAGAACACCGCGTAGCCCATGAAGTTCCCCATGCTGTAGGCGATGAGCCTGCCCTTGTAGAACTCGATGCCGCGCATGACGTGGGGCCCGTGGCCGACGACGACGTCTGCCCCCGCATCGACGACCGCGTGGGCGAAGCGGACGGAATCACCGCGGTTCTCCCCGAGGAACGTCTCGGTGCCGGGCCGTACCCGATCGGCCCCCGCCCCCTCAGCGCCGGCGTGAACGGTCACGATGACGACCGGCGCCCGAGCTGCTGCGCGTGCGACGAGGATCCGCGCACCGGCGATGTCGAGCATGGAGTTGGAGACGTCGTTCGGGGCGAAGCCGACGACGGCGATCTCGCTCCCGGCGACCTTGAGGTAGGCGATCGACCCGGGCCATCCGGTTCCCCGGACGCCGACGCGCGCGAGGTTCTCACGCGTCTGGCGCCGCCCGGTCGCGCCGAAGTCGTCCGCGTGGTTGTTGGCGACGGTCATCACCGTGAAACCGGCGTCCTTCAGCCACCGCGCGTACGAGGGCGGGGTGCGGAACGCGAAGCAGTTCGGCCCGGGCTTCGGCCCGCATTTCGACGACCCTCCGGTGGCGAGCGTGCCCTCCAGGTTTCCGAGCACCACGTCGCCGCGAAGAAGCGGCTTGACCGCGGTGAACAGACTCCGTCCACCGTCGGACGGGAGGCCGTACGGCAGGCTCCCCATGACGATGTCGCCAACGGCGGCCAGCCGGATCGAGCGGTTCAGCGGCACGGCGGCCGTCGTCTGCGCCGTCTGCTCCGCTCGCTCTGAGGTCCCACTCGCCGACGACGACCCGCCGCCGGTGATCGCCAGGGTCGTGGGAACCCCGATCGCAAGCGCGATGACACCGAATGCGACGGCACGTCGGCGGCGAATCTGGCGGCGGCGGGCGGCGGAACGGCGCCGTGCCTGCGCGCCGCGCGTCGTCGATTGAGTGGGAGGCGTCACTGGCTGGCGCGAAGCAAACCACGGTCCGGGGCGATGGACAAGACGGCCCGTGGCCGTATCATCCGGCGTGTGAGCGGAGTCCGTCACCGGTGACCCGCGTCATCGCCCTGACCGGCGCGGAGCGCGGCGCGCTCCCCGGCTGCTGCGTCGACTGCATCTTCTGGCAGACACAGCGGGCGACGAGCGGCGCGGACCAGAAGACCCGATGGGCGTCCGCGTTCGAGGAGGAGCACGGGCCGTGGGGGCGGATCCTGCTCGACGGCGACGAGTTCCTCGGCATGCTGCAGTACGGTCCGGCGGCTGCATTCCCCCGCGCGCGGACCCTCCCGAGCGGCCCCCCGAGCGCCGACGGCGCCCTCGTGACCTGCGCGTTCCTCACCGACGCCGATCCGGGCGGCGCGCTGGAGCGGCTCCTGCTCGAAGCCCTCGCCGACCTCAAGTCCCGCGACGTTGCCACCGTCGACGCGTTCGGGATCGCACACGCTCCCGGCAACGAGGCCGGGCACCACACCCTCCTCGACCTCGCCCTCCTCGAGCGTCTGGGCTTCACCCCGGTCCGCTCCCGCGGTCCCGTGTCCCTGATGCGCCTTCCGCTCGGCGGAGTCGAACGGGCCCTGCGCCCGGCTCGGGAGACGGCACGGGTGTCATTCCCGACCGCGCATCCCGCCTGATGGCCATCCGCGAGGTGGGCGCGCTGCTCGGGCTCGGGGTGCTTGGCGGCCTGTGGGCTGCGGCCTGGGGCATACGACGCACGGAGCAGCCGCAGCGGATCGCGATGCTCGATGCGCGCACGCAGCTGCAGGTCAGGCTCGACGCGGTGCGCGCACGCACCGCCATCCTGGCGCGGCGCGACCTCGCCGACGATGCCCGGAGC
Source organism: uncultured Bifidobacteriaceae bacterium (assembly GCA_964440285.1). Taxonomy (GTDB): domain Bacteria; phylum Actinomycetota; class Thermoleophilia; order Miltoncostaeales; family Miltoncostaeaceae; genus CALMEC01. The sequence goes on from CAYTRV010000200.1 coordinate 2,139, forward strand.
TTGCTCGATGGAGCGGTGGAGCAGCAGGTGCTCATCGACGCTGTGCTGAGCCGCGCCGCGTCGGTCGCCGAGATACGGAGCGTCGCGGCTGGGGTCGACGCCGCGAACCGATCGCTCGAGCAGGCCGGCGAACTCGTCGATCTCGCGATGCCCGCAGACGCGCCGTTCGCCGGGCTGTGCGGCGTCGACCCGGGTCACGGCGCCGCCGAGACGACCGTCGCCCTCGACGGCGAGCTGGACGTCTGCGCGGAATGCGCCGACGCGGTCGGGCGTGGTGAGGCGATCCGCGTGCGGATGGTCTGGGTCGACGGCCGGCCGGCGCCGTTCACGGCGGCGGGGTGACGATCGGCTGATCCCGCGCTCGGCGTGAGCGTCCGTTGTCGGGGCGCTACAACCAGCCTCGCGTCACGAGCGACTCCGCGATCTGCACCACGTTCGTGGCCGCCCCCTTCCTGAGGTTGTCGCTCACGATCCACATCGCGATGCCGCGCGCGTGGGAGCTGTCCTCCCGGATACGCCCCACCAGCACCTCGTCCCGGCCGGTTGCGTCGCGCGGCAGCGGGTATCGGTTGTACGCGGGGTCGTCGACGAGCATGACGCCGGGCGCCCCCATGAAGAGCT
>CAYTRV010000201.1:0-2672 GCA_964440285.1 uncultured Bifidobacteriaceae bacterium
ACCGGACCGGCGCCAAATCGCGCGTCCTCAACGGCTTCATGCAGTCGCTCGTCAGCCTCGACCGGTTCGCGCGACAGGCGGAGGAGCTCGCCGCGCTCGACCCGGCCTGGCTCACGCTGCGCGATCGCGCCCGCGACTACGTCCACCGGGGCGCGATCGAGCTGGTGCGTTCCCTTCCCCGATACGACTTCCGCAACGGCGTGAGCAAGTACAGCCTCACCCGGCCGGGCCCGGCGCCGCTGAAGTACCACGTCTACCACCTTCAGCTGCTCGCGCGGCTGGAGGCGATGACGTACCTCCCTCCACACCTGCGGGCGATCATCACCGACTACCGCGCCCGGTGGGGCGGCGAGCCGATCAAGACGACCCTCGAGCGCGACCCGGGGCCGTCGATCCCGCAGGGCTGAGTCGTTCCAGTGTCCCGAGTCGGAAGTTCGGTGACGACTCTGGCGAGCGAAAAGCCCGTGACACGCAGGACGAGCCCATATCGGGAATATGGGCTCGTCCGAGGACACAGCTCCCGAGCCGATCGACTCGCGGAGCGTTTCGAAATCCGGCGGAGCTTTGCAGTCGCACGAGCGCATCGGACTTCCGACTCGGGACACTCTGCACCCGCATGATCCGCTCCGCGGCGATGGCGTCCCCGCGAGACGACGGCGACGAACCGGCCGGTGCGCCGTCCGCGCTCGTCCCACCAGGTCACCATCTCACCGGGGCGAACCGGCTGAGTCCGAGCTGATCCACAGATCCGCATCGTGACCGCCCATTCGGACGGACGCCGGGAGACAAGGCCGGGCGGTGCTCACGGCTCGGCGTCGCGACCGACGGAACCGCCCATCCCGGCCGAATACCTGATCGCCGAGGGGCACAAGCGGCGCTGACCGGAACCGGGCCGCGCCGATCCTCGACGTGCCTGACGACATCGCCGAGACGTGCCCGGATGCCCGCATGAGCTGCGAGCCGTGGCCGGCCACGTCCCGACGATGCCGATGTCCCGCATCGCTGCGAGCCGGCGGTATGACCGCCGAGACGCCCCGTGCTCATCCCGAGCCGGTGTGTGACGCACGACAGGTTCCGTCCATGGTCGACACGCATCCGTTCGTGTCGCGAGGAAGGGTAGCCCGGTCGCCCGGTGGTCCGCATCACGCACGATGAGTGAGGTGCTCACATGCCCGCGGCGTGGCCGTCCTTGCGCGGATCGGAGCCGCCGGCCAGGGCGTCGCCCTGCAGCAGGATCGCCTGGCCACCGCCGAAGCCGGACGGGTCCGGGTCGAGTCCGACGCGATGCCCTCGGCCGCGGAGATTGTCCGCGACCGACCGGAGCCCGGGCTCCAGCGCGAGTCCCCACCCCCCGGCGTCGGGGTCGCAGCGGAAGCGGGCGGCATCGAGCGCCTCCTGCGGGTCGAGGCCCCGGTCGACGACGCCCGTGACGAACTGCAGGTGCCCCTGCGCCTGCATGTGACCACCCATCACGCCGAACGGGCCGAGCAGGCCGCCGTCCCGTATGAGCACGCCGGGGATGATCGTGTGGAAAGGGCGTCGTCCCGGGGCGAGACGGTTCGGATGCCCGGGTTCGAGCGTGAAGCCCGCGCCACGGTTCTGCAGCGCGATCCCGGTCCCGGGCGCGCCGACACGGGATCCGAAGCCGTGGTAGAGGCTTTGGATGAACGAGCACGCCGTGCGGTCCTCGTCGACGACGCAGAGGTAGACGGTGCCGCCGGACGGCAGCGTCCCCGGTGCGGGGTGCCTCGCCCGGGCGGGGTCGATCTCGCCTCTGCGGGCGGTGAGGTACGCGGGGTCGAGATACCCGGCCGGGAGGGCCCGATCGCCGATGTGCCGGTCCGCGTCGGCGAACGCGAGCTTCATCGCCTCGGCGAGCAGGTGCACGCGGTCGGCGTCCCCCGCCCCGGCGATGTCGAGCCCGTCAACGATCCCGAGCGCCTGCAGCGCTGTCGCACCCTGCCCGTTGGGAGGGAGCTCGCAGACCTCAACGTCGCGGTAGCGCAGTCTCAGCGGCTCCACCCATTCCGCCTCGTGCGACGCGAGGTCCGACTCCGCGAGCCAGGAGGCGGCGCAGATCGCCTCCGCGATCGGCCCGCGGTACAGGGCGTCGGCGCCGCTGTCGGCGATGCGACGCAGGGTGGCGGCGAGCGGCGGGTTGCGGGTGACCTCGGCGACGCGCGGCGCGGGGGTGAAGCACCGGGCAAGCTCCGGGTCGGCGGCGAGGCGCGGTGCGAGGCCCGCCCAGGCGTCGGCGATGACCGGCGTCGCGGCGAAGCCGCGCTCGGCGGCGTCGATCGCGGGGACGAGGCAGCGGTCGAGCCCGAGGCGCCCGTGGCGTTCGAGGAGCGCGGCCCAGCCGGCCACCGCTCCCGGCACGGTGACCGACTGCGGGCCGAACAGTGGAACGTGGTCGAGGGCGTCCGGGTCGGCGGCGGCCGGGGCGCGTCCGCTGGCGTTGAGGCCGCTGAGCGACCCGTCCCGCCACACCAGCGCGAAGGCATCGCCGCCGACCCCGGTGGACATCGGTTCGCACACGCACAGGACAGCCGCGGCGGCCACCGCCGCGTCGCAGGCGTTGCCACCCTGATCGAGCATCGACACCGCCGCCCGCGTTGCGAGCGGGTGGCTGGTTGCGGCCATCGCGCGAGCGGCGACGGTTGAGCGCCGTG
>CAYTRV010000202.1:0-2641 GCA_964440285.1 uncultured Bifidobacteriaceae bacterium
GATGCCGAGCGCGGCGAACCCGGCCAAGAGCGCGAGGGCGCCCGCTGCCGTGAACGCGATGAGGTAGTCGCCGAACTCCTCGCGGAACGCTCCGGCGAGCCACGCGGCGAGCGCGCCGCCCAGCATGTGGGCGCAGAAGACCCAGCCGAACACCACCGGCGCCCGATCGCGACCGAAGGCCGCGTGGGTCAGGGCGATCGTCGGCGGGACCGTCGCGACCCAGTCCAGGCCATAGATCACGGCGAACGCGACGAGCGGTGCGTTCGCGCCCTCGAGCAGGAAGGGAAGGGCGGCGAGCGAGGTTCCGCGCAAGCTGTAGTAGACGAACAGCAGGCGGCGCGGATCGGTGCGATCGGTCAGCCAGCCGGACGCGGTGGCCCCAACGATGTCGAACACGCCGATCACCGCCAGCAGGCTCGCGGCGGTCACCTCGGGGATGGCATGGTCGTGGGCCGCAGGGATGAGGTGTGACTGGACGGCACCGTTCGTCGTCCAACCGCACACGAAGAACGTACCGGCCAGGAGCCAGAAGTCGCGGATGCGGACGGCGTCGCGCAGCACCCGGAACGGCGTCAGGAACGGGTTCCCCGTCGTGGCCGGCGGGTCCGGCTCGCTTTCGGCCCCGTAGGGGAGCAGGCCGATGTCGCCGGGACGCTCCCGCATCAGAATGAGGACGATCGGAACGATGGCCGCGGCGGCGATTGCGACGATGCCCACCGCCCACCGCCACCCGTGCGTGTTCGTGATCCACGCGAGGAGAGGCAGGAAGATCAGGTTGCCGGTGGCGAAGCTCGCGGTGAGGAGCCCGGTCACGAGGCCGCGACGCCGGTGGAACCACCGGGTCGCGACGATGGCCGACAGCGGGATCGAGATCGCGCCGGTCGCGGTGCCGAGGACGAGCCCCCAGATGACGTTGAGCTGCCACAGCGACGTCATCAGCACGGTGAGGGCGGCGCCGCCGCCGATCGCGACGAGCGCGGCCGTCATCACGCGCCGCACGCCAATGCGCTCCACGAATGCGACGGCGAACGGCGCGACCAGGCCGTAGAAGACCAGGTTGACCGCGATCGCGCCGGCGACCTGATCCCGCCCCCATCCGAACTCGTCCTCGAGCGGGACGACGAACACCCCGACCGTCGACCGGAACCCGGCGGCCCCGAGCAACACGAGGAACGTGACGGCGGCGACCACCCAGCCGTAGTGGATCCGTCGCGCCGTCATCGTCGACGGAGCCTAGCTGCGGCAACGCCGCAGGGCGTGTGTCGGTAGCGTTCGCCACCGTGACGGCGAGGACGCAGCGACCGCGCGCGATGCCGGGCATCCCGCCGCACGGGCTGACCACCGAGAACGTCGTGGTCGAGATCCGCGCCGACCCGAAACGCCCGGGTGGGCGGCTTGTCCTGCAGGACGGCGTCGAGTCGAGCTACGTCGACATCCTCGATCCCACGCACATCGAGTTCGAGTACCTTCGCCACCTCGCCCGGGTCGTCGACACGATGCACCCCAGGCGGCTCCCCATGGCGATGGCCCAGATCGGCGGGGGCCCGTGCGTCCTGGCGCGCTACCTCGACGCGACGCGACGCGATCTGCGCGCGCTGGTCATCGAGCGCGACCCCGAGGTCATCGCCATCGCCAGGGAGTGGCTCGCCCTGGAGACCTCGTCCCGCCTCGAGGTACGCGTCGGGGACGGCCGCGACGAGGTCGCCCGTCTCACGCCGGCGTCGCTCGACCTCCTGATCGTCGACGCGTTCGACGGGGTGATCGTCCCGCACCACCTGACCACCATCGAGTTCGTCGACATGGCCAGCGCGGCGCTCCGGCCTGGTGCCCTCCACATCGTGAACCTGATCGACATCCCGCCGCTCGGGTATGCGACGGGGATCGTCGCGACGCTGCGGGAGCGCTACGAGCATGTCGCCCTCCTCTCAGACCGGGCCACCCTCGAGCACGAGGCGTCGGGCAACCTCGTCGCTGTCGCCTCCGAACGCGCGCTGCCGGCGGAGCGACTTGCCCGCATCGCGCGGCTCGATCCCGATCCGTGGGATCTGGTGTGGGGTCGTCGCCTCGATCGCCTCGTCGCCGGGGCCGCCCCCCTGGCCGACGCCGTCGCCCCGGAGCATTCGCTGGCCATGCTCGGGCGCCTCTGGGGTCGCTCCCGCGACGCGCGCACCGGGGCGGGCCGATGATCGTCGGCGTCGGGGTCGACGTCATGGAGATCGACCGGTTCGCCGATGCGCTCGCCCGCCGTCCGCGTCTCGCGGAACGCTGCTTCACCGAGGCGGAGGCCGCCTACTGCGCTGCGAAACCCTTCCCGCCGCAGCATTTCGCGGCACGGTTCGCGGCGAAGGAGGCGGTCGGCAAGGCGCTCGGCCGGGGCATGACGCGCTGGCGCGAGGTGGAGGTCGTCCGCGGCCGCGGCGCCCCGAGCGTCGCGCTGCACGGCCAATACGCCCAGTGGTCCGCCCGCCTCGGCGTCACCCGCATCCACCTGTCGCTCACCCACAGCCGCGGGGTCGCAGTCGCGGTCGCCGTCGCCGAGCGCGACCCGGGGACGCCGCTCATCGGGAGCCTTGCCCACGGCCACTGAGTGCTCCCGCTCGGAGGTATCGCCACGATCTGGCGGCTGCAAAGCTCCGCCGAA
>CAYTRV010000203.1:0-2617 GCA_964440285.1 uncultured Bifidobacteriaceae bacterium
TCGAAGCGAGCGCCGGACGGGCGGTTGAACGGTCGGCTCCTCCACGGAGGTGCCCGCCGGCGACCCAGACTGAGTGCCTCCTCGCTCGTCCATCGCGGCGATGATGGCCGCAGACGCGGCGCATTCCATCGGGGATGACCCTGGCGTAACCCTGAGTCGCGGCCGCCCCCGCTCCGGGATCTCCCCGATTCCCGCCGCTCGCCGGGCTGTGAGAGCATCGGGCCGGGTGTTCAGGCGCAGCTCGAGCGACCGGGTCCTGACGGGCGTCGCCGGGGGGATCGGCGAGCGCCTGGGCATCGACCCCCTGGTCGTTCGGCTGGCCTTCGTCGTGCTCTCGCTGGCCGCGTCCTGATCTACGTGGCGGCCGCGCTGGTCTCGCGCGCGCCCGACCCCGACACGCAGCCGGAGAGCCCGCCCCGCACCGGTACCCGGCAGGCCATCGCCGTCGGGATGGTCGTCGCGGGCGTCCTGCTCCTGCTCCGTCAGGCCGGGCTGTGGTTCGGCGACGGGATCGTGTGGCCGGCGGCGCTCGCGGTCCTGGGCTCGGCGGTGATCTGGACTCGGGGCGACGACGCCGACCGTGCCCGGTGGGGGAGCCTGATGTCCAGGTTGCCCGGCCACCTCACCGACGCGGCCAGCGGACGCGGTGTGCGCATCCGGGTCCTGATCGGGGCGGTCCTGATCGCCCTCGGCCTCACGACGTTCCTGACGTCGAACAGCCCCCTCGCGCTGGCCGGCAACGCACCGCTCGCGGTCATCGCCGCGCTCACCGGGGCGGCGGTGATCCTCGGGCCCTGGGTGTGGCGCCTGGCGCGACAGCTCACCGAGGAGCGGCGGGAGCGGATCCGACAGGAGGAGCGAGCCGAGATGGCGGCGCACCTGCACGACTCGGTGCTCCAGACGCTCGCGTTGATCGTGCGGGCCGAGGCCCCGGGCGAGATGCGGACGCTGGCCCGAGGACAGGAGCGTGAGCTGCGCGCGTGGCTGTACGGGAGGGCGCAGCGACGCGATGCCGACCTGCTCAGCACCGCCATCGATGCGACCGCCGCCGAGGTCGAAGCGATGCACGGGGGGGTGATCGACGTCGTGATGGTCGGCGATTGCCGGCTCGACGACGGTGTCCGCGCGCTCGTGGACGCGTGCCGCGAGGCGATGATCAACGCGGCGAAGCACTCCGGCGCCGCCGCCGCGTCGGTCTACGTCGAGGTCGAGGACGACCAGGTCACGGCCTTCGTCCGCGACCAGGGCGTCGGCTTCGAGCGTGAGCGGGTGCCGGGCGACCGCCGCGGCATCGTCGACTCGATCAAGGGGCGCATGGAGCGGAACGGGGGGAACGCGCTGGTCCTGACCCGGCCCGGCCAGGGGACCGAGGTTCGCCTGACCATCTCCCGGACGCGCGGATGACCTCCATCCGGGTCTTCCTGGTGGAGGATCACCAGCTCTTCGCCTCGGGCGTTCGGACCGAGCTGGGACGGCAGTTCGAGATCGTGGGCCACGCCGCGACCGTGCGGGAGGCCGTGGAGGCCATCCCGGAAGCGGCGCCCGACGTGGTGCTGCTCGACGTGCACCTGCCCGACGGCGGCGGGACGAGCGTGGTCGAAGCCCTCGCGCCGCAGCATCCGAGCGTGCGCTTCCTCGCGCTCTCGGTGTCCGACGCAGCCGACGACGTCATCGCCGTGATCCGCGCCGGCGCCCGGGGCTACGTCACGAAGTCGATCGCGCCCGCCGAGCTCGCCGTCTCGATCCGCCGCGTCCACGAGGGCGACGCGGTGTTCTCCCCGCGGCTGGCGGGGTTCGTGCTCGACGCGTTCGCCGGCACGACCCCGCCACCCATCGATCCCGAGCTCGACCAGCTCACGCCCCGGGAGCGCGAGGTCCTGCGGTTCATCGCCCGGGGCTACGCCTACAAGGAGATCGGGCGCGAGCTCCACATCTCGGTCAAGACCGTCGAGACCCACGTGTCGGCGGTGCTGCGGAAGCTCCAGCTCTCGAACCGCTACGAGCTCAGCCGCTGGGCCACCGACCGCCGGCTCGTCTAGCTGGCCACGACCGTGTGGCAGGAGGCGGCCAGGCCGCGCTTCTCGTAGTACTGCTGGTGGTAGTCCTCGGCCTCCCAGAACTCCGGGGCCGGCGTGATCTCGGTGACGATCGGCGGTCATCGGACGGCGTCGGCCTGGCGGAGGTGGATGCGAACGATCACTATTCGCTCGGCGGCGCGGGCGAGGGCCTGTGGATCCGGCGCCCCGTCGGGCCCGCGGGCGACGCCGAGCCTCCTGCCGCCGGATGGGAACCGCCGGAGCCAGATGCGGAGGCCGTCGGCGATGGCCTCGTGGTCGTCCGTCACCGCGGCGGCGTTCCCCTCGAGGTCGCGTCCCTTGATGCGAAGGGTCACCTCGGCCCCGCCGACCAGGTTCTGCCACCACGTCTTCTCGGATGCGCGACCGGCATACAAGATGACCGTGTCGCCCTCCCGCGCGTACTGCACCGGGATCGTGTATGAACGGCCGCTCCGGCGGCCGCGAAACGTGAGCAGCATGAGCGCCCTGCTCAGCAGCCCGTGCAGCGGCGACCGCAGCACCGGTCTCACGACCGGATTCACGATCCGGTTGTACAGGCC
>CAYTRV010000204.1:0-2610 GCA_964440285.1 uncultured Bifidobacteriaceae bacterium
CGGCGCTCGCGCTGACCCCGGGGTCGGCCTCAGCGGAGCGGATTGCCGCGAGCCGTGCGATCGACGCGGGCGGCCTCATGCCGGATCTTCACCGGGTCAACAGCTGGATCCAGCGGGTCGACGAGGTTGATCCCTTGGAGCTCCTCGAGGTGCAGCTGTGCAACACGACCGCGCCGTTCATCCTGGTGAGCCGGCTGCGGGCGGCGATGGCGGCATCGACCGCCGCGCGCAAGTACGTGGTGAACGTATCGGCGATGGAGGGGCAGTTCAGTCGCGGCTATAAGGGACCGGGGCACCCGCACACCAACATGGCGAAGGCCGCGCTCAACATGCTGACCCGCACCAGCGCCAAGGAGCTGCTGACCGACGGCATCCTCATGACGAGCGTCGACACCGGGTGGATCACCGACGAGCGACCACACCCCACCAGGATGCGCCTGGCCGACGGGGGCTTTCACGCGCCGCTCGACCTGGTCGACGGGGCCGCCCGGGTGTACGACCCGATCGTCCGAGGCGAGGCGGGCGATGATCTGTACGGCTGCTTCCTGAAGGACTACGAGCCCGCCCCCTGGTGATGCGCCGTCCGGGCCGGCAGGGCCCGGGCGGCGTTCCGAGGCGCCGGGACCTCGTCCGACCCCCGCTCGGTGCGTGGACTCCCGCTGGCTACTTGCCCGGCGTGTAGCTGAGGAGCTCTGCCCGGCCGCCGGCGCCATCGAGGTGGACGCTGAGCAGCGGTCCGACGCCGGGGGCGTAGAACTTGAGCTCCTGGACCTTCGGCTCGGTCGGCACGAGGTCGCGCGTCATGAGGACCCCATCCGCGAAATGACCGAACGGCACCTCCACCTGTTCCTGCCCGACGGTGATGACCGCGGCCTTGTCCTCGGCCTTGCCGGCGTAGTACTCCTGCCGGTACGAGAGGCCCGGCACGGGGTTGGCGGGCATGGCGATCCCGGGCTGCGCCCCGTCGACGCCGGCCTCGAAGGACCCGGCGCGGTCGACGAGCTTTCCGTTCTCGAAGTTTCGTACCGCCTCGCCGAGGTACCAGATGTTGCCGGCCTTGTCCTGTGCGTACCAGTCGTCGGTGATCTCGACCGGCGTGCCGTTCTCGGTGACCACGTCACGGATCACACGGGCGGTGACCCCGTTGGCGACCCTCTTGAGCTCCGGGGTGACCGTGATGACGACTTTCTGTCTGGCACCGTCGGTGTTCGTCTCGCTGTAGACCCACCGACTGCCGGGCGTCATTGGCCAGTACGGATTGTCGATGGTCGTCGAGAAGTCCTTTGGATCGAGGCTGCTCGGTTCGCTCCCCTGCGGTAGGCCGCGATTGGAGGTGTCGGCGACGGGGGTCGACGTCGCCGCCGGAGCGCCGCTACTGCCGGTGCGGTTCCCCTCGCTGCCGCCGCACGCGGCGACGCCGAAGACGGCGGCGGACGCGATGATCGCTGCGATGCTCTTCTGCTTGCGCATGAGGTGCTCCTCGATTGTGACAGGCGGCCCGCCGGTGGTGGCCACGGAGAGCTTCGTTCTAGGGTTGATCGATGAGACACCCATGAGGGGTGTGGGCGGTAGCCGTGGCATCTGGGACGCGCAGCTCCCCGCCGAGCGGGTGGGCAAGTCACCAGGCGAGCCCACGGCGTGCGTGTTCATGACCGCTACGCGGTCCCTCCGGATGTAGGTGTAGTGGGCCACCGCCGCCGAGCGATACGTCCCGCCCCCATCCATGCCGTGCACCGCACGGGGGCTGCGCGTCGCGAACGCCCAGCCGTGCAATACCATGCCGCCCTCGCCAAGCGGGTTCTCAACGCTCTGACCGGGCCCTGCCACGTATCCGTCGAGCGACATCGTGATGTTGAACCTCAGCTTCGGCATTCGGAGCCCCTCTGGTCGTGGTAGCGAGATGACTCCCGTCTCCCGCCGGAATCAATCGCGCATCCTGGAGCGCCGACGCGGCGAACCGAACCCCGGGCCCCGTCGTCACCGGCGCGTCGAGCACGGATCGGCGCGCGAACATATGTTCGCTAGAGTGGAGCGATGGGTGAGGGCCCGTCGATCCTGCACGCAGACCTCGACGCGTTCTACGCGTCGGTCGAGCAGCTCCTCGACCCGGGGTTGCGGGGGCGGCCGGTGGCGGTGGGCGGCGGGGTGGTGCTGGCCGCCTCGTACGAGGCGAAGCGGTTCGGAGTGTCGGGCGGCATGGCCGGGTGGCGCGCTCGGGAGCGCTGCCCGGACCTGGTGTTCGTGACGGGCCACTTCTCGGAGTACCGGCGGCTTGGCGACCAGGTGATGGCCATCCTCCACGATTACACGCCCGTGGTTCAGCGCATCTCGATCGATGAGGCGTTCCTCGACGTCGCGGGCTCGCGGCGGCTGTTCGGGCCTCCCGCCGAAATCGCGGCGACGATTCGTGCGCGGGTGCGCGAGGAGGTGGGGCTCGCGATCAGCGTGGGGGCGGCCCGAACGAAGCACCTGGCGAAGATCGCGTCGCAGGTGGCCAAGCCGGACGGGCTCGTGGTCGTCGATCCTGCCCGCGAGCGGGAGTTCCTCGATCCGCTGCCGGTGCGGCTGGTGTGGGGTGTGGGGCCCGCGACCGAGCGCCGGCTCGCCCTC
>CAYTRV010000205.1:0-2509 GCA_964440285.1 uncultured Bifidobacteriaceae bacterium
CCGCTGACAGGCGCTCGAGGTCGACCTCCGCGGCGAGCCGCCGCTCGTAGTCCGCAACGCCCAGCCGCTGGTCGCCCACGCGCACCGTGCGGTTGCTCGTGTCGAGGTTGACGAATGCGATGGACGGGCGCCGCTCACCGCTCTGCAGTGCCACGGTCACGAGGGCGGCGACGATGAGCGGGTACCCGATCAGCATCGCCAGCAGGCCGCGTCCGCGGAGCAGGAGCCGGATGTCCTTGCGGAGCAGGTGCAGCGCCGCCGTCATGCCGGCGCACCGACCAGGTTCAGGAACGCCTCCTCCGCCGCGTCCGACTCGCCCACGCCCCCTGTGCCGTGCCGCGCGACCAGCTCCGCCGCCGTGCCGGCGAACGCCACCCGTCCCTGGTTCAGCACGATCATCCGCTCGCCGTGCCGTGCGGCCTCGTCAACGGACTGCGTGGAGAAGAGCACTCCGAGTCCGTCGTCGTCGCGCAGCTCGTCGAGCCATCCCCAGAGCCGGTGCACCTGGTCGGGGCTCAGCGCCGCGGTGGGCTCGTCGAGCAGCAGCGCCGCCGGGCGTCCGGCCAGGGCGATGGCCAGGTTGAGTCGCTGCAACGTTCCGGTCGAAAGCTCGGCGGCGGTCTGGTCCGCGAAACGACGGAGGTCGGCCCGATCGAGCAGCTCCTCCGTGAACGCCTCGGGATCCGCAGCCCCCTCGAGCCCGCAGAACAGACGAAGGTTCTCGCGGGCCGACAGCTTGCGATACACCGCGGGCTGGTGCGGCACCCATCCGACGGGCGTGCGGTGCGCGTCGTGGTGGTCGAGGCGCCCCGCGGACGGGGAGCTCACCCCGGCGAGGATGCGCAGGAGCGTGGTCTTCCCCGCGCCGTTCGGGCCGAGAAGGGCGACGGCGTCGCCGGCCTCGAGCGCGATGTCGACGGCCTCGAGCGCGGTGACATGCCGAAATCGCTTGGAGAGGCCCGCTCCGAGCAGGAGCGTGCCGCCCCGAGTGGTCATCTCGAACGCCCGATGCATCCGGCAACGTGCCTGCTCATCCTGGGAATCCTACAAGCGGCCGGGCTGGCGGTTCGCGGGGTGGGTGCTGTACCCTGCCTCGTCGTGGCTGCGGTGACTCCCGAGCAGCTCGAGCCCGCCGCCGGCGTGCGGGCACGCGAGCTGAAGATCCGGCGCCGCCGGAACCTGCTGGGCGCGATGGCCGGGCTCGCCGTCGTCGGTGGGGTGGCCCTGGTGCTCGCCAGAGCGCAGCGGGGGGGCGAGGTCGACCCGGGTGCGGTCGCATCTCCCGTCGCCGCGTCGGCGCTCGACCTGGGGGTACGCCCGCCGGATCGGGTCATCGCACGCGCGGGCCTCGTCGAGCTGCACCTCCCCGTCGACCGGGCACGCGTCGCCCAGACGTTGTTCCGGCCGATCGACGACCCCGATGCGGTCGCGCTCGATCCGGCGTCGGGATGGAAGCACGCGACCGCGCCGCGCGACGGGCGCGCCGGCCCCGATACCGCCGCAGTCGATCTCGCCGCCCCGCCTGGAACGATCGTCTACGCCCCGGTCAACGGAACCATCGCGAGCGTCGCGCCGTACATCGTCGCCGGCAAACGGGCGGGGTACGAGGTCGACATCAGCCCCGAGGCCCAGAGCGATGTGGTCGTGCGGGTCCGCCATATCGAGGGTATCCCCCTCGACCGGCTCGCCGGCCCGGTGTGCGGCGCCGCGGGTCTCGACAAGCCGAATGTCGGGGAGTTCGTCACTGCCGGGGTCACCTGCATCGGGCAGGTGCGTGACGCCACCCCCCTGGTGGACGTCGCACGGCCGGAGATCGCGAAGTACGTCTCAGGAAGCGGGAACCACGTGCACATGGAGGTCGTGCGGGTCGGCTCGTGAGCGACGCCACCGACCAACTCCGGGTGCTGCTGGTCGGCGACGTGTTCGGGACGGTCGGACTGCGCGCGCTCCTGGACCGGCTCCCGGCGTTGCGGGAAGAGCATCGGCCGCACCTGGTGATCGTGAACGCCGAGAACTCGGCAGGCGGGGCGGGCACATCGGGGCGCCAGGCGAAGGAGCTGCTCGACGCGGGGGTCGGCGTCCTCACCGGCGGCAACCACACCCTGCGCCAGACCGACCTGTACCCGCTCCTCGAATCAGACCCGCGGGTGCTGCGGCCCGACAACCTCGCGGCGCGGGCGCCGGGCCGGGGGGTCACCGTCGCCGAGGCGCCCGGCGGCTTTCGGGTGGGGGTCATCAACCTCGTCGGCTCCGTGTTCATGGACTCGGCCCACAGCCCGTTCGCCGTCGTCGACGGGCTGGTGGACCGTGTGCTCCGCGAGACGCGGTTCGTCGTCGTCGACATCCACGCGGAGGCCACGAGCGAGAAGGTGGCCCTGTCGCGCCATCTCGACGGCCGGGTCACGGCGGTCGTCGGGACCCACACCCACGTTCAGACCGCCGACGCGCGGGTGCTTCCCGGCGGGACGGCCTACATGACCGACCTCGGCATGACCGGTCCGCACGACGG
>CAYTRV010000206.1:0-2508 GCA_964440285.1 uncultured Bifidobacteriaceae bacterium
GGTCAGCGTCGAGAGCCGCTGACCGAGGTCCTTACGACCGACAGGCAGGGCTCACCCCGAGGTGCGCGGTGGTGAGCCCTGCCTGATCGCCGACTCGGCGCGATTCAAGTCCGCCGGCCTCCTCGCCGCGGAGCCGGCGGCGGCGTTCAACCCGCAGTCGCGCGGCTGCCTCGCAATCGGCGGCAAGCCGCGTCTCCCATCCGCGATGGCTGTTTTTCAGCGGTTGTATGCGCCGATCCGCGGTCTCGCCGAGTACGAACGGGCGGACTCCACGAGGAGTCCGAGGAGGTCGTCGACCAGCTTTGTGCTGGTTGCGGTTGGTGCGAGTGCCTCGACCGCGCGGCTGCCGGCGGGGCGCTCGGCGAGCGGACGGCTGGTGGCTCCGGCGGGGACGGTTGTGAGGGTAAGCCCATGCATCGGCACTAGGGCGACCCCCGCGGCGACGAAGGCCTGTACGGCCGGTAGATCGTCCAGTTCGTAGGCCACTCTCGGTGCAAAGCCGGCCTCGGCGCAGAGTTGCTCGACAACCGAACGGAAGCGGCCGGCGGGCGTGTCACGGCGGGGGAGGATCAGCAGCTCCCCCTCGAGGTCGGTAATGCTCACGGCGTCGAGGCGGGCCAGTCGGTGTCCATCGGGCAGAACCACGTAGAGGTCGTCGACGAGTAGGCGTTGCCGCGTCAGGCCCGCCGTCTCGGGTACCGGTACTCCGGGCATGTGATGTACGACCGCCAGGTCGGCCTCCCCCCTGCGGAGATGCTCGATCGCCTCGCTCGTCTCGAGCTGGAAGGGTTGTTCGGCTGTGCCCGCCGCTTCGGTGTGTGACCTTCGTCAACGAGGCGATCGGGCGCCGGATCGCCGCGATCCGGCCGAACGACAACGCACGGGGATCACCGGCGTCCATGGCGACCAACGCTAGCATGGGCCCGGCGGCGATACGCGGAGGGTGCATCGTGGGCGGAACGACCTGGACGAACTGGGTGGGAAACCAGACCTGCGCCCCGGCCGCGATCGTTCGACCACGGGACGAGGACGAGGTCGTGGCCGCCGTTCGCGGGGCGGTCGCCGGCGGCCACCGGGTTCGCGTCGCCGCCACGGGGCACTCGTTCACGCCGGTCTGCCTGACCGACGGCGTCGTGCTCGAGCTCGCCGGCCTAGCCGGGGTTGTCGCGGTCGACCGGCAGCGGTGCCGCGCGACCGCGCTCGCGGGGACCACGGTTGCCGCGTTCGGCGACCCGCTCTGGGACGCCGGGCTCTCCCTGGCGAACCAGGGCGACATCGACACGCAGCAGATCGCCGGTGCGATCGGCACCGGCACGCACGGGTCGGGCATCACGCTCGGCTCCTTCTCGGCCGCGCTCCGCCGGGCGCGCATCGTCACCGCGACCGGGGACGTGCTCGAGGTCTCCGAGTCGACCCCGGAGGTGCTGCGCGCGGCGCAGGTGGCGATCGGCATGCTGGGCGTGATGACCGAGGTCGAGGTCGCGGTCGCGCCCGCGTACCGGATCCGGGAGCGGATCCTGCACCTGCCGTACGCCGAGGTCGTCGCGCGGTGGGACGAGCTCGTCGCCGCCCACCGCCACTTCTCGTTCTTCTGGATCCCGGTCGACGGGTCGGCCGCGCTCTACGGCCTCGACACGCCCGCCGGCGTGCCCGACGGCGACACCTGCTTCGTGAAGATCTACGACGTCGCCGGAGAGGACGAGCCTGACTCCGCCGAGGCGGGCGCCCGCGTCGACCGGTCGTACCGCATCTACCCGCAGGTCTTCGAGCCGAACTTCCACGAGCTCGAGTACTTCGTGCCGATCGAGCGCGGCCCGGCCGCCGTCGCGGCGATGCGCGACCTGATGCTGGCGAGCCAGCCGGACGCGCGGTTCCCGATGGAGGTGCGCACCGTCGCCGCCGACGACGCGTACCTGTCGTCCCAGCACCGGACGGCGACGACGGTGATCTCCGTCTCGGGCGTCCCCGGAACCGACTACTGGGGCTATCTGCGTGCCGTCGACGCCACGCTCGGGCCGTTCCGCGCCCGCGTCCACTGGGGCAAGCTGCACCTCCTCACCCGAGGGCAGCTGCTCTACCGCTACCCGGAGGCCGAGACGTTCATCGGCATCCGCCGGGAGCTCGATCCGCACGGGGTCTTCCTGAACGATCACCTCCGACCACTGTTCGAATAGGCCCTTCGGCTTCCGGCCCGAACCGAGGTCGGCGATACTCCCAGCGCATCGCCAAGGGAGGGCACATGCGGTTCCCGAGCGGAGAGGTCGCGATCGTCGGAGCGTACGAATCGCCCCGCCGTCGCGCGCCGAACCGTCGACCCCCCCTCCTTACCATGTATGCGGCACAGGGGACCACTCGCGTCCGTCGAGGAGTCGTCTCCACTACTTCCCAACGGAGTGGCTCTAGTACCCGATGAGGAGGATCCCCTCCAACGGAAGCTGTAAGCGGTTGCTCGCGCCGAACTCCGATTGGAAGCCGTCGACCTCGTAGGCGAGCGATTCTGAACCCTGG